>NZ_JBEYFY010000050.1:0-47987 GCF_040703595.1 Streptomyces sp. NPDC007084
AGCAGCGGCAGCCAGCCCCAGCGTTCGACGGGCACGCCGGTGGGCTTCAGCACCACGGAGAAGAAGAGCCCGGAGCGGGCGGGCGCCGTCCAGCGCCAGCGTCCGCGTCCGCGTCCGCGACCGCGCCGGTCCCTGCGGGCGAGTGCCGGCCGCCCGGGTCCCGTGGGCGGATGTCCTGGCAGGCCGGGATCTCCCTGCTCGTGCTGGTGTGCGCGGCCTACCTCGCTCACCGTCACTGGCCCGCCGTCGCCGCCGGGGTCGCCCGCCTCGCGGGGGCCGACCGCGGCTGGCTGCTGGTGGCCGCCGTCGCGGCCGGCGCGACCTGGCCGGCCTCCGCACTCGCCCAACAAGGCGCGGTGGCCCGGCAGTTACCCGCCGCGAAGCTGGTCGCCGCGCAGTTCGCGGCCTGCTCCGCCAACCACCTCCTGCCCTCCGGGCTGGGCGCGGGCGCCGTCAACCTGCGCTTCCTGACCCGGTGCGGACTGCCCCTCACCCGCGCCGCCACCGCACTCGCCGTCAAGGCCGGCGCCGGAACCGTCGCACGCGGCTGCCTGATCGGCGGCCTCGCCCTCGCCTGCCCCGGCGTGCTGCGCGTCCCCCGCCCTCCCACGCCCGGGCCCGCGTGGACCCTGGCCGCCTGTGCCGGGACCGTCGTGGCGGCCGTCGTCGCCGCGCTGTTCCTGGCCGGACCGCTGCGGCGCGCCCTGCGCCGGGTCCTGCTGGACGTGCGGGCCGTCCACGAACGGCCCGCGCGGGCCGCCGCCCTGTGGGGCGGCTCCCTCGCCTTCGCCGCGCTGCACTGCGCCGTCGTCATCGCGGTCACCCAGGCCGTCGGCCTCCCGCTGCCGCCCGCGCGGGTGGCCCTCGCCTTCCTCGCCGCGAGCAGCGCCGCCGTCCTGCTGCCCACCCCGGGCGGCATCGGCTCCCTCGACGCCGCCCTCGCGTTCGCCCTGACCCTCGCGGGGGCGCCCGGCGGCGCGGCGGCCTCGACGGTCCTCGGCTACCGGCTGCTGACCGCCTGGCTGCCCCTGGTGCCGGGGCTGGTGACCCTGGGGGTCCTGGTCCGGCGCCGGGTGCTGTGAGCAGCAGTACCACGGCACCGCACCCCGCACCCGCGTGTGCGAAAAGACAGCCCCCGGCCAATGCCAATGCCAATGCCAATGCCCGTGCCGGTGCAGGCCGGGCGAGGCAGATGTCGGATTCCCGCCAGCCCGGTCCCGCCGGGTGACCGATGCTGGGGGCATGCGGAACGGTATGCACACCGACACGGAGCGCTGCGTGCGGGCCGTCCAGTCGAAGGACGCGCGCTTCGACGGATGGTTCTTCACGGCGGTCACCACCACGCGGATCTACTGCCGGCCGAGCTGCCCGGTCGTGCCGCCCAAGCCGGAGAACATGACGTTCCTGCCGAGCGCGGCGGCCTGTCAGCAGGCCGGCTTCCGGGCCTGCAAGCGCTGCCGCCCCGACACCAGTCCCGGTTCGCCCGAGTGGAACCACCGCGCCGACCTGGTGGCCCGCGCGATGCGGCTGATCGGCGACGGCGTGGTCGACCGCGAGGGCGTGCCCGGCCTCGCCACCCGGCTCGGCTACAGCACCCGGCAGATCGAACGGCAGCTCCTCTCCGAACTGGGTGCCGGTCCCCTCGCGCTGGCCCGTGCCCAGCGCGCCCAGACCGCACGGCTGCTCATCGAGACGACCCCGCTCCCGATGGCCGAGATCGCCTTCGCCGCCGGCTTCTCCTCGATCCGCACCTTCAACGACACCGTCCGCGAGGTCTTCGCCCTCTCACCCGGCGAACTGCGCGCCCGCCTGCCCAAGAAGCGGACGGGAACCGCCGCCGGAACCCACACCCCGGGAGTTCTGAACCTCCGGCTCCCCTTCCGCGCCCCGCTCAACCCGGCCAACCTCTTCGGACACCTCGCCGCGACCGCCGTACCGGGGGTGGAGGAGTGGCGCGACGGTGCCTACCGGCGGACCCTGCGACTGCCGTACGGGCACGGGATCGCCGCTCTGACGCCGATGCCGGACCACATCGCGTGCCGGCTCGGCCTCAGCGACCTGCGTGACCTGCCCGTCGCGATCAGCCGGTGCCGCCGCCTGCTCGACCTGGACGCGGACCCGGTCGCCGTGGACGACCAGCTCCGGTCGGACCCGCTGCTCGCGCCCCTGGTCGACAAGGCGCCCGGCCGCCGGGTGCCGCGCACGGTGGACGAGGACGAGTTCGCCGTACGGGCCGTGCTGGGGCAGCAGGTCTCCACGGCCGCCGCGCGCACCCATGCCGCCCGGCTGGTCCTCGCGCACGGCGAGCCGCTAGACGACCCGGAGGGCGGTCTCACCCACCTCTTCCCCACGCCGGGAGCGCTCGCCGCGGTCGACCCCGCGTCCCTCGCGATGCCCCGGACCCGCCGGACCACCCTCACCAACCTCGTCGCCGAACTCGCCTCCGGAACAATCCGGTTGGGAATGGAGAGCGACTGGGCGGAGGCCAGGGCGCGGCTGCTCGCGCTGCCCGGGTTCGGGCCCTGGACGGTCGACGTGATCGCGATGCGGGCGCTCGGCGACCCGGACGCCTTCCTCCCCACCGACCTCGGAATCCGGTACGCGGCCAAGGAGTTGGGCCTGCCGTCCACACCCGCGGCGCTCACCGCCCGGGCCGCGGCCTGGCGCCCCTGGCGGGCGTACGCCGTCCAGTACCTGTGGGCGACCACCGACCACCCGGTCAACGTCCTCCCCGCCTGACCCGGCCCGCCTCCGCCACCGGGTACCCATCCGCACCCCATCCACCACGAACACCGCGTCTCAAGGACCCTCAGTGAAACAGCACATGGTGATCGACAGTCCCTACGGGCCCCTCACCCTCGTCGCCGACGACGGTGTCCTGTGCGGCCTCTACATGGTCGACCAGCGCCACCGCCCCCAAGAGGAGACCTTCGGCCCGCAGGACGACATGCTCTTCGGCGAGGTGAGGGAACAGCTGGACGCCTATTTCGCGGGCGAGCTGAAGGACTTCACCGTCGAACTGCGCCTGACGGGAACCCCGTTCCAGCTCCGCGTCTGGGAGCAGCTCCGGCGGATCCCCTACGGCGAGACCCGCTCGTACGGCGAACTCGCCGAAGCCCTCGGCGGCCTGGGCGCCTCCCGCGCGGTGGGCCTCGCCAACGGCAGGAACCCGGTCGGCATCATCGTGCCCTGCCACCGGGTGGTCGGCGCGAACGGAAGCCTCACCGGCTACGGCGGCGGCCTGGACCGCAAGCAGCGCCTCCTGGACTTCGAAAGCGGAGCGGCCCTGTTCTGACCGCTCCGCTCAGTGGCCGCCCCGTTCGAAGGCGCGGTCCAGGGACTCGTCCAGGGTCGTCGCGGCCATGATGAGGGACAGGTGGGTGAACGCCTGCGGGAAGTTGCCGAGTTGTTCGCCGCTCGGGCCGATCTCCTCCGCGAACAGGCCGACATGGTTGGCGTACGTCTGCATCTTCTCGAAGGTGTAGCGGGCCTGGGGGAGGCGTCCCGCGCGGGCGAGGGCGTCGACGTACAGGAACGTGCAGAGGCTGAACGTGCCCTCGGAGCCGCGCAGTCCGTCGGGCGAGGCCTCGGGGTCGTAGCGGTAGACCAGGCTGTCGGAGACCAGGACGCGTTCCATGGCGTCCAGGGTGGACAGCCAGCCGGGGCTGCGCGGCGAGACGAAGCCGACGCGGGGCGCGAGCAGCAGCGAGGCGTCCAGGACGTCACCGCCGTAGTGCTGGACGAGGGCCTGTTCCCGCTCGCTCCAGCCGCGTTCCATGACCTGTTCGAGGATCGCGTCCCGGGCCCGGGTCCAGCGCTGGGTGTCGGCCGGCCTGCTGAACTCGGCGGCCAGCTTCAGACCCCGGTCGAAGGCCGCCCAGCACATCACCCGGCTGTACGTGAAGTCCTTGCGGCCGCCCCGGGTCTCCCAGATCCCCTCGTCGGGCCGGTCCCAGGAGTCGGCCAGCCAGTCGAGCACGGCGGACAGGCCCTTCCAGCCGTGGTAGCCCGCCTGTTCGCCCACCTCGCGGCCCTGCGCCAGGGCGTACAGCGCCTCGCCGTAGATGTCGAGCTGCAACTGGTCCGAGGCCGCGTTGCCCGCGCGGACCGGGTACGAGCCGCGGTAGCCCTCGAAGTGCTCCAGGATCTCCTCCGTCAGATGCGGGTCGCCGTCGACCCGGTACATGATCTGGAGGGGTTCGCCCGCGGCGCCCGCGCGGTCCGCGAAACGCTCGCCGAGCCAGTGCGTGAACTGGGTCGCCTCCTCCACGTATCCGAGGTCGAGGAGCGCGCGCACCGACAGCGAGCCGTCCCGGATCCACGTGTAGCGGTAGTCCCAGTTGCGTTCGCCGCCGACCTGTTCGGGCAGGCCCATCGTGGCGGCGGCGACCGGGGCGCCGGTGGGGGCGTAGGTGAGGAGCTTGAGGGTGATCGCGGAGCGGTGCACCATCTCCGTCCAGCGGCCCCGGTAGTTGGAGGTGCGCACCCACCGCTGCCAGAAGTCGACGTTGTCCCAGAGGTCTTGGGTGATCGTGTCGACGGTGGGGACCGGCGGGGGCGGCTCGTCCGGGCCGCACACGGTGAACACGACGCCCGCCGTCTCCCCGTTGCGCAGCGTGACGCCGCCCCGGACGTCCTGTCCGTCGCGTTCGAGCGGGATCGCGCCCTGGAGGTGGGCGGTGATGCCGGAGGACCGGAACGTCGCCCCGTCGGCGCCGAGTTCGAGGTCGTGGCCGGCCCGCGCGTAGTCGAACCGGGGCCTGCACTCCAGCGCGAAGCGCACGGTTCCGCGCACACAGCGCACGACGCGCACCAGACGGTGCCGGTCGCTCGGTGTCCTGTCCGTGAGGACCGACATGTGGTCGATGACCTCGCCCACCCCGTCCGGCGACATGAAGCGGGTCACCAGCAGGGCGGTGTCCGGGTAGTACAACTGCCGCCAGGTTCCCTCCGGATGCTCGGGCGCGAGCCGGAAGTAGCCGCCGCCCTCGTGGTCGAGCAACGAGGCGAAGATGCTGGGGGAGTCGAAGCGTGGCGCCGCGAACCAGTTGACCACGCCCTGTGACGAGACGAGGGCGGCGGTCTGGAGGTCTCCGATGAGACCGTGGTCGGCGATCGGCGGATAACGGTCCATGCGGGCAGCCTCCTTGTTCCTTGCCAGGGCTTCTTGTCGGGACCTTCTGTCGCCTCCGTCGCCTCCGTCATCTCCGTCGTCTCCGTCGTACCGGGCCCCGCGGTCCTGACCCGCGGCCGGGCCTCTGTCTCAGGCCCTCGTCTCCGGCCCTTGTCTCAGGCCCTTGTCTCAGGCCGTCTCGGCCTTGATCCTGCCGGTGCGGACGGCGGCGACGAGCGCCTGGTGGTCCCGTTCGTTCTGGTCCGCGTAACGCTCGGCGAACGTGACCAGCGCACGGTCGAAGACGTCACCGCCGCCGAGATACGAGGCGATCGCGATCCGGTCGCCCGACCGGGCGTGGGCGCGGGCGAGCGTCGCACCGCACAGCTCGCCGAAGGCCCGCATGCCCGACGGCACCATCACCTCGGGCCGCGCGATGCCCTTCCAGTCCCTCAACTGCCGCAGATAGAAGTCCCGTCGGCGCCCGTCGATGCCGTCGGCCCGCTCCCAGCCGAGGAAGATGTCGCTGGTGGCCTGCATCAGCCGCTGCCCCGCGACCACCCGCTCGCCCTGCGTCCGGTACACGCCGGCGCCGGCGAACGGGGCGAGCACCGACTCGCCCGCCTCCTTGGCCTGGAGGAGCAGCGGATCGTCGTCGTCCCGGCCGAGCAGCAGGATGATCCAGCAGCGGGTGCCCACGCTGCCCACCCCGACCACCTTGCGGGCCACGTCCGCGATCCGGTACTGCTCCAGCAGGAATCGCCGGTCCGAGTTGAGACTGTGCCCGTAGCGTCCGACCAGTTTGCGGAACTCCCGCTCCAGCGAGTCCCGTTCGAGGCCCGGGAGCAGGTCCTCCAGCGGGGTGACGAGTGGCGGGTTCGCGGTGATACGGGCCCTGCCGTCGACCACGTGGGTGAGTTTGCCGAAGGCGTGGACGCTGTCCCGGGTCCGCGCCTTGGCCGCCGACTGTGACCAGCGCTCCCGGGCCCGCTCGCTCAACTCCCCCGCGAAATGGGTGCGTACCCACTCCTCGTCGAACTGGGTGTACCAGACGGCGAGATGGCCCAGCGCGGCGAAGCGGCGCATCCACTCGCGGTAGGAGCGCACCGTGGCGCGGACGATCCCGGCCCGCTCCTTGGTGCCGAAGCCGTTGGCCCGGGCCGCGATGACGAAGCTGGCGGACAGCCGTTTGACGTCCCACTCCCACGGTCCCGGCAGGGTCTCGTCGAAGTCGTTGATGTCGAACATCAGCCGGCGTTCCGGGGAGGCGAGCAGCCGGAAGTTCAACAGGTGCGCGTCACCGCACAGTTGGGCCCGGATGCCGGTCCGCGGGGTGTCTGCGAGGTCGCCTGCCATGAGGGCGGCGGCGCCCCGGTAGAAGCGGAAGGGCGACTCGGTCATCCTGCCGTAGCGGATGGGGACCAGCTCGGAGAGGCGGTTCACCGACTGCGCCTCGACGACGTCCACCGGGTCGGGCCGCTTCGCCGAGGGGGAGTAGTCGGCGTGACAGGAGCGCGGTACGGCGGCCCGGGCGGCCTTGCCGAGCGCGGCCCGCTCCTTCGGCGTACGGCGCGGGGCCCGGTCGTCGGCCGGATGCTTGGGCGTCATGCCGGCCACCGTCCTCGGGTCGCGGTCCCTGCCCGCCGGCCGCCAAGAGCACCCGGCCCCGCCATCAAGGTATCCCCGGGGGGTGGGTCCGGCGAGTCGGGGAGGGAGGGGTGCGGGGTGGCGGTGCGGGGCGGCCCGAGGCACCGTACGGCCGGCGTCGTGCGGGCCGCGGGGCGGCACGGCGATGGCCGTCCCGGAGTCGTGCGGGCCGCAGCGCGGCACAGCGATGGCCGTCCCGGAGTCGTGCGGGCCGCAGCACGGCACAGCGGTGGCCATCCCCGCCTCGCCCGTCCCGGAGTCGTGCGGGCCGCAGCGCGGCACAGCCATGGACGCCGGTGCCCCGTCCGTCCCGTGCCCGCACCCGGCCGCGCCGCACCCCGCCACAGCGGATTTGTGGAGGCGGGCCGCGAAGCGGACGATGAGTGCATACGCGAGGCGCCCTGACGTGCGCCGCGTGAGGGGGCGTGCGGCGACGCGGGAGCGCTGATGGTCCTTGACCTGGTCCTCATCGGCCTGGCGATCGCCCTGAACCCGTTGCCAGTCACCGGATTCGTCCTGGTCCTGTCGGCCCGCAACGGCGTCTGGAAGGGCCTCGCCTTCCTCCTCACCTGGCTCGCCACCTTCGTCGGCATCATCGCCGTCGTGCTGCTCATGACCGGCGGCGAGCCACCGGCCGCGAAGTCCTCGCCGTCCACCGCGGCGCTCGCCGTCAAACTCGCCGTAGGAGTCGGGCTCCTCGGCTACGCGGAACGCACCCGCCGCAGGATGGGCAACCGGCGCCGGCCCTCCGGGTTCATGTCACGCGTCGAACGCATCTCGCCCTGGTCCGCGGCCGGCCTCGCCCTGCTGCTCCAGCCCTGGGGCATGATCGCGGCCGGCGCCGCCACCGTCGTCAAGGCCGACCTCGCGCACTTCGCGTCCTACGCGGCCCTCATGGGCTACTGCCTGCTGGCCTCGTCCAGCCTGCTCACCATGGAGCTGTACGCCACGTTCGCCCCGCGGTCGGCCGCCGTGCGCCTCGGGAAGCTGCGCACCTGGCTGGAGGCCCACCAGGACGAGGCCCTGGTGACGGTGGTGCTGTTCCTCGGCCTGTGGCTGGTGGGCAAGAGCATCTACGAGCTGACCGCGTGACGCGGTGTCTACGAGCCGACCGCCTGAGCCCGCGCTCCCGTGGGAGCTGCCGCGCTTCCGTGGGAGCTGCCGTGCTTCCGTGGGAGCTGCCGAGGGGGCTAGCGGGCGTGGGCGTCCCGACCGGGGCCCACGCACAGGGCCCAGATGACGAACGCGTCGATGGCGATCAGGACGATCGCCCACACCGGCTGGTACGGCAGCCACATGAAGTTGGCGATCATGGACAGGCCGGCCAGTACGACACCCACGACACGGGCCCACAGCACGCCGCGGAACAGTGCGAGGCCCGCCATGACGACGAGGAGGCCGAGGACGAGGTGGATCCAGCCCCAGCCCGTCAGGTCGAAGCTGTACGTGTAGTCGCGGGTGGCGACGAAGACGTCGTCCTTCGCGATGGCGGAGATGCCCTGGAAGATCGCCATCGCACCGCCGAAGATCATCATGACCCCGGCGAACGCGGTCCAGCCGGACACCCACATTCCAGAACCGCCACCGGTGTCACGCCGGTGCGTATCCGTCGTAGCCATGGGAACTCCTCGTGCCTAGACGCCGCCACCGGCCGGACAACGGCCGGGGGCCCACCGATCAGCTTGCCACGGGAATGACGGACCGGCAGATCTCGGAATCCGTGCAGGTGGAGGGGCTGGCGACCAAGATATGGAGCGCCCTTTCGAGGTGCTCCCCGAGCCCTGTGCGGCCCTGCTCAGCCCACCCGCTGACCGTTCTCCAGCTCCGCCGCGCCCGTACCCTGCTCCTCCAGTACGTCAAGGGCCGCGTGGACGCGTCCGGCGAGCGCACCCCGCAGATACGTGTCCAGCTCGGCGCGTGGCACCAGACGCCAGGACAGCAGTTCCTCCTCCTGGAGCCGGATCGCGGTGAAGTCCGCGTCGGTGAGCACCCCGCCGTCGTACAGGTAGGCGACCAGCGGAGGCCGGCCAGGCCCCTGCACCCAGTCGACGACCAGCAGCCGGCCGGGCCGCACGTCGAGCCCGATCTCCTCGGCCGTCTCACGACGCGCGCCCTGCCGCGGACTCTCCCCGTCATCCGACTCCACGGTCCCGCCCGGAAGCCCCCACCCCTCCCGATAGTTCGGCTCGACCAGCAGGACCCGCCCCTCCACGTCACGGAAGAGAACGGCGGCCCCGGCGAGGACACGCGGCAGTCCGGCGATGTAGGCGGCGAAGTCCGAAGTGGTCATGGGGGAAGGGTAACGAGCCCCGAGCCGCCGCCCGGACGAAGGACGGCCCTCCGCCGCCGGCCGGCCGCCCTCCGGGTCCGGCACGTTCCGCCGGCAGCACGGTCGGGTGCCGGACGAGGTGGGACAACACGCCGGCGGTGGGCCGTCCCGTCGGCCGGGCGGGGCATGACGGGGAGGGGGTGGGGCGGTTATGGTCGCAGCGGCGCGACTGCCTTGACGTGTGCAAGGCCCGAAAGCAAGGGGAATGCAAGGTGGCGGACGCTGCAGTGGATCGGACCCCCCGTGTGCTCATCGCCGCGGACAAGTTCAAGGGATCGCTGACGGCCGTACAGGTCGCCGAGCGCGTGACGGCCGGACTGCGCCGCGCCGTGCCCGGCGTCGAGGTCGAGTCGCTGCCCGTGGCCGACGGCGGTGACGGCACCGTCGACGCCGCGGTCGCGGCCGGGTTCGAGCGCCGCGAGCTGCGCGTCGCCGGCCCGCTCGGCGACGAGGTGACGGCCGCGTACGCGCTGCGCGGGGACACCGCGGTCGTGGAGATGGCCGAGGCGAGCGGGTTGCAGCGGCTCCCCGAGGGCGTCTTCGCCCCGCTGACCGCCTCGACGTACGGCTCCGGAGAACTGCTGCGCGCCGCGCTCGACGCCGGCGCGCGCACCATCGTCTTCGGCGTCGGCGGCAGCGCGACCACGGACGGCGGCGCGGGCATGCTGTCCGCGCTCGGCGCTCGCTTCCTGGACGCCGGCGGTACGCCCGTGGCGCCCGGCGGCGCCGTGCTGCGCGAGGTGGAGAGCGCGGACCTGTCGGGGCTGGACGAGCGGCTCGCCGCCGTCGATCTCGTCCTCGCCAGCGACGTGGACAACCCGCTGACCGGGCCCAAGGGCGCGCCGGCGGTGTACGGGCCGCAGAAGGGCGCGAGCCCCGACGACGTGGCGACCCTGGACGCCGCGCTCGCCCACTTCGCCACGGTCCTGGAGAAGGCGATCGGCCCGAAGGCCGCCGAGTACGCCGCCGCGCCCGGCGCGGGCGCCGCCGGCGGTATCGGCTACGGGGCGCTCGTCCTCGGCGCCCGTTTCCGGGCCGGCATCGAGGTCATGCTCGACGTCCTCGGCTTCGCGTCCGCCCTGGAGCGGGCCACGCTGGTGATCACCGGGGAGGGGTCCCTCGACGAGCAGACGCTGCACGGCAAGGCGCCCGCCGGGGTCGCGGCGGCCGCCCGCGCCGAGGGCAAGGAGGTCGTCGCCGTCTGCGGCCGGCTCACCCTCCGGCCGGAGGCGCTCGGCACCGCCGGAATCCGCCGGGCCTACCCCCTCACCGAGGTCGAGCCCGACATCGCCAGGTGCATCGCCGACGCGGGGCCGATCCTGGAACGCGTCGCGGAGAACATCGGGCGCGACTTCCTGACGTGACGTGACGTGGCGTGGCGTGGCGTGGCGTGACCTGACCTGACCTGACCTGACCTGACCTGACCTGCGCCCGAGCGCTCCGGGGGCCGCCGGCGGACGGTCGCTCCCGGGGCCGCCGCCCGACGGCCCCGGGTCACCTCGCGGTATCCCGACACCCCGCTCCCGCCCCTGCCCCCACCCCCACCAACCGGTACGCGTCCAGCGCCAAGGTCATCTCGATCAGGTCCCGGGGGCGGGCCAGGGAGCGGGACGTCAGGTGTTCCAGGCGGCGCAGGCGGTTGAGCACGGTGTTCCGGTGGCAGCGCAGGCGGGCTGCCGCCCGGCCAGCCGAGCCCTCGCAGGCCAGCCACGTGTCCAGCGTCTCGATCAGTACGGCTTGGTCGCCCGGCGCGCGTTCCAGCAGCGCGCCGAACACCTCTGACACCAGCCGGCCCGCCAGGTCCGGCCGGCTCACCACGAGCGCGGCCGGCATCCGCCGGTCCAGGCGTACGACGCCGGTCGCGCCCGGCGGACAGGTGCGCAGCGCCAGCTCCGCCCACCGCCGGGCCCGGCCCAGCTCGCCGAGTCCCGAGACGACCGGGCTGATCCCGCCGGGTCCTGAACACTGCCCGTCCAGCAGCCGGGCCACCCCGTCGAGGCCCTGGCCGGCGTCCAAGGCGACCACGCCGATCGCGCGGTCGGCCCCCACCCGCCAGATGAACCGCAGCCCCGCGCCCGCCGACTCCCGGCGACCCCCCTCCCGTCCAGCCCCCTCGTCGCGCCCGCTGTCCCCTCCATCGCCTCCGTCCCTTCCGTCCCTTCCCTCCCCTCCGTCGCGTCCGCCGCCCCGGCCGCTCGGTCCGTCCCATCCGTCCCGTCCGTCATGG
The DNA here is from genome assembly GCF_040703595.1 of Streptomyces sp. NPDC007084. Lineage (NCBI taxonomy): Bacteria > Bacillati > Actinomycetota > Actinomycetes > Kitasatosporales > Streptomycetaceae > Streptomyces > Streptomyces sp. NPDC007084. The sequence continues at coordinate 11,317 of NZ_JBEYFY010000050.1, forward strand.
GATTCCGTGCGCAGCACGACCACTACGTACGCGCCGTCCTCGGGCAGGTCCAGGACCGCGGCGGCCCGTGCCGCGAGCCCCGGCGTCTCCTGGCCCTCCAGGAGCGCGTCCAGCAGAGCCGCGCACGACTTTGTGAGCGGCTTCCCTTCGTGACCGGTCCACGCTCCGCGTCCTCCCACGGCCGGAGGATGCCACCGGGGCGGCGGTCCGCGCAGGCCCCTGACACGCGGTGTTGTGCGCGTGCACAACGCGCGGGCGTCACCGCTGGGCCCCCGCCGCGTATCGCCCGCGGGCCGTGGACGGGCGGTCCCACCGGTGCTGAGGTGAGCGCCACACCGAGGCAGACGCCACACCGAGGGAGACAAGGGAGGTGCCATGGGCGGTTCCGCTCTGCTCGTGCGGGAACTGTCGGTCGGATACGGCCCCGTACGCGCCCTGCGCCATGTGTCGCTGGAGGTGCCGGAGGGGACCGTCGTGACGGTGCTCGGCGGCAACGGCGCGGGCAAGTCGACGCTGCTGCGGGCGGTGTGCCGGACGCTCTCCTTCCACGGGGGAGCGGTGACCGGCGGCACCGTCACGCTGGGCGGCCGGCCGCTGGACCGGCTGGCGCCGGACCGGGTGGTGGCCGCCGGGGTCTCCCAAGTCCCGGAAGGGCGGCGGGTGTTCGCCCGGATGACGGTCGCCGACAATTTGCGCGCCGGGGCCCTCGGCGGCACCGGCGGCCGGACGGACCGGGCGCGGGCCCTGCGGCGCGTGCACGATCTGTTCCCGGTGCTCGCCGACCGGGCCCAGCAGCGGGCGGGGCTGCTGTCCGGAGGGGAACAGCAGATGCTCGCCGTCGGCCGGGCCCTGATGGGCGCCCCCAAGGTGCTGCTGCTGGACGAGCCCTCGCTCGGGCTCGCCCCGCTGATGGCGGCCCGGATCGCCGACACCGTGCGGGAGATCAACCAGCAGGGCACCTCCGTCCTGCTGGTCGAGCAGAACGCCGCCCTGGCGCTGCGGCTCGCCGCGACGGCCTACGTCCTGGAGGTCGGCGAGGTGACCCTGTCCGGCCCCTCCGACGAACTCGCCGCCTCCGACGAGGTGCGCCGCCGCTATCTCGGCGTCGTGGACGAGACCGCCGCGGCCGACGGGGCGACCGCCCGCGACGCCCTTCCGGCCCTGTCCCGCTGGAAGGGGTGAGCCGCCGTGCAGGAACGAGACGGAACGGACCCGCACGACATGAAGCGGACCACCAAAGCGGCCGGACCCGGCCACACGACCGGTGCCACCCCGGACTCCCCGGCCACCCCGAATGCCTCGGGCACCCCGGCCACCCCGACCAGCCCGGACACCCGGGCCACCCCGGACTCCCCGGCCACCCCGAATGCCTCGGGCACCCCGGCCACCCCAGACACCCCCGCCACCGCAGAATCCCCGGCCACCTCAGCCACCCCCGACGCCCGGCCCGACGGCATCCCGCCCCTTGAGGTCAGCGACGTGACCGTCCGGTTCGCCGGGCTGACCGCGCTCGACGGCGTGAGTTTCACCGTCCGGCCCGGTACCGTGCACGCGCTGATCGGGCCCAACGGCGCCGGCAAGTCGACCTGCTTCAACGTGCTGTCCGGGGTCTGCCGGCCCGCCGCCGGTTCGGTCCGGCTCGGGGACCGGGAACTCACCGGGCTGCCACCGCACCGCATCGCCGGTCTCGGCGTGGCCCGCATCTTCCAGAACCTCGCCCTGCCGCCGCACGCCACCGTCGAGGACTGCCTGCTGCTCGGCCGGCACCGGCTGACCCGCACCGGGTTCCTCGCCGCCGGACTGCGGCTGCCCGCCGCCGCCCGCGAGGACCGGCGGCACCGCGAACGCGTCCGCGAGATCGCCGCGTTCGTCGGGCTCGCGGAACAGCTCGACCGGCCCGCCGGCTCCCTGCCCTACGGGCAGCAGAAACTCGCCGAGCTGGCCCGCGCCCTGTGCATGGAACCGCGCGTGCTGCTCCTGGACGAACCCGTCGCCGGTATGACCGCCGACGAACGGCGCCGTACCGCCGCGGTCGTCGCCGGGGTCCGCGACAGCCTCGGCATCTCGATCGTCCTGGTGGAACACGACATGGGGGTGGTGATGCGGCTCGCGGACGCGGTGACCGTACTGGACTTCGGGCGCCGTATCGCAGGCGGCGCCCCCGCCGACGTACAGAACGACCCGGCGGTGGTGCGGGCCTATCTGGGCGAGCGGGCCGAGCCGGAGGAGGCCGCGTCATGAGCACCTTTGTCGAACTCCTGCTCAACGGCCTGTCCATGGGCTCCGTGTACGCCCTGATCGCCCTCGGCTTCGTCGTCATCTTCCGGGCCACCGAGGTCGTGAACTTCGCGCACGCCTCCCTGCTCCTCGCGGGCGGCTACGTCACCGCGACGCTCCACGACGACATCGGCTTCTGGCCCGCCCTGCTCGCCGGGGTCGCGGGCGCGGCCGTGGTCGGCGCCGCCGTCGAGTTCCTGGTGATGCGGCGCTACCGGGGCACCGACCAGAGCGTCCTCGCCATCGTCACCATCGGCGTCGACATCCTGCTCACCACCGAACTGACCCGCCGGATCGGCACCGACGTCCTCGCGATGGGCGACCCCTGGGGCAACGCCGTGCTGACCGTCGGACCGGTCTCCCTCGCGCACACCCGGATCGCCGCGTTCGTCACCGCGGCCCTGCTCATCACGGCGTTCCTGCTCGCGTTCCGCTTCACCTCCTGGGGCGTGGCCATGCGGGCCGCCGCGGAGAGCCCGGAGACCGCGGCCCTGATGGGCGTCCGGCTCGGGCGGGTCTCGCTCGGGGCCTGGGCGGTCGCGGGCGCTCTCGCCGCCGTCGCCGCGCTGTTCCTGACCGTCTTCCCGACCCCCGGACTGGAACGCGCCACCTCGCTCGCCGCGCTCAAGGCGTTCCCCGCGGCGATCCTCGGCGGCCTCGACTCGACCACCGGCGCGCTCGTCGGCGGCCTCCTCGTCGGGCTCACCGAGTCGCTGGCCACCGGCTACCAGAGCGACCTGAGCTTCCTCGGGCGCGGCCTCGGCGACCTCGCGCCCTATCTGGTGATGGTCGCGATCCTGCTCATCCGGCCCTCCGGGCTGTTCGGTACGAGGGAGCCCGCCCGTGTCTGAGGTCCTCACCCGCGACGAGGCGAGCAGCACGCCGAAGACCGTCTCCCGCAAGACCGTCCGGCGGCCCGGCGCCCGGCCCGTGCTGTGGGCCGCGGGCGGCCTGCCGCTGCTCGCCCTGCCCTTCTACCTCGACCGCTTCTGGCTCCAGGCGGGACTGTTCGCGATGGCCGCGGCGATCGGCGCGATCGGCCTGAACCTGCTCACCGGCGCCACCGGCCAGCTCTCCATGGGCCACGCCTTCTTCCTCGCGGTCGGCGCCTACGGCTACTGCGTCTTCGCCGCCGACGGGGGCGGCGGGCTCATCGGCCTCGGCCTGCCGACCTGGCTCGCGGCCGTGCTCGCCGTGGCCGTCTCCGGGATCGCCGGCGGAGTGTTCAGCCCGATCGCGGGCCGGCTGCGCGGCGCCTACCTCGGTATCGCGACCCTCGCCCTGATCTTCATCGGACAGCACGTCCTGTTCAACGCGACCGGTCTGACCGGCGGCTTCAACGGGCGGGACGTGCCGCCGCTGAGCGTGTTCGGGCTCACCTTCGACGAGCGCGAGGTCGTCGTCGCCGCGGTGCCGTTCGGGTCGGCGGAGAAGCTCTGGTACGCCGGTCTGGTACTGCTCCTCGGCTGCGGGCTGTTCGCCCGCGGGGTGCTGCGCGGCCGTCCCGGGCGGGCCATGAACGCGATCCGCGACCACCGGATCGCGGCCGGGGTGCTCGGCGTGCCCGTCGCCCGCTACCGCGCCGCCGTGTTCGTCCTGTCCTCGATGTACGCGGGACTGGCCGGGGTGCTGCTCGCCCTGGTCTTCCAGCGGACCGTGCCCGACTACTTCGGGATCACGCTCTCGCTCGAATACCTCGCCATGATCGTCATCGGCGGACTCGGCTCGGTCTCCGGGGCGGTGGTGGGCGCCGTCTTCGTGTCGCTGCTGCCCCAGCTCCTCACCCGCTACAGCGACACGCTGCCGCTGGTCTCCGACCCGGGCACCGGCGGGGTCGCGCCCGGTGAGGCGGCCCGGTACCTGTACGGCGCCGCTGTCGTGGCGGTGGTGCTCTTTCTGCCGGGCGGCCTGGTCAGGGTGGCCGCCCGGCTCCGCGTCCGGCCCCGTCCCGGGGCCACAGCAGGGGAGGAACGATGAGAACGACACACACGGCCAGGATGGCCGCCGGGGCGCTGGCCGCACTGCTCGTGCTGGCCGGCTGCAGTTCCAAGGCCAAGGACGACGGCGGGGACAAGGCCGCCGCCGGCGGCGTGAAGACCGGGGAGGGGATCTCCGGGAAGACGATCAGCCTCGGCGTGCTCACCGACATGACCGGCGTGTACGCGACCCTCGGCAAGAGCGTCACCCAGGCCCAGCAGCTCTACGCGAAGCAGACCAACGCCGATGGCGGGATCTGCGGCTACAAGCTGGCCCTGACCGTCCGCGACCACGGCTACGACCCGCAGAAGGCCGTCGCCGGCTACACCGAGCTGGCACCGAAGGTGCTCGGCTTCACCCAGTTCATCGGCTCCCCCTTCGTCGCCGCCGTCAAGCAGCGCGTCGACGGCCAGGACAAGGCGCTCGTGCTGCCGCAGGCCTGGTCGGCGACGCTGCTGGGCAGCCCCTACATCAGGGTGATCGGCTCCACGTACGACATCGAGACGATCAACGCCATCGACTTCCTGATGAAGGAGAAGGGGCTCAGGAAGGGCGACACGATCGGGCACGTGTACTTCGAGGGCGACTACGGCGAGAACGCCCTGGCCGGCTCCCGGTACATGGCGAAGGAGGCCGGCCTCAAGGTCGTCGAGCAGAAGATCAAGCCGACCGACAACGACATGACCGGGCAGGTCGTCGCCCTGAAGAAGGCCAAGGTCAAGGCCATCGTGATCAGCGCGGGCCCCCGGCAGGCGGCCTCGCTCGTCGGGGTCGCGGCGGCGGGCGGGTTCGGCGTCCCGGTCATCGGCAACAACTCGGCGTACGCCCCGCAGCTCCTCGCCACCCCGGCCGCCCCGGCGCTGGAGGCGAACTACTACGTCGCCTCGCCGGCCCTGCCGATCGGCGCCGACACCCCGCAGGCGAAGAAGCTGGTCGCGGACTACCGGGCCGCCTACCCCAAGGACAGTCTCGACAACGGCGTGGTGGCCGGCTGGACCGCCGCCTCGGCGTTCGGCGAGGCCCTGAAGAAGGCCTGCGCCACCAAGGACCTCACCCGCGAGGGCGTCGACAAGGCGCTGCTGACCATCGACGCGTTCGACCCCGGCTTCGGCATCACCCAGGACTTCAGCGACCCCGAGGCGGCCTCCTCCAAGGAGAGCGTCATCCTGCGGCCCGACAAGAGCGCCGTGGGCGGCATGAAGGTCGTCCGCGAGGCCGGGGCGTCCGCCGCCGCCCAGGGATACACCCCCGGCGGCTGACCGCCCCCGCGCGCGCCCCGCCCCGCACGCACGAGGGCCCCGGACCATCCGGTCCGGGGCCCTCGTGACGACGTACGCGGGTTACGGGAGCTGAGCGGCCCGTGCCTCGCGGCGGTTGTCGCGGAAGTTGTTCACCCGGCGGGCCGTGGCGAACAGCGGGATGACCGCGCCCATGACGAGCTGCAGCGCACAGCCGGTCTGGAGCAGGAGCTGACCGCTCGGGGCGTCGAACGCCCACGCGGCCAGCAGACCCATCGAGAGGACGATCCAGGAGAGCATCGCGACCGCGAGGCGGCCCCGGGGCTTCGGGTACTCGACCCGGCTCACCATCAGCCAGGCGGTGCCGATGATCGCCATGAGCGTGGCGACGAACGGCAGCTCGAGCAGCACGATGGAGACGACGGTGAGGGCGCCGAACGGCGAGGGCATGCCCTGGAACGTGCCGTCCTTGACCGTCACACAGGAGAACCGCGCCAGTCTCAGCACCACCGCCAGCAGCACCACGATGCCGCCGACCGCCGCGACCCGCTGGTGGGCGTCGTCCGCGACCATGCCGTAGACCAGCACGAAGTACGCCGGCGCGAGGCCGAAGCTGATCAGGTCCGACAGGTTGTCCAGCTCGGCGCCCATGGGGGAGGAGCGCAGCTTGCGGGCGACCAGACCGTCGAAGAGGTCGAAGACCGCCGCGCAGAGCATGAGGATGACGGCCGTGGCGGCGCTGTTGCGCCCCATGCCCGTCTCCTGGCTGCCGGTGAGGTGCGGGATCAGGATGCCGGTGGTGGTGAAGTACACCGCCATGAAGCCGCACGTGGCGTTGCCGAGGGTGAGCGTGTCCGCTATCGACAGACGGAGCGAGAGAGGCATCTCCTCCTCGTCGTCGATGTCGTCGGCCTCCGGGACCCAGCCGGCCTGTGTCTCAGGATCAACCACGGTCAATTCGAGTCACCCCAGCCACGGTCTTCTGACCGACCTCCACATCGGCCTCGACACCCTCGGGGAGGTAGATGTCGACGCGCGAACCGAAACGGATGAGACCGATCCGCTCGCCCTGCTCGACCTTCGTGCCCTGCGGGATGTACGGGACGATGCGACGGGCCACCGCGCCGGCGATCTGGATCATCTCGATGTCGCCCAGCTCGGTGTCGAAGTGCCAGACGACACGTTCGTTGTTCTCGCTCTCCTTGTTGAACGCCGGAACGAACCCACCGGGGATGTGCTCGACCGAGGTCACCGTGCCCGCGAGGGGCGCGCGGTTGACGTGGACGTTGAGCGGGCTCATGAAGATCGCGACGCGGGTGCGTCCGTCCTTCCACGGCATGATGCTCTGCACCACACCGTCGGCGGGCGAGATGACCCGGCCCTGAGCGATCTCGCGCTCGGGGTCGCGGAAGAACCACAGCATCCCGGCCGCGAGCGCGGTGGCGGGTACGGCCACGGCCCGGGCGGCGCCGGAGCGGCGCGAACGGGCCAGGCTGAGTGCTGCGGTGGCGACGGTCGGGAGGAGCCACGGCGATGCTCCGCGCGCGAGGCGGACGCCGGTCCGGCTGTCGCGAGGTGCAGAGGTTTGGCTGTGGGGCATGGATGACCTTCGTAGCGGATGATGCCGCGCTCTTACGGGGGACGGCGGCTTTCCCGCGATCGTACCGGGCGCGGACCACAACTGGGCAAGCCAGGAAGCGGAGTCGGCGGCTGAAGAGTGTTGACGGGGTGTGATCTTCTTCGCGAAGAAAACACCCCGAACCAGGACATCTAACCCTGGAGTCGATACTCTTCGAGCAGCCTGCGCCCGATGATCATTTTCTGGATTTCGGCGGTACCTTCACCGATCAACAGCATCGGGGCCTCCCGGTAGAGGCGCTCGATCTCGTACTCCTTGGAGAAGCCGTAGCCGCCGTGGATCCGGAAAGCATCCTCCACGACCTCCTTGCAGTACTCGGAGGCGAGGTACTTCGCCATCCCTGCTTCGAGGTCGTTTCGTTCCCCGGAGTCCTTTTTGCGAGCCGCGTTCACCATCATCGCATGGGCGGCCTCGACCTTGGTAGCCATCTCGGCCAGCTTGAACTGGATCGCCTGGTGCTGGGCGATCGGCTTGCCGAAAGTGTGGCGTTGCTGGGCATAGGAGACACCCAGCTCGAAAGCACGCTGGGCGACACCGCAGCCACGGGCCGCGACGTTGACCCGGCCGACCTCGACTCCGTCCATCATTTGGTAAAACCCTCGGCCCGTGGTGCCGCCGAGCACCCGATCGGCCGGAATGCGCAGTCCGTCCATGATCAGCTCGGTGGTGTCGACCCCCTTGTAGCCCATCTTGTCGATCTTCCCCGGGATGGTGAGACCGGGACGGACCTCGCCGAAACCGGGCTCCTTCTCCACCAGGAAGGTCGTCATCGACTTGTGCGGGGCCGTGCCCTCGGGGTGTCCTTCGTCACTTCGGACCAGAACGGCCACCAGCGTCGAGGAACCGCCGTTCGTCAGCCACATCTTCTGGCCGTTCAGGACGTACTCGTCCCCGTCCCGCACCGCCTTCGAGGAGATCGCCGACACGTCCGAGCCGAGCGCCGGCTCCGACATCGAGAACGCCCCGCGCACCTCGCCGAGCGCCATCCGCGGCAGGAAGTGATCCTTCTGCTCCCGCGTGCCGTGCTGCTTGAGCATGTACGCCACGATGAAGTGCGTGTTGATGATGCCCGAGACGGACATCCAGCCACGCGCGATCTCCTCGACGCACAGCGCGTACGTCAGGAGGGACTCGCCGAGACCGCCGTACTCCTCCGGGATCATCAGGCCGAACAGGCCGAGTTCCTTCAGGCCGTCCACGATGTCCTGCGGATACTCGTCGCGGTGCTCCAGCTCGGTCGCGACCGGAATGATCTCCTTGTCGACGAAGTCCCGGACGGTGGAGAGGATCTCCCGCTGGACGTCCGTGAGACCGGCGGTCTGGGCGAGTCGCGCCATGGCTACTTCTCCTGCTCCTTGAGCTGGGGGCGGCCGGGCTGCTCGCCGCCGCGTTCCTTGATGTACGTCTCGGTGGGGACCATCACCTTGCGGCGGAAGACACAGACCAGCGTGCCGTCCTGCTTGTAGCCCTTCGTCTCGACGTACACGACCCCGCGGTCCGACTTGGACCGGGAGGGCGTCTTGTCGAGGACCGTCGTCTCGCCGTAGATGGTGTCGCCGTGGAAGGTCGGCGCCACGTGCTTGAGCGACTCGACCTCCAGGTTGGCGATCGCCTTGCCCGACACGTCCGGCACGGACATGCCCAGCAGCAGCGAGTAGATGTAGTTCCCCACGACGACGTTCTTGCCGAAGTCGGTCGTCTTCTCGGCGTAGTTGCCGTCCATGTGGAGCGGGTGGTGGTTCATGGTCAGCAGGCAGAACAGGTGGTCGTCGTACTCGGTGACCGTCTTGCCGGGCCAGTGCTTGTAGACCGCGCCGACCTCGAACTCCTCGTAGGTGCGTCCGAACTGCATGGTGCTCAGGCCTCCGGTGCTTCGAAGCTGGACGTGCGCCGCATGCCGGCGGCCCGGCCCTTGCCCGAGACGACCAGGGCCATCTTGCGGCTGGCCTCGTCGATCATCTCGTCGCCGAGCATCGCGGAGCCCCTCTTGCCGCCCGCCTCGGACGTGTAGTAGTCGTACGCGTCCAGGATCAGCTCGGCGTGGTCGTAGTCCTCCTGCGAGGGCGAGAAGATCTCGTTGGACGCCTCGACCTGGCCCGGGTGCAGCACCCACTTGCCGTCGAAACCGAGGGCCGCGGCGCGCCGGGCGACCTCGCGGTAGCCCTCGACGTTGCGGATCTGGAGGTAGGGGCCGTCGATCGCCTGGAGGTTGTTGGCGCGGGCGGCCATCAGGATCTTCATCAGGATGTAGTGGTAGGCGTCCGCCGGGTAGCCGGGCGGCTGTTCGCCGACCACCAGCGACTTCATGTTGATCGACGCCATGAAGTCGGCCGGGCCGAAGATGATCGTCTCGATGCGCGGGGAGGCCTGCGCGATCGCGTTGACGTTGTTGAGGCCCTGCGCGTTCTCGATCTGCGCCTCGATGCCGATCTTGCCGACCTCGAAGCCCATCGTCTTCTCGATCTGCGTCAGCAGCAGGTCGAGCGCCACCACCTGCTGGGCGTCCTGGACCTTCGGCAGCATGATGCAGTCGAGGTTCTGCCCGGCGCCCTCCACGACGGTGACGACGTCCCGGTAGGTCCACTCGGTGGTCCAGTCGTTGACGCGCACGACCCGCGTCTTGCCGGTCCAGTCGCCCTCGTTGAGGAACTTGACGATGGTGTGCCGGGCGTCCGGCTTGGCCAGCGGCGCGCACGCGTCCTCCAGGTCCAGGAAGACCTGGTCCGCGGGGAGCCCCTGCGCCTTCTCCAGGAAGCGCGGGTTGCTGCCCGGTACCGCGAGACAGGAACGGCGCGGACGCAGACGGTTGACGGGCGGTGTCATGCGGGGACCTCCAGGGGGCCGAGCTGGTTCGCTTTGCGGATCTCGTCGACGATACGGCCGATGATTCCGGTGATGTCGAAGTCCTTCGGGGTGAAGACGGCGGCCACTCCCGCGGCACGCAGTTGTTCGGCGTCGGCGTTCGGGATGATCCCGCCCGCGATCACCGGGATGTCGGCGGCGCCGGCCTTGCGCAGCTTCTCCAGCACGTCCGGCACCAGCTGGGCGTGCGAGCCGGACAGGATGGACAGGCCCACGGCGTGCACGTCCTCGTCGACGGCCGCGTCCACGATCTGGTCCGGGGTGAGCCGGATGCCCTGGTAGACCACCTCGAACCCGGCGTCACGGGCGCGCACGGCGATCTGCTCGGCTCCGTTGGAGTGCCCGTCCAGCCCCGGCTTGCCGACCAGGAAGCGGAGCTTGCCCACCCCGAGGTCCCGGGCCGTCAGCTCCACCTTGCGGCGGACCAGGGCGAGTCCGGTGCCCTCCCCGGCGCTGACCGCCACGGGCGCGGACGAGACGCCGGTGGGGGCGCGGAACTCGCCGAACACCTCGCGCAGGGCCCCGGCCCACTCGCCGGTCGTGACACCGGCGCGGGCGCACTCCAGGGTGGCCTCCATGAGGTTGTCCGTGCCCTTGGCGGCCTCCTTCAGCCGCTCCAGCGCCTTGCACGGGCGCGGGTGGTTGAAGGGCGGCTGGTAACGCGTGTCCCGCCACGTCCGGAGCGCGGCGACGACCCGGGCCTCGACGGCCGGGTCGACCGTCTGGATCGCCGCGTCCAGGTCGGCCGTGAGCGGGTTCGGCTCGGTCGACTCGTAGATGTTGACGCCGACGATCTTCTCCTGGCCGGACTCGATCCGGCCGCGCCGCTCGGCGTGCGAGGAGACGAGCTGCGACTTGAGGTAGCCCGACTCGACGGCGGCCATCGCGCCGCCCATCTCCTCGATCCGGTCCATCTCGGCGAGCGACTCCTCGACGAGGGCCGCCACCTTGGCCTCGATGACGTGCGAGCCCTCGAAGATGTCCTCGTACTCCAGCAGGTCGCTCTCGTGCGCCAGGACCTGCTGGATGCGCAGCGACCACTGCTGGTCCCACGGCCGGGGCAGGCCCAGCGCCTCGTTCCAGGCGGGCAGTTGGACCGCGCGGGCACGGGCGTCCTTGGAGAGCGTCACGGCCAGCATCTCCAGCACGATCCGCTGGACGTTGTTCTCCGGCTGCGCCTCGGTCAGCCCGAGGGAGTTGACCTGGACGCCGTAGCGGAAGCGGCGCTGCTTGGGGTTCTCGATGGCGTACCGCTCGCGGGTGATCTTGTCCCAGATGCGGCCGAACGCCCGCATCTTGCACATCTCCTCGATGAAGCGCACGCCCGCGTTCACGAAGAAGGAGATGCGGGCCACCACGTCGCCCTTGCGGTCCTCGGCGATCTGCCCGGACGCGAACACCGCGTCCAGGACGGCGATCGCGGTGGACATCGCGTACGCGATCTCCTGGACCGGTGTGGCGCCCGCCTCCTGGAGGTGGTAGCTGCAGATGTTGATCGGGTTCCACTTGGGGATGTGGTTCACCGTGTACGTGATCATGTCCGTCGTGAGACGGAGGGAGGGCACCGGCGGGAACACGTGGGTGCCCCGCGACAGGTACTCCTTCACGATGTCGTTCTGGGTGGTGCCCTGGAGCTTGGTGATGTCGGCACCCTGCTCCTCGGCGACGACCTGATAGAGCGCCAGCAGCCACATGGCGGTGGCGTTGATGGTCATCGAGGTGTTCATCTGCTCCAGCGGGATGTCCTGGAACAGCCGGCGCATGTCACCGACGTGCGAGACCGGGACCCCGACCCGGCCGACCTCGCCGCGGGCGAGGATGTGGTCGGGGTCGTAGCCGGTCTGGGTGGGCAGGTCGAAGGCCACGGACAGGCCCGTCTGCCCCTTGGCGAGGTTGCGGCGGTACAACTCGTTGGACGCCTCGGCGGTGGAGTGCCCGGCGTACGTGCGCATGAGCCACGGCCGGTCCTTCTCCGCCCTCGCCGGGGCTGGCTGACGCTCGGTCATGGCGGACCTCAGACGTTCCGGAAGCGGTTGATGGCGTCGATGTGCTTGGCGCGCTTCTCCTCGTCGCGCACGCCCAGGCCCTCCTGGGGGGCCAGCGCGAGCACGCCGACCTTGCCCTGGTGCAGGTTGCGGTGCACGTCGTAGGCGGCCTGCCCGGTGTCCTCCAGGGAGTAGACCTTGGAGAGCGTGGGGTGGATCTTGCCCTTGGCGACGAGCCGGTTGGCCTCCCAGGCCTCGCGGTAGTTCGCGAAGTGCGAGCCGATGATCCGCTTGAGCGACATCCACAGGTAGCGGTTGTCGTACTCGTGCATGTAGCCCGAGGTCGAGGCGCAGGTGGTGATGGTGCCGCCCTTGCGGGTGACGTAGACGCTCGCGCCGAAGGTCTCCCGCCCGGGGTGCTCGAAGACGATGTCGATGTCCTCGCCGCCGGTGAACTCGCGGATGCGCTTGCCGAAGCGCTTCCACTCCTTCGGGTCCTGGGTGGTCTCGTCCTTCCAGAACCGGTAGCCCTCGGCGTTGCGGTCGATGATCGCCTCGGCGCCCATGGCGCGGCAGATGTCGGCCTTCTGCGGGCTGCTCACGACGCAGATCGGGTTGGCGCCGCCGGCCAGCGCGAACTGGGTGGCGTAGGAGCCGAGTCCGCCGCTGGCACCCCAGATGAGGACGTTGTCGCCCTGCTTCATGCCGGCGCCGTTGCGGGAGACGAGCTGCCGGTACGCGGTGGAGTTGACCAGACCGGGGGCGGCGGCCTCCTCCCAGCTCAGGTGGTCGGGCTTCGGCATGAGCTGGTTGGACTTGACGAGCGCGATCTCGGCGAGACCGCCGAAGTTCGTCTCGAAGCCCCAGATGCGCTGCTCCGGGTCGAGCATCGTGTCGTTGTGGCCGTCCGAGGACTCCAGCTCGACCGAGAGACAGTGCGCGACGACCTCGTCGCCGGGCTTCCAGGAGTTCACGCCCGGGCCGGTGCGCAGCACGACGCCCGCGAGGTCCGAGCCGATGATGTGGTACGGCAGGTCGTGGCGCTTGGTCAGCTCGCTGAGCCGCCCGTAGCGCTCCAGGAAGCTGAAGGTCGAGACCGGCTCGAAGATCGAGGTCCAGACCGAGTTGTAGTTCACGGAAGACGCCATGACGGCCACCAGGGCCTCGCCGGGGCCGAGCTCCGGCACCGGCACGTCGTCCAGGTGGATCGACTTGCGGGGGTCCTTGTCGCGGGTGCCGAGCCCCGCGAACATCTCCGTCTCGTCCTTGTGCACGGTGATCGCGCGGTAGGACTCGGGGAGCGGAAGAGCGGCGAAGTCGTCGGACGTGGCCGTCCGCGACTGGATCGCGTCCAGGATTTCCTTCACGTGGTGCCTCCGGCGATGAGCGTTCCGAGGGGAACGCTGAGGGGTACGTCGGTGCTGCTGCTGAGGGTGAGGGTGTGCCGTCGGTCCGGCGGAGGTGGTGCTGGGCAGCGCTTGGTGGGCGCGAGGGTGCCTGTGACGCAGGCGTCCGGGCGCGCAGGCCGTCGGCTTGCGGGGACAGCCGGCGTACGAAGGGTCTCTGCACGCCGGCCGCCCGGACTCCTTCAACGTATGGCACGCCGTGTCACCTGACAAGGCACGCAGTGCCAGAAGTTGCGCTCAGATGAAATCTTTACGTAACACGTGAGCGATGATCGATCAGATCAGGGCATAAAAACACCGGACGCGCTCAAAAGGAGCCCGTCCGGTGTCGAATCAACCCGTCCGGCCACTGCGGACGAGCGGTACCGCCGAAGGTGTGCGAGGGGCCCGCCGAAGGCGTGTGAAAAGCCGGCCCAGGATGCGCGAGGTGCCCGCCCAGGATGCGCGAGGTGCCCGCCCAGGAGGTACGAGGAGCCGGCCCGGGAGGTGCGAGGAGCCGGCCCGGGAGGTGCGAGGAGCCGGCCCAGGAGGTGCGGGGAGTCGGCTAGGAGCGTTCCTTGAGCGCCTGCTCGATGGTGCGCATCACCTGGTCCAGCGGCGCGTCCACCCGCGCCACCGTCACCAGCACGTCCCCCTCGGTGAACGCCGAGGAGGCGGCCTGCCGCGGCGCGGTCTCCCGTCCCGCGCCGATGCCCGTGCCGAAGGTCCTGCGGACGATCGCGAAGGCGTGGTCGAGCTGCGACTCCACATCGCCCTGGCCGCCCGCCCGCAGCCATCTGCGCAGCACGTGGTTGTGCGCCGTGACGACGGCCGAGGCGGCCACCTCCGCGAGCAGCGGATCGTCGTTGGCGTCGTCGTCGTGCGCGTGCTCGTCGAAGTGGCCGAGAAGGTAGCGCGTGAAGAGCCGCTCGTAGCGGGCCACGGAGGCGATCTCCGCCTCGCGCAGCGTCGGCACCTCGCGGGTCAGCTTGTAGCGGGAGACGGAGATCTCCGGCTGCGCCGCGTACATCCGCATGACTTCCTTGATGCCGCGGCACACGGTGTCGAGCGGATGCTCGTGTGCCGGCGCCGCGTTGAGCACCGCCTCGGCCCGGATCAGGGTGTCGTCGTGGTCGGGGAAGATCGCCTCTTCCTTGGAGCGGAAGTGGCGGAAGAAGGTGCGCCGGGCCACCCCGGCCTGGGCGGCGATCTCGTCGACGGTGGTCGCCTCGTACCCCTTGGTCGCGAACAGCTCCATGGCCGCCGCCGCCAGTTCCCGGCGCATCTTGAGCCGTTGGGCCGCCGCGCGGCTGCCCGCGGCGCTCTCCGGCGGAGCGTCGGCCGTGGCGGGGGTACGTGAGGACTTGGCGGGCTGGGACATGACCCGAACGTACTGCATGGGTGCGGGAGAGCGCGCATGCCCGGGAATCCCCCCGCCCGGGACGGGCGAGGGGACTTTGCCGGGTTCGAGCAGTCCGCCCCAGTCGGCGTCCGCCCCGAACGGGTCGCCCGGACGCTCAGCGGCGGGCATATTCGCGGAAACCGCGGCCCGTCTTGCGGCCGAGGCAGCCCGCGGCCACCAGATGCTCCAGCAGCGGCGCGGGGGCGAGTCCGGGGTCGCGGAACTCGCGGTGCAGGACCTTCTCGATGGCCAGCGAGACGTCGAGCCCGACCACGTCGAGCAGTTCGAAGGGGCCCATCGGATAGCCGCCGCCGAGCTTCATCGCCGCGTCGATGTCGTCCAGCGAGGCGTAGTGCTCCTGCACCATCTTGATCGCGTTGTTGAGGTACGGGAACAGCAGCGCGTTCACGATGAAGCCGGCGCGGTCGCCGCAGTCCACCGGGTGCTTGCGGATCGCCGCGCAGACCTCGCGCACGGTGGCGTGCACGTCGTCCGCGGTCAGCACCGTCCGGACGACCTCGACGAGCTTCATCGCCGGGGCCGGGTTGAAGAAGTGCATCCCGATCACGTCCCCGGGACGCGAGGTCGCCCGGGCGCAGGCCACGACGGGCAGCGAGGAGGTGGTGGTGGCGAGGATCGCGCCCGGCTTGCAGACCTTGTCGAAGACGCCGAACAGCTGCTGCTTGACCTCCAGGTCCTCGGCGACCGCCTCCAGCGCCAGATCGACGTCGGCGAAGTCGTCGTAGCTGCCGGTCGGGGTGATCCGCTCCAGGGTCCGCGCCGCCGCCTCGGCCGTCAGCCGGCCCTTGTCGACCGAGCGCGACAGCGACTTGCCGATCCGGGCCTTCGCGGCCTGCGCCTTCTCCTCGCTGCGGGCCGCGAGGACGACCGTGTAGCCGGCCTTCGCGAAGACCTCCGCGATACCCGAGGCCATCGTCCCGGACCCCGCGACGCCCACCGAGCGGACGCTGCGGCCCGGGGCGGACCGGACGTCCTCCGGCGGGGTCAGCGCGTCCCGCACGACGGTTGCCCCGCCGGGGGCGTCGTAGGAGTAGAAGCCCCGGCCGGACTTCCGCCCGGTCAGGCCCGCCTCGCTGAGCTGCTTGAGGATGGGCGCGGGGGCGTGCAGCCGGTCGTGCGACTCGGCGTACATGGCCTCCAGGACCGTGCGCGCGGTGTCCACGCCGATCAGGTCGAGCAGCGCTAGCGGGCCCATCGGCAGGCCGCAGCCGAGCTTCATGGCCGCGTCGATGTCCTCGCGGGAGGCGTACTTGGCCTCGTACATCGCGGCGGCCTGGTTCAGATAGCCGAACAGCAGCCCGTCGGCGACGAACCCAGGCCGGTCCCCGACCGCGACCGGCTCCTTGCCCAGCTCCACCGCCAGGTCGGTGACGGCGGCGACGGCGGCCGGCGCGGTCAGCACCGAGGAGACGACCTCGACCAGCTTCATGGCCGGCGCCGGGTTGAAGAAGTGCAGGCCGAGGACGCGCTCGGGGCGCGAGGAGTCGGCGGCCAGCCGGGTCACCGACAGCGCGTTGGTGCCCGTCGCGAGGATCGTCTCGGGCCGCACGATGCCGTCCAGCGCCCGGAAGACCTGCTGCTTGATCTCGTACGACTCCGGGGTCACCTCGATCACGAGGTCGGCGTCGGCGGCGTCCGCGAGGTCGGTGGAGGTGCGCAGCCGGCCGAGGGCGTCCGCGCGCTCCCGCTCGGTCAGGCGCCCGCGCCGCACGGCGCGGTCGGTGGAGGCTTCGAGGGCGGCGACGGCCTGGACGGCCGCGGCCTCGCTGATGTCGATGCCGACGACGTCGCGGCCGGCCCGGACGAGGACTTCGGCGATGCCGGTCCCCATGGTGCCGAGGCCGACGACGGCGACGGTCTTCAGCGGGGACAGAGGGGTGTCGGACAGGGGAGTGGCCATCGCGGGACTCCTGGGAGAGGGTGACGACTGAGGAGCGCACCCGGGTACGCCGACAGGCGTACACAGTGCGGAGGTTGCGGGTGTTGGCCGGGCTGACGAGCGCACACGCCCGGATTGCGTCCGGGCGCCGAGGCGGGCGCGCCGGGATGGCGGTGAAGCCGACCGGCCCTGTCCCGGAGCCGTGTCGTACTGCGATACCTGAGGTACCGGACCGACTGCTCTCACGGCGGCTGCGTCACCAGGCCGCCGAGAGGTCCAACACGAGTGGGTAACTCGCTCGTCTGAGCTTAACCCGCCGGTAACGAGCGCGCCAGCCCCCGACTTTGTGATGTACGTCCCCGCACCTCACGCGCGTGCCTAAGCTCGGGCACATGGACGAAGCGTTGCGATCACTCACGGAACGTGTGCGAGCCGAGGCGGCGGCTTCCGGGCGGGAGGGGGCGTCCGCGCAGTGCGAGCGTCTCGTGGCGACCGAGGACGCCGACGTCCTGGCGGTTGCCCTGACCGAGCCCGGCCTGCCCTTGTGGGCGCGGGAGTTGGTCGCCTTCCGGCTCGGCTGCGCGGGGGACCGGCGGGCCTTCGAGGCGCTCGTCCTGCTGCTCAACCACCGCGACCCCGCCCGCTGCGCCTCCGCCGCGCACGCCCTGGCCCGGCTCGGCGACCCCCGGACGGCCCGCGCCGCCGCCGCGCTCGCCACCAACGAACTGCGCGTCGCCTACGCCCTCCAGCCGGTCCGCCTGCTGGTCGAACTCCGCGCCCCCGAGGCCGTCCCCGCGCTGATCACCACCCTGCGCCGCAGGCTGCGCCCGCACGACCCGTACCGCCGGGTCGCGCTCGCCTGCGTGGAGGGCCTCGGCACCCTGGGCGACGCCCGGGCCCGCCCGGTCCTGACCGAGGCCCTGGCCCACCCGGCGCTCGCGGAGACCGCCGTCCACGCCCTCGCCCGGCTGCCCCAGCCCAGGGCGAAGGCCTGACACCTACCCCGGGGCGCCGGACCCGGCGACGGAGCCAGGCGGCGTGCGACGCCTCGCCCCCGAACCCTGGCGCCTCGGCACCCGCCACCTGGAGGGGCCGCCCGACCCTGCCGGGAGCAGGCCCGCGCGTTCACCTCGCGACCACCGCGTACGCCTCGATCTCCATCAGGAACTCGGGCCGGACCAGTGCGGCGACCTGCACCGCCGAGGCGGCCGGAAGGCGGTCGTCGGGTATGTGGGCGGCGCGCGCGGCCCGGATCGCGGGCAGGTGGGCCATGTCCGTGACGAAGAAGGTCAGTTTGACCACGTCGTCGAAGCCGGCCCCCGCCGCCGCGAGGCACCGGCGCAGGTTCTCGAAGACCTGGCGGGCCTGCGCCGCCGCGTCGCCCGCGCCGACGAGCGCGCCGTGCTCGTCCAGGGGGAGCTGGCCCGAGACGGCGACGAAACGGCCCGTGGCCGCCACGACATGCGAGTACGCGGCGGCGGGGGCGACCCCGTCGGGGGCGGGAACGCGCGTCGGATCACTCATGGGTCCATCGTGGACCACGGGTCTGACAACGCCCCCGACGGGGCCTCGCCCGGCCGGGGTTCAGCCCCGGAAGCCGAGCAGGCCGTGCAGCGCCGAACCCCGGGCGGAGGTGGACGCCGCCTTCGTGGTCAGCGGCTTGGGGTCGGGAAGCGTCTTGCACACCGCGTCGGCCTCGCCGCCGCCGCGCGGCACCTTCCCGTCGGTCAGATACGCCGCCAGGTACTTGTCCAGGCAGGCGTTCCCGCTCAGCGTGATGCCGTGGTTCCCGCCGCCCTGCTCGACCACCAGGCTGGAGCCGCGCAACAGGTGATGGACCGTGACACCGCCCTCGTACGGGGTGGCCGCGTCGTTGGTCGCCTGGAAGAGCAGCGTCGGCGGCAGCCGGTGGTTGGAGACGTCCACCGGCCGCAGCGAGTCCGTCGGCCAGAACGCGCACGGCGCGTTGTACCACGTGTTGTTCCAGGCCATGAACGGCGCCTTGTCGTGCACCGCCCAGGTGTCCCGGCGCCACTGGCGCCAGTCGCGCGGCCAGGACGCGTCACGGCACTGCACCGACGTGTACACGCTGTACCCGTTGTCGCCCGAGGCGTCGACGGCCGCGAAGTTGTCGAAGGCCTCGACCAGCGGGTCCGAGTCCTTGCCGTTCACATAGGACGCGAACGCCTGGGCGAGATAGGGCCAGTAGCCGTTGTAGTAGCCCCCCGGGATGAAGGTGTCCTCCAGCTCGGCGGCGCCCACCTTCTTCTGCGCCGGCTTCTTGGCCAGCGCCGCCCGCATCGCGTACCACTTGGCCTCGACCTTGGCCGGGTCGGTGCCGAGCTTGTACGAGGCGTTGTTCTTCGCGACCCAGGCGAGGAACGCCAGGTGGCGGTCGTTGAAGGCGTAGTCCTGGCTGAGGTTGTCCTCGTACCAGACACCGGTGGGGTCGACGATGGAGTCGAGCACGAGCCGGCGGACCCGCTGCGGATAGAGCTTGGCGTAGACCGCCCCGAGGTAGGTGCCGTACGAGTACCCGAAGTAGTTGATCTTCTTGGCGCCGAGGGCGGCGCGGATCGCGTCCATGTCACGGACGGTGCTCACCGTGTCGATGTACGGCAGCACGTCCGCGTACTTCGTGCCGCACGCCTTGGCGAAGGACTTCGCGCGGTCGAGGTTGGCCCGCTCCAGTGCCTTGGTGCTTGGCACGGAGTCGGGACGGACCGGCTTGAACTGGCCGGGCTTGCAGTCGAGGGCGGGCTTGCTCGCGCCCACCCCGCGCGGGTCGAATCCGATGACGTCGTACTGCGCCGCCACCGCCTTCGGCAGCGCGGAGGCGACGAATCCGGCCAGCGTGAGACCGCTGCCGCCGGGGCCGCCGGGGTTCACCAGAAGCGGACCCTGATACGTCTTCGCGGTGTGCGGGACGCGGGACAGGGCGAGGGTGATCCGCTTGCTGTAGGGGTTCGAGTGGTCCAGCGGCACCTTCAGGGAGGCGCACTGGAGCGTCGGATAGTCGCCGGTGGCGCACTTCTTCCAGCCGAGCTTCGCGGCCGGGGCACTGCGCGGCGCGGCCGTGGCACCGGCGCTCGCGTCGGCGGGGACCGACGTGACCACCCCGGCGAGCACGGCGGCAGCCCCGCACAGAGCAACTGCGCGTTTCTTCACAAGGCCTCCCAGGACGGAGGATTTCGAGCCGTGCACGCCACGGCCTTCGCCGTATCGTCCCGGACCTGGGCCCCGGAAGAACGCGTTCCGGCAAGACTCGACCCGATTGGGCCGACCGAAGCGCCCGGATGCCGCCCCCGCTCCCGCCCTGGGGCCCTTGCCCGCCAGGTGTCCTGAGGGAGTGTCAGAGGAGCCGGAGCGGTCAGAGCAGAGTGAGCTGGGTGGGCCCGGGGGCGGCGGAGCCGGTCGGCTCGGGGGAGGGAGCGGTGATCCGGCGGGGCAGCCCCGCGCGGGTGGGGCCGATGCCGTACTCCTCGGCCAGTTCGTGGACCTGACGGGTGATCCGGCGCTGGTACCACTTCGGCGCGTAGGCGCCCTCCGCGTACAGCCGCTCGTAACGCGGCACGAGCCGCGGGTGGTGCTGCCCGAGCCAGGCCATGAACCACTCGCGGGCACCGGGCCGCAGATGCAGCACCAGCGGGGTCACCGAGGTCGCTCCGGAGGCCGCGATCGCCCGTACGGTGGCGCGCAGTTGGGCGGGGTGGTCGCCGAGGAAGGGGATCACGGGGGCCATCAGGACCCCGCACCCGATGCCGTGGTCGGTCAGGGCGCGCACCACGTCGAGGCGGCGCTCCGGGGCCGGGGTGCCCGGCTCGACGGTGCGCCACAGCTCGGCGTCGACGAAGCCCACGGACACCGAGATCCCCACCTCGGTGACCTCGGCCGCCTGCCGCAGCAGCTCCAGGTCGCGCAGGATGAGCGTCCCCTTGGTCAGGATCGAGAAGGGGTTCGCGCGGTCGCGCAGGGCCGCGATGATGCCCGGCATGAGCCGGTAGCGGCCCTCCGCGCGCTGGTAGCAGTCGACGTTGGTGCCCATCGCGATGTGCTCGCCGTGCCAGCGCTGCGAGGCGAGCCGGCGACGCAGCAGCTCGGGCGCGTTGACCTTCACCACGATCTGCGAGTCGAAGCCGAGGCCGGTGTCGAGGTCCAGATAGCTGTGCGTCTTGCGCGCGAAACAGTAGACGCACGCGTGCGTGCAGCCCCGGTAGGGGTTGACGGTCCACTCGAACGGCATCCGGGAGGCCCCCGGTACCCGGTTCACGATCGACCGCGCGTGGATCTCGTGGAAGGTGATTCCCCGGAACTCCGGCGTGTCGAACGTCCTCGTCGTGACCCGGTCCGCGCCGAACAGCGCGGCGTCCCGGGCGGGGTCCCCGGCGGGGTCCACGGTCAGGTTCTCCCAGCGCATGACGCCTCCTCGGTAGCACTGACCACAGAATAGAACACATGTTCCCTTGATCGTGCGACCCGCTTTCCCGGCAGCTCCCGGCGGCTCCTGGCCGGCCCGCCTCGCGCCCCGTGGGCACCCCGATTTGGGCGCCCGGGCCGCCGGGTGGTTGGCTGGCCGCACATCCCGAGGAACCAAGTGCTGGAGGAAGTGCCATGGCGCAGGTCGAGGCGACGACGGAGCGGGTCATCGCGGCGGACGCTGAGGCGGTGTTCGACGCCCTGGCCGACTACAGCGGCACGCGCCCCAAGCTGCTGACCGAGCACTTCAGCGAGTACGAGGTGCGCGAGGGCGGCGACGGCGAGGGCACCCTCGTGCACTGGAAGCTCCAGGCCACCAGCAAGCGCGTCCGGGACTGCCTCCTGGAGGTGACCGAGCCCACCGACGGCGAACTCGTCGAGAAGGACCGCAACTCCTCCATGGTGACCACCTGGCGGGTGACCCCGGCCGGTGAGGGCAAGTCCCGTGTCGTGGTGACCAGCGTCTGGAACGGCGCCGGCGGCATCGGCGGCTTCTTCGAGCGCACCTTCGCGCCCAAGGGCCTCGGCCGCATCTACGACGCCGTGCTCGCCAACCTCGCCGCCCACGCGGAGAAGTGACACCCCGGGCGGTCCGGTAGCCCCCGCCGGGCACCGGCACCGCCGAAGGGCGCCAAGAGGGGCTGCCCGACGGCGTGTTGATCCCTCACCGGTTCGAGTGGATCTCCCGTCCCGCGACGCCGACGCCGTAACTCGTCGCGCTTGCTCGCAGTTGTCGCGATAAGCGGCAATTGTGCGGTGGGCGCGACGAGGGGAGCGGTACGTGGGCGGGATCACTCTGGTGCAGGACGAACCGGTCGTCGCACCCCCGCGTCAGCCCGCCCCACCGGTCCCTGAACCCGCTCAACTGGCCCCGCGCCAGGTGCGGTTGGTCTTCTGCGGGCTCATGCTCGCGTTGCTCCTGGCCGCCCTGGAGCAGATGATCGTCGCCACCGCGCTGCCCCGGATCGTCGGGGAGCTGCACGGCCTGGACAAGATGTCCTGGGCGATCACCGCCTACCTCCTCACCTCCACCGTCGGACTCCCCGTCTACGGCAAGCTCGGCGACCTCTTCGGCCGCAAGGGCGTCTTCCAGTTCGCCATCGTCGTCTTCGTGATCGGCTCGGCGCTCGCCGGACGGGCACAGACCATGGACCAGCTCATCGCCTTCCGCGCGGTCCAGGGCACCGGCGCCGGCGGCCTCATGATCGGCGTGCAGGCGATCATCGCGGACATCGTGCCGCCCCGGCAGCGCGGCCGTTTCATGGGCCTGATCGGCGCCGCGTTCGGGCTCGCCTCGGTCGCGGGCCCGCTGCTCGGGGGCTACTTCACCGACCACCTCTCCTGGCGCTGGTGCTTCTACATCAACGTGCCCTTCGGCCTGCTCACCCTCGCCGTCGTCACCGTCGTGCTGAAGCTGCCCAAGCCGGCCGTCCGCGGGCGCGTCGACGTCCTCGGCGTGCTCCTCCTCGCCGCCGCGTCGACCTGCCTCGTCCTGCTGACCAGTTGGGGCGGCACCGAGTACGCCTGGGGCTCACGGGTCATCCTCGGACTCGGCGCCGGCGCCCTCGCCGCCACCGGGCTGTTCCTCGTCGTCGAGCGCTTCGCCGTCGAACCCCTCATCCCGCTGCGGCTGTTCAAGGACAGCGTCTTCAACATCACCGCGCTCATCGGCCTGGTGGTCGGGGTCGCCCTCTTCGGCGCCGCCAGCTATCTGCCGACCTTCCTCCAGATGGTCGACGGCGCCAGCGCCACCGAGTCCGGCCTGCTGATGCTGCCCATGATGGGCGGCATCGTCGGCGCCTCCATCGTCTCCGGCCAGCTCATCAGCCGCACCGGCCGCTACAAGCTCTTCCCCGTCCTCGGCAGCGGCCTCTCCGTCGTCGGCATGTGGCTGCTCTCCCACCTGGAGGTCGACACCCCCCGGCTGCACTACAGCCTCTGGATGGCGGTCCTCGGAGCGGGCATCGGCATGGTGATGCCCGTCCTGGTGCTCGCCGTGCAGAACTCCGTACGCCCCGCCGACCTCGGCACCGCGACCAGCGCCAACAACTACTTCCGGCAGATCGGCGGCAGTGTCGGCGCCGCCGTCTTCGGCACCCTGTTCGCGGGCCGGCTCGCCGACGCCCTCGCCGAACGCCTCCCCGCCCGCGCGGGCGCCCCCGCCGCGGACTCCGAGTCGATCACCCCGCAGCTCGTCCACGCGATGCCCGCCGCCCTGCGCGACCAGTACATCGGCGCCTACGCGGACGCCATGCCGCGGATCTTCCTCTACCTCGTGCCGGTCCTCGTCCTCGGACTGGTCATCGCCTTCTTCCTCAAGGAGAAACCGCTGGTGTCCCACAACGCCTCCACCGCCGAACCGGAGTCCGTGCAGGTGACCACCCCCATTCCGCCCGCCCGTTCGGGACACTCCGCCGGGATCCCGGTCTGCGGCACGGTGCAGCACTCCGACGGCACGGTCGTCCCCCGGGCCGCCCTCACCCTCATCGACGTCGGGGGACAGCAGATCGGGCGGGGCGCCAGCGGAGAGGACGGCCGGTACGCGCTCTCCACGCCCGGCGCGGGATCGTACGTGCTGATCGCCGCGGCCGGCGGCCACCAGCCGCAGGCCGTCTCGGTGACCGTCGGGGAGCGCCCCGTCGAACTCGACGTCGTGCTCGGCGGCGCGGGACGCCTCGCCGGCAGCGTCCTCACCGCGGACGGCACCCCTGTGCGGGAGGCCACCGTCACCCTCACGAACGTGCACGGCGAGGTGGTCGCCACCACCCGCAGCGGACGCGAGGGCGGCTATGTGATCACCGAACTGGTGGCCGGCGAGTACACCCTCGCCGCCAGCGCGCCCGCCTTCCGCCCGGCCGCGCTCCCGGTGACCGTCCAGGCCGCCCGGGAGACCCGCCAGGACGTCGAACTCGCCGGCGGCGCCGTCCTGCGCGGCACCGTCCGGGCGGGCGGCGGGCGCCCCGTCGAGGACGCCCGCGTGACGCTGCTGGACGCCGCGGGCAACGTGGTGGACACCCTCACCACCGGGCCCGACGGCACCTTCCGGTTCGTGGACCTGTCGTCCGGCGAGTACACCGTCATCGCGGCGGGCTACCCGCCCGTGGCCACCGTCCTCCAGGTCGCCGGGGGAGGCAGGACGGAACGGGACCTGCAACTGGGCCACGAAGACTGAGCCGTCCGAGCCGTCCGAGCCGTCCGAGCCGGCTCAGAGGATTGTGCCGTCCGAGCCGTTCGAGTCGTTCCAGTCGTCTGCCGAAGGGTGCCGAGGCGGGGCGAAAAGGCTGGTGGCGGGGCGCGGCGGGGGGCGTCAGTGGTCTGGACCGGTGAGAGTTGTCCACAGGCTCTGCCGGGTCCGGGCACAAGCGCGTACGGTTTCCGGCATGAAGATCCTCATCAGCGCCGACATGGAAGGCGCCACCGGTGTGACCTGGCCGGCCGACGTGCTGCCGGGCACTCCGCAGTGGGAGAGGTGCCGCGCGATGTTCACCTCGGATGTGAACGCCGCGGTGCTCGGCTTCTTCGACGGCGGCGCCGACGAGGTGCTGGTCAACGAGGCCCACTGGACCATGCGCAACCTCCTGCTGGAGCGGCTGGACGAGCGGGCCGAGATGCTCACCGGCCGGCACAAGTCGCTGTCCATGGTGGAAGGCGTGCAGCACGGCGACGTGGACGGCATCGCGTTCGTCGGCTATCACGCGGGCGCCGGCATGGAGGGCGTCCTCGCGCACACCTATCTCGCGAACTCCATCACCGGCGTGTGGGTCGACGGAGTCCGCGCGAGCGAGGGCTTGCTGAACGCGCGGGTGGTCGCGGAGTACGGCGTGCCGGTGGTGCTGGTCACGGGGGACGACGTGGCCTGCGAGGACGCCCTCGGGTATGCCCCGGAGGCCCTGAAGGTCGCTGTGAAGGACCACGTCTCGCGGTACGCGGCGGTGTGCCGCACCCCCGCCAGGACCGCCGCGGACATCCGCGCGGCGGCCAAGGAGGCCGCGGCGCTCGCCGTGCGCCGCGAGCCGGTGGCCGCGGGGCCGTTCACCATCGCCCTGGAGTTTGACGCCGAGCACCTGGCGATGGCCGCCACCGTCGTGCCGGGCGTGGCCCGGACCGGCGAGCGGAAGATCGCCTACACCAGCGACACCATGTACGAGGGGATCCGGACGTTCAAGGCGGTCACCACGATCGTCTCGGCCGCGGTGGAGGAGCAGTATGGCTGACGCACGCTCACTGGACGAGGTCGTCCGGTTCACCTCCGACCTCATCCGGATCGACACCACCAACCGGGGCGGCGGCGACTGCCGGGAGCGGCCCGCCGCCGAGTACGCGGCGGAGCAACTGGCCGGGGCGGGCCTGGAGCCCACCCTCCTGGAGCGCACCGAGGGCCGGACCAACGTCGTCGCCCGCGTCCCGGGCACCGACCCCTCCGCCGACGCCCTGCTCGTGCACGGTCATCTCGACGTGGTGCCCGCGCAGGCCGAGGACTGGACCGTCCACCCCTTCTCCGGGGAGGTCCGCGACGGCGTGGTCTGGGGGCGCGGCGCGGTCGACATGAAGAACATGGACGCGATGATCCTCGCCGTCCTCCGCTCCTGGGCCCGCGAAGGGGTGCGGCCCCGCCGTGACCTCGTCATCGCCTTCACCGCGGACGAGGAGGCGAGCGCCGAGGACGGCTCGGGCTTCCTCGCCGACCGCCACCCGGGCCTCTTCGAGGGCTGCACCGAGGGAATCAGCGAGTCCGGGGCCTTCACCTTCCACGACGGAAGCGGAAGGCAGCTCTACCCGATCGCGGCGGGTGAGCGCGGCACCGGCTGGCTCAGGCTCACCGCGCGGGGCCGCGCCGGCCACGGCTCCAAGGTCAACCGGAGCAACGCGGTGACCCGCCTCGCGGCGGCCGTCACCCGCATCGGCGAGCACACCTGGCCCACCCGTCTGACCCCGACCGTCCGGGCCGCCCTGACCGAACTCGCCGCCCTGTACGGCGTGGACGCGGACCTGGACCACCCGGGCGGCGTCGACACCCTGCTCCACAAGCTCGGCCCCGCCGCCGCGCTCGTCGAGCCGACGGTCCGCAACAGCTCCAACCCCACGATGCTGAGCGCCGGTTACAAGATCAACGTGATTCCGGGGGAGGCCGTCGCCCATGTGGACGGCCGGTTCCTGCCCGGCGGTGAGGACGAGTTCCGCACCACCCTGGACCGGCTCACCGGGCCCGACGTGGAGTGGGAGTTCGAGCACCACGAGGTGGCCCTCCAGGCGCCGCTGGACTCACCGACGTACGCGCGCATGCGGGCGGCCGTCCAGGAGTTCGCCCCCGAGGGCCACGTCGTGCCGTACTGCATGTCGGGCGGCACGGACGCCAAGCAGTTCTCCCGGCTCGGTATCACGGGCTACGGCTTCGCCCCGTTGAAGCTGCCCGAGGGCTTCGACTACCAGGCCCTGTTCCACGGCGTCGACGAGCGGGTGCCCGTCGAGGCGCTCCACTTCGGCGTCCGCGTACTCGACCGCTTTCTGCGCACGGCCTAGGGGGACGACAGCATGCAGACCCTGCCCTACGGTTCCTGGCCCTCGCCGATCGACGCGACGCTCGCCGCCGCGCACGACGGGCACCCCGAGTTCGTCGGCTTCGTCGGCGCCGAGGTCTGGTGGACCGAACCCCGGCCCGCCGAGGGCGGACGGCGCACGCTGGTGCGGCGCACCGAGGACGGTGGCCAGGAACCGGTGCTGCCCGCCCCGTGGAACGTGCGCAGCCGCGTCATCGAGTACGGCGGGAGGCCCTGGGCGGGCCTCATGCGCCCCGAAGGCCCCCTGATCGTCTTCGTCGACTTCTCCGACCAGCGCCTCTACCGCTGGACCCCCGGCACCGACCCGGTCCCGCTGACCCCCCTCTCGCCGGTGGGCGGCGGACTGCGCTGGGTCGACCCGCAGATTCGGGCGGACCGCGACGAGGTGTGGTGCGTCCTGGAGGAGTTCACCGGCGAGGGACCGAGCGAGGTGCGCCGGGTGCTCGTCGCCGTACCGCTCGACGGCTCGGCGGCGCGGGACCGCGACGCCGTCCGTGAACTGTCCGACGGGCGCCACCGGTTCGTCACCGGCCCCCGCCTCTCGCCCGACGGCCGGCAGGCGGCCTGGCTCGCCTGGGACCACCCCCGGATGCCCTGGGACGGCACCGAGGTGATCCTCGCGGACGTCACCGCCGACGGCACGCTCACCGGCCCGCGCACCGTCGCCGGCGGCCCCGAGGAGTCCGTCGTCCAGGCCGAGTGGGCACCGGACGGCACCCTGCTGTACGTCAGCGACCGCACCGGCTGGTGGAACCTGTACCGGCTCGGCGCGGACGGCGAGGGCGTGGCCCTCTGTCCGCGCGAGGAGGAGTTCGGCGGCTCGCTCTGGCGCGTCGGATACCGCTGGTTCGCCCCGCTGGACAGCGGCCTGATCGCCGTCGTGCACGGCCGGGGCGCCACCGCCCTCGGGATACTCGACCCCGAGACCGGCGAGCTGGTCGACGCGGCCGGACCCTGGACGGAGTTCGCGTCGACCCTCGCCGCGCAGGGCACCCGGATCGTCGGCGTCGGAGCGAGCCCGCGCAGCGCGTACGAGGTGGTCGAGCTGGACGCGAGCACCGGGCGGGCCCGGGTGATCGGCGCCGCGCACGACGACCCGGTCGACCCCGCGCACTACCCGGAGCCGCAGATCCGGACGTTCACCGGACCCGCCGGACGCGAGATCCACGCGCACGTGTACCCGCCGCACCACCCCGGGCACGTCGCGCCCGGTGACGAACTCCCGCCGTACGTCGTGTGGGTGCACGGCGGGCCCACCGGCCGCTCGCCGCTCGTCCTGGACCTGGAGATCGCCTACTTCACCTCCCGCGGCATCGGGGTCGCCGAGGTCAACTACGGCGGATCGACGGGCCACGGACGGGAGTACCGCAACCGGCTGCGCGAACAGTGGGGTGTGGTCGACGTCGAGGACTGCGCGGCGGTCGCGCTCGCGCTCGCCGAGGAGGGCACCGCCGACCGGCGGCGGCTCGCGATCCGCGGGGGCAGCGCGGGCGGCTGGACGACCGCGGCCTCCCTCGCCGCCACCGACGTCTACGCCTGCGGCACCATCATCTACCCGATCCTCGACCTCACCGGCTGGGCCTCGGGGGAGACCCACGACTTCGAGTCGCGGTACCTGGAGTCGCTGGT
Source organism: Streptomyces sp. NPDC007084 (assembly GCF_040703595.1). NCBI lineage: Bacteria > Bacillati > Actinomycetota > Actinomycetes > Kitasatosporales > Streptomycetaceae > Streptomyces > Streptomyces sp. NPDC007084. Next base: position 39,645 of record NZ_JBEYFY010000050.1, read on the forward strand.
CGGTCCGATCGCCGAGGTCCCCGGCCGCTACGCGGAGCGGTCCCCCTCCGAGCACGCCGACCGGATCACCGCGCCGTTCCTGCTCCTCCAGGGGCTCGACGACGCGATCTGCCCGCCCGTGCAGTGCGAGCGCTTCCTCGCCCGGCTGGAGGCGGAGGGCCGCCGCGTCCCGCACGCCTACATCGCCTTCGAGGGGGAGGGGCACGGGTTCCGGCGCGCGGACACGATGGTGCGGGCGCTGGAGGCCGAACTCTCCCTGTACGCCCAGGTGTTCGGCCTGAACCCGCCGGGCGTGCCCACCCTGGAGCTGACCAAGTGAGGCCGCCTCGTCCTGGAGTTGGCCAAGACGGGCCGCCTCGCTGGCAGTAAGCGCATCAGTACAGAGATCAGCACCAGGAACGGGAGCAGTACGCGTGACCCGAGTGAACTCGCCGATCACCCCCCTGACCCGGCCCGCGCGGCTCGCCGCCGGGGCGCGGGTCGCCGTGGTCGCGCCCAGCGGACCCGTTCCCGAGGAGCGCCTCCAGGCCGGCCTGGACATCCTGCGCGGCTGGGACCTCGACCCCGTGGTGGGCCCCCATGTCCTCGACCGGCACGGCGAGTTCCGCTACCTCGCGGGGACCGACGCGGACCGGGCCGCCGACTTCCAGGCCGCCTGGTGCGACCCGGAGGTGTCCGCCGTGCTGTGCGCCCGTGGCGGTTACGGCGCGCAGCGCATGGTCGACCTGCTCGACTGGGACGCGATCCGGGCGGCCGGCCCCAAGGTCTTCCTCGGGTTCAGCGACATCACCGCGCTGCACGAGGCGTTCGCGACCCGGGTGGGTCTCGCCACGCTGCACGGACCGATGGTCGCCGCGCTCGACTTCCTGAAGAACGCGCGGGCGCAGGACCACCTGCGGGCGACGCTCTTCGCACCGGAGTCCGTACGGACCCTCACCTCCGCCGACGTCAGAGCGCTGGTGCCCGGCCGGGCGAGCGGAGTCACCCTGGGCGGCTGCGTCTCCCTGCTCGCCGCCGACCTCGGCACCCCGCACGCCCGCCCCAGCGCCCACGGCGGGCTCCTGCTGATCGAGGACATCGGCGAGGAGGCCTACCGGCTGGACCGCATCCTGACCCAACTGCTGCGCGCCGGCCGGCTGGACGGCGTGGCCGGCATCGCCCTCGGCTCCTGGGTCGACTGCGGACCCTACGAGGAGGTGCGCGCGGTGTTCGCCGACCGTCTCGCCGGGCTCGGGGTGCCGATCGTGGAGCACCTCGGGTTCGGCCACGGCGACGGCGCGCTGACGGTCCCGTTCGGCGTCCGGGCCGAACTCGACGCGGACGCCGGGACGCTGACCCTGGAGGAACCCGCGCTGGCCTGACCCCGTGCGACCGTGCGGCCCGCAGGCCCGCAGGCCCGCAGGGCGCAGGGCGCAGGGCGCAGGGCACACGAGACGTTCACTGAATCACCGTCAAGAAACACTCGTCCCGGTGATTGACCCCCGGATGACACGTGTCACAGCATGACTACCGGCCGGTACCTACCGGTCGGTATCGCGTCGCGTTCCCGGGTCCCGGCCCGGCGGACGCGCCGCGGCCTGCCGGGTTGTCCTCAGCGTGGAGGTCTCCGTGTCCCGTCGCTCACGCGCGCCCAAGTCCCGTGCCGCGCTCGCCCTCGCCCTAGCCCTCGGCGCGGCGCTGTCCGTGCCGCTCGCGGCAACGGCCCCCGCCGCCTCGGCCGAGGGCGGCTATACGGTCACCCCGCTCACGTTCACCGTCCGGGCCGGCGGCCGTGACTGCGCGATCGACGCCGATCTGTACCGGCCCGTGGGCGTGGACCGGGCGCACCCGGCGCCCGCCGTGCTCGCCACCAACGGCTTCGGCGGCAGCAAGTCGGACGGTTCCACGGACGCGATCGGCGCCGCGTTCGCCGCCCGCGGCTATGTGGGCCTCGTCTACTCGGGGCTCGGCTTCGGGAAGTCGGGATGCCTGATCTCCCTGGACGACCCCGGCATCGACGGCAGGGCCGGCTCCGCGCTCGTCGACTTCCTGGCCGGCACCCGCGCCGCCGACGACGGCACCAAGGCCGACTACGTGACCCGGGACGGCCGGGACGATCCGCGCGTCGGCATGATCGGCGGCTCGTACGGGGGCGCCGTCCAGATGGCCACGGCCGCCGTCGACCACCGCGTCGACGCCCTCGTCCCGCTCATCACCTGGAACGACCTCGCGTACTCCCTCGACCCGAACAACGCGTCCGGAGCGGATGCCCGCCAGGTCCCCGGCGCCTTCAAATGGCAGTGGGCCAACGGGTTCTTCCTGATCGGCGAGAGCCAGCCGCTCACCACGGTCAACCTGGACCCCACCCGCGTCAACTCGCTGCGCTGCCTGCACTTCGTGTCCGACGCCTGCGCCACCATCCGCACCCTGAACTCGGGGAGGTACCCGGCCGCCAAGACCGAGGCGCTGCTCCGTTACGCGCGGGGCGTCTCCCCGGTGTCGTACCTGCGGAACGTGCGGGCGCCCACGCTGCTCGTCCAGGGGCAGGCCGACAGCCTCTTCAACCTCAACGAGGCGACGGCCACGTACAGGACGCTCAAGGCGCAGGGGACCGAGACCCGGATGATCTGGCAGTCGTGGGGGCACAGCGGCGGCCTCACCGACCCGGGGAGCGGCGAACTCGACCTGAGCCGGGGCAATCTGGAGACCAGCTACGTCGGCCGCCGCATCCTCGCCTGGTTCGACCGCTATCTTCACCACCGCCCGGACACCGACACCGGACCCGCCTTCGCCTACTACCGCGACTGGATCACGGACCCGGACGACACCTACGCCACCGCCCCGGACGTGCCCGCCCCCGACCGGACGTTCTACCTCTCCGGTGACGGCAAGCTCGTCGACAACCGCGCCAAGGTCGCGCGCGGCAGCCGGGTCTACCGCAATCTGCTGGTGCCGAGCAGCCACTCCGAGAGTTCCCTCGCCGGGATCATCGGACTGCCCGACCCGGCTCCGTACGACACGCCGGGCACCTATCTCGGCTGGACCAGCGAGCCGCTGGCCCGGGCCGTCGATGTCGTCGGCGCGCCCCGGGCCCGGCTGAGGGTCGTCTCCGCGGCGGCCGAGCGGGTCCAGCACTCGGGCGACGCCGCCGACAAGCTGGTCCTGTTCGCCAAGCTGTACGACGTGGCGCCGGACGGCGGCAAGACGCTCGTGCACCGGCTGGTGGCGCCGGTGCGGGTGCCGGACGTGACGAAGAGCTTCACCGTCACACTGCCGGGGATCGTCCACCGGTACGAGGCGGGGCACCGGCTCCGCTTCGTCGTCGCCGCAAGCGACGACGCGTACGCCGGGAACAGGGGGATCAAACCGGTGACCGTGACGAGCGCGCCCGGTGACACCGGCACCCTGGAGCTGCCGGTCGTCGGCGACCGCCCCTGAGGCCGGCTGACACCCCCCGGGGCCGCCCGCGCGCCCCGCTCGCCGTGCGGACCCGTGCCGACGGGCTCATGCTGAACGCATGAGCCCGAAGACCACCCGGAGCGCCCCCACCGGCGGAAAGAGCCCCCGCGAGGGGCTGGTGACGCCCGGCAGGGTCGTCGTCGCCGTACTGGGCGTCCTCGCCCTGGTCTTCGTCTTCGAGAACACCCGCAGCACCAGGATCCGGCTGCTCGTCCCCGAGGTGACGATGCCGCTGTGGATGGCGCTCCTCGCCACCGGGCTGATCGGCGCGCTGTGCGGCGCGTACGCCATGCGACGCAGGCGCTGATCGCCAGTGCGGTTGGCCGGTCGCCGGCTTGTGCGGACCGGTCACCGGTTCGCACAAGCCCGTGACCGGTTCGCGCGACTGATCGCCACTTCGCACAAGCCGGTCACCGGTCCGCGCGACTGATCACCGGTTCGCACAAGCCGGTGACCGGTCCGCGCGACTGATCACCGGTCCGCTCCTCGACTAGGGTGGCGGGATGCCTGAGAACGCCGGTTATCTCGCCGAGGGCCCGCGCGTGGGTCTGCGGCACTTCACCCTGGACGACGGCGACGAGTTCACCGCGCGGGTCAGGGAGAGCAAGAGCCTCCACCAGCCGTGGCTGTTCCCGCCCGGCAGCCCCGACGCCTACGCCGCGTACGCCGGGCGGCTCATCGAGGACCGGACCAAGGCCGGCTTCCTCGTCTGCGAACGCGACGGCGGCGGCATCGCCGGGTTCATCAACATCAACAACATCGTGGAGGGCGGCTTCCTGTGCGGCGCCCTCGGGTACGGGGCGTTCGCGCACGCCGCCGGGCGCGGGCTGATGGCCGAGGGGCTCGGGCTCGTCGTCCGGTACGCCTTCACCACGATGGGGCTGCACCGGCTGGAGATCAACGTCCAGCCCGGCAACAACGCGTCCATCGCGCTCGCCCGGCGGTGCGGCTTCCGTCTCGAAGGGTTCTCGCCGGCGTTCATCCATGTCGACGGGGCCTGGCGGGACCACCAGCGGTGGGCGATCACCGCGGAGATGACAGCGGCCCGCTGAGCCCGCGCCGCCCTCCGAACACCCCGGTCCGGGAGGGCAGCGGCCGGGCGGCCCGGTGCGCGGCCCGTGATCGACTGCCCGTGATCGACTCCCCCTTCCCCGGCGCCCTCTCGCGGGCGAGGATGGCCGCATGCGGAACATCGTCGTGCTGGACGCCCCCTCCAACCTGGGCCTGCGCCCGCCCGCCCCCGGTACCGTGCCCGGCTGCCACAAGCTGGCCGGAGCGCTGCGCGAGCAGCGGATCGTGCGGCGGCTCGGCGCCCTGGAGGGCGGGGTCGTGGTGCCCCCGCGCTACGACCGGGGCGACTGGCGGGAGGGCGACGGCGTCTTCAACGCGGCGGCCATCGCCCGCTACACCCGGACCCTCGCCGACCGCGTCGAGGTCCACGTCCGCGCCGGAGACCTCCCCGTCGTCCTCGGCGGCGACTGCTCCATCCAGCTCGGCGCGTCCCTCGCCCTGCGCCGCGTCGGCCGGTTCGGCCTCGCGGCGATCGACGGCTCGGCCGACTTCCGCCACCCCGGCAACTCCGGCCGGATCGGCGCCGCCGGCGGCGAGGAACTCGCCCTCGCCACCGGCCGCGGCCAGGCCGACCTGTCCGACCTGGAAGGGCTGGGGCCCTATCTGCGGGACGAGGACGTGCGCCTCTTCGGCATCCGCGACGGCGACGGCGACCTGGCGGAACTCGCCGCGCTGAAGATCCCCGCCACGACCGTCGGCGATCTGCGCGCCCAGGGCGCCGACGCGACCGCCCGCGACGCCCTGGCCGGCCTCGAACTCCCGCACCTGGACGGCTTCTGGGTCCATCTCGACGCCGACTGCCTCGACCCCACGGTGATGCCCGCCGTGGACAGCCCGGACCCCGACGGCCTGTTCCCCGCCGAACTCCTCGCGCTGCTGGGCCCGTTGGTGCGCTCGCCGCGCTGCGTGGGCCTCAACATCACCATCTACGACCCCGATCTGGACCCCGACGGCTCGGCGGGAGCGCTCCTCGCGGACGTCGTCGTCGGCGCCTTTGCGCAATCCTGACCCGATCCTGACGAGCGGAGACCCTGGTCAGCAGCCCGATGACCATGTTCCATGGTCATCGTGACGACGATCCGACGTGACGTACTGACCCTCCCGATGGCGGAGTTGGGCCCGAGCAATCCGCTGCCGCCGCTGCGGACCCTCGACGAGCTGCACACCATCGACGACCGCGACCGCGTCGGCCTGCCGCGCGACATGGCCCGCCAGATAGGTTACGAGCCGCTGCGCAGCGTGCTGCCGGAGCGTATCCGCGACGGCTACGGCCGCGAGCGCCGCCCCGGCCGGCTCGACACCCTCGTGATCGAGAACGACCGGCTGCGGGCCACCGTGCTGCCCGGCTACGGAGGCCGCGTCGCCTCCCTGTTCCACAAGCCCTCGCAGCGAGAACTCCTCTACCGCAACCCGGTGTCGCAGCCCGCCTGCTTCGCCCTCAACGGCGCCTGGTTCTCCGGCGGCATCGAGTGGAACATCGGCGCCACCGGCCACACCACCCTGTCGTGCGCGCCCGTCCACGCCGCCCGCGTACCCGCCCCCGACGGCGGCGAGATGCTGCGCCTGTGGGAGTGGGAGCGGCTGCGCGACCTCCCCTTCCAGGTCGACCTGTGGCTGCCGGACGCCTCCGACTTCCTGTACGTCGGCGTCCGCGTCCGCAACCCGCACGAGCGCCCCGCACCGCTGTACTGGTGGTCCAACATCGCGGTCCCCGAGGAGCGCCGGGTGATCGCGCCCGCCGAGCAGGCCTGGCACTTCGGCTACGAGCGGCGGCTGCGCCCGGTGCCCGTCCCCGAGTACGACGGCGTCGACCGCACGTATCCGCTGAACAGCACGTTCCCCGCCGACTACTTCTACGAGGTGGACGACGGACGGCGCCGCTGGATCACCGCGGTCGACGACGCCGGTGACGGGCTCGTGCAGACCTCGACCGACACCCTGCGCGGGCGCAAGCTGTTCGTGTGGGGCTCGGGACCCGGCGGCAGGCGCTGGCAGGAGTGGCTCACCGAGCCGGGCACCGGCGGCTACTGCGAGATCCAGGCCGGCCTGGCCCGTACCCAGCTCGAACACGTACGGCTGGAGGCCGAGAGCGACGTCTCCTGGCTGGAGGCGTACGGGCCGCTGGCCGTCGACGCGGAGACCGCCCACGGCGCGGACTGGGACGCGGCGCGGGCGGAGACCGAGCGCCGCCTGGAGGGCGTCCTGCCCCGGGAGGCCGTCGACACCGCCTACGCCGCCTGGCTGCCGCACGCCGACACCGAACCGGGCGAGGTGCTCGCCACCGGCTCCGGCTGGGGAGCGCTCGAAGTCCTGCGCGCCGCGCACAAACTCCCCGGCACGCCGTTCGAGGAGTCCACGCTCGGCGAGGAGCAGGCCCCCTGGCGCGAACTGCTGCGCTCGGGCGCGTTCCCGGAGCCCCGGCGCGCCGGCCCGCCCGGCGAGTCGCTGGTCGCCCCGCACTGGCGCGACATGCTGGAGACGGCACCGGCCGTGCCCGTCGCCGAGTACCACCTCGGGGTGGCCCAGTGGCACGCCGGTGATCGCGCGCAGGCCGTGCGCAGCTGGGAGCGGGCGCTCGAACTCGCCCCCTCACTCTGGCCGTTGCTGCGCTGCCTCGCCGTCGCCGACCAGGAGAGCGGCAACCCGGAGCGGGCCGCCGACCGTTACACGGAGGCCTTCGACGACCTGTGCCGGGAACGGCGCGACGACGGGGAGCGCTGGACCGCGGCCACCGCCGCGCTCGGCCGCGAGGCCATCGAGGCGCTGCTCGCGGTCCGCCGGCTCGCGGAAGCCCGCTCGGTGTGGGAGCGGCTCCTCCCGGCGGTCCGGGAGCGCGGCCGGTTCCGGCTGATCGAGGCCGAGTTGCTGCTCGCCGAGGGGGACCGCGAGGCGGCGCGGGCCGTCTTCGACGCCGGTTTCGAGGTCGCCGACCTCAGGGAGGGCGCGGAGACGATCGGCCGGCTGTGGTCCCGGCTCGGCGACCAACCCCTGCCGGCGCGCTACGACTTCCGTATGCGACCGCCGTCCTCGGCCTGAACCGCCGGGCGGCCTGGGGCGGTTCAGGCGTTGGTGTCGGCGTACTCGTAGACCGAGCCGTCGGGGTGCAGGGCGATGAGGTTACGGCCGCCCGGCGTCGCCACCGGGCCCGCGATGACGCGGGCCCCCAACTCGGTGAGGACGCGGGCGGTTTCCTCGACGTCCTTGACGGCGATCGTCGCGGCGACCTTGCGCAGCACCTCAAGCTCCGACTCGGGCCCGCTCATCAGCAGGAAGCAGCCGATCGCGGCGACGGACACGCCGCCGCGCTCGAAGCGCAGCGCCCGCCCGCCCGCGAGCCGTTCGTAGAAGGGGACCGCGGTCTCCAGGTCGTCGACGCAGACGCGCAGCGTGGCTCCCAGAATCTCCATGCGCACGAGCCTAGTTGGGGTCGGCGCGCCGTGGTGATCGTTTCGGCCGATCCGGCGGCCTGTCCGTGCCCCCCGTCCGGCCGGGGGCGCACTCCGGGGCAGGCCATCGGAGGCGGCGCGTCACGGGGCCGTCGGCGACGGTCCGTTACGAGGCGGGAGCGCCGGGTACCCGGGCCCTCATGAAGCGTATCGAGCACCTGGATCACCTGGAGCACCTGGACAAGGACCTCGTCGACGAACTCACCGCGGTGGCCCGTGAGACCATCCGCGACGAACTGCGCGAACAGACCCGCAAGCAGCGGCGGACGGCCTCGCTGTACGCCGCGTCCGGCGCCGCCGCCCTCTACGCCGGTGCCGCGCTGGCGCTGGCCCTCGGTCTCGCGCTCGCCCTCGGGCTGCCCGGCTGGGCCGCCGCCCTGGTCACCGC
>NZ_JBEYFY010000051.1:0-47943 GCF_040703595.1 Streptomyces sp. NPDC007084
CGTACCGCAGAGCGTGCTGCTCGCCGTGTCCTATCTGCAGTCCCGCTGGGACGCACACGCCGGGGCGCCGAGCGTCAGCGGCGGCTACGGTCCCAGCCGAGCGCGAGGGTCCGCGCCGACAGCGCCGCGTCCGGCGCGAACGCGGCGACCAGCGCGGCGAGCGTGCACCAGGTGACCGCGATCCGCGCGCACAGCGCGGGCAGTTCGTCGAGCAGCGCCGGTACGGGAGCCGGACGGTACAGCGCGGCCCGCGCGTTCAGCACGACCACCCCGAACAGCAGGCAGACGACGAACAGCGGGTGCCGGCTCTCCATGAGCGCCTGCCCCGTCGCCAGCGCCGCGACCGCGTCCACCGCGACCAGCGGCAGCCAGGCGGCGCGCCGGACGGTGGTCCGCTGCCCGGCCGGAAATCTGAAACCGCCGTCGGCCCCGCGGGGAGGAATGACCGAGACGGGCGAGAATCCGTACTCCCGGGGCTGTCCGCCCGGGGAGGGAACGGTGCTTTCCGCAGTCACGAGTGGATGGGCTCCCTGCACTCGGTGTGGTCCCCGCACATGGCGCTCCCGGCGTGCCGCGCCGGTACGCCGGCCAGCAGTTCGCGGTAGACCCCCGCGACCGCGTCGGCCGTGAGGCGCACGTCGTGCGTGGTCAGTACATGGCGGCGACCCTGGCGGCCGAGCGCGTCGAGCAGCCCCGGTTCGCACAGCAGTGCGCCGATCGACTCCGCGAGCGGTTCCGGCTCCCGGGCGGGGACCAGACAGCGCGGGTCGTGGCCGGCCGGCAGGCTCTCGCGCGCGCCGTCCACGTCCGTCATCACCACCGGCCGGCCGCAGGCCATGGCCTCCAGCGGAGCCAGCGCCATGCCCTCCCAACGGGACGGCAGCACCACCAGATCGGCGGCCTGGTACCAGGGCACGGCATCGGCGGCGGCCCCGGCGAACAGCACGTCACGCGGGGCCTCGGCACGCAGCCGGGCGGCGTCCGGTCCGTCCCCGACCAGCACCAGCCGGGCCCCCGGAACCCGCCGGCGCACCGTCTCCCAGGCCCGCAGCAGGACGTCCTGCCCCTTCTGCCGGCACAGCCGCCCCACGCACACCACCAGCGGAGCCGCCGGATCGACCCCGGCGAGCCCCGGCAGCCCGGCGCGTACGGCGCGGGCGTCGGCGGGGCGGAAACGGTCCGGGTCGACCCCGTTCGGGACCACCCGCCACTGGGCGCGCACTCCGGCGCGCACGCCGGTCGTGCGCTCCGCGTCACTGACGCACACCACCCGGGAGGCCCAACGCGCCCCCCACCGCTCCCAGCGCAGCGCCAGCGCCGCCGCGGTGCCCTCGACCGCCTCGAACGACCAGGCGTGCGGCTGGAACACCGTCGGCACCCGCCCGCGCAGCGCGAGCCGGGCCGCGAGACCCGCCTTCGCGCTGTGCGCGTGCACCACGTCGGGCCGCACCCGCGCCAGCACCCGGCCGAGCCGGCGCACCTCCTGCGGCAGCAGCCGCCCCGGCGCGCGCGTCGCCTGCCAGGGCCGTACGTCGGCACCGAGCCGCCGCACCTCCCGGGCGAAGGCGTTGCCGTCCGGACAGGCGACGGTCACCCCGGTTCCGGCGGCCAGTTGGGCCCGGACGAGGTCGGCGACCACCCGGGCGACGCCGCCGTCGACCGGCTGCGTGACATGAAGGACACGCGGCGGAGGGTCGGTGGACAGATACATGCGCGGTTCCTTGCTCACGGGCGGCGCGCCGGGGCGCGCGTCACTGCTTCGCGTCGACGGCGGCGAACAGTGCCCCGACCCAGGCCGCGTCCCGGTGCGAAACGATCCGGAAGGCCAACTGGTCACCCCCGGAACGGATCCCCTTGCCAAGTTCGAGAACATCCGAGTCGTAACCGAGCGTGTTCGAGTAGGCGGGAACCCGCTTCGCCGCACCGCGCCCCGGCTCGCTGATGGTCGAATTCAGCGCGTCGTCACGGGGGTTGGCGGCATCGCCCAGCACGGTCCACCTGCCGGACCCCGTCCGCAGGGCCAGCGAGTCACCCGTACGGCCGCGGTCGCCGTCGTACGCGACCAGGCCCACCCGGCCCTTCACGGTCGCCGGGAGTGACATCCGGCCCAGCGTCACGGTCCGCTCCGCGCCAGGGCCGAGCGGCCCGAACCCGTCCCACACGGACAGGTGTCTGAGCGGCTCCGACTTCTTCTCGTACGCCACCACCAGCGTCCAGCCGCCCCACGCGCCCGCGGCCGTCCGGCCCTTGGCGACGTTGATCTGGGCCACGGTCCACAGCCCCGCCCCGCCCGACCGCACCAGCGGGGTGACGTCCGCCGAGGCCTGGAACGCCTCGGCCCCGTGCGCCACCCGGTGCCCGATCACGCGGTCCGCGAGCAGTTCCTTGTACCGTCCGCCGGGCTCGGAGATCAGCACCCGGCCGTTGTCCTTCGGCGGCTTCTGCTCGCCGACGCGCAGGTTGCCGCCCCAGTACAGGCGGGCGTAGGAGACCCGCGCGCCCTGCGGCAGCCGGACCTCCGCGCGGCTGGAGTTGTAGGTGTTGGGGTCGTCGTCGACGTCGATGTAGCGCATGTCGAAGTCGCCGTTGGCTCCCCGGCCGCCCCTGCGGGCGGCCGAGCACGCCGCCTTGGTGGCGTCCCCGCAGCTGATCGAGGAGTTCGCGGCCCGCACGATCCCGCCGTGCTGGAGCGCGTGGTACCGCTGGGTGAAGGCCAGGCCCTCCGCCTCCGCGGCGGGTCCGGCGGTGGTCGCGGCGACGGCCGGTGCCGAAACGGCGGCGAGGGCCGGGGCGGACAGGGCGGCGAGGGCCGAGCAGCCCACCACCGCACGGCGCAGCAGCGGACCCGGGGAAATACGCATGACCGGCGATGCCCTTTCGGCGGAAAAGGTTCTGGACCAGCGGAGGGACGGACGTCTGCGGATCGGATCGGTGCGCTCCGGCTCCCCGCCTGTTGTCCGGCGCCTGCCGGCGCCCGAGCACAGGCGCCCTCGGGAGGTGGCCGACTCTAGCCGCTGTCCGTATTTATGCGGGAAACCTTGGATGTGTGTCGGATTCACGTACTCGGCCCGTTGACGAGATCACCCTTTTGGAGGCACAACCCCCGTGAGCGCCGCGCGTTGAACGCAGAGCCGGGCAACCCGCCCGGATGTTGTGTCGACTCCCAAGGAGCATTTCTCCATGTCGCGTATCGCTAAGGGCCTGGCCCTGACCTCCGTTGCCGCCGCCGCCGTGGCCGGCACCGCCGGCATCGCCGCCGCCGACAGCGACGCGCACGGCGCGGCCGTCCACTCCCCGGGCGTCCTGTCGGGCAACGTCCTCCAGGTTCCCGTCCACGTTCCGGTCAACATCTGCGGCAACACCGTGAACGTCATCGGTCTGCTGAACCCCGCGTTCGGCAACACCTGCGTCAACGGCTGACGTTCACGCGGACCCGTGCCGGCCGTCCTCCCCAGCGAGAGGGCGGCCGGTTCGCGTTGCGCCGGAAGAGGGGGGCGGCCCCCTGTACGTGGAGGGCGTCCGCCTCTCTTATATGAGAATGCGACACGCCGGTCATTCGGGTGGGGTGCAGGAATTTTCTGCACGCGGGGTTTCCGTCGCGTCCGGGGCTCGTTAGCCATGCCGAAGAGGAATTCCCTCTGGTGACACGAGTCGCCGAAGAAAGGAACACGATGAAGTCCCTCAAGGCCGCCGCTGTAGTCGCCGGGTCCCTCGTCGTCGCCGGTGCCGCAGCACCCGCGTTCGCCGCCGGAGCCTCCGACCTCACGCCCTCCAGCCTCAACGGCGCCCTGGAGACCATCACCAGCCAGCGGTCGCTCAGCGCGCAGGACGTCATGCCCCTCCAGCACCAGTCGAACGCGCTCGACACCGAGAACAAGAACTCCCTGCTCAACACCGTGAGCGGCGCGACGAAGGCGCTCAACACCACCGGCGGCCCCGCGAAGCTGCTCGGCGGACTTCCCCTTCAGGGCTAGTCGAAGTATTTCGTCGCGTGTCTTTCCGCGGCACTCGCGGGCATTTCCCTAGGCTCGTGCCAAATCTTCCGAGGAAAGGGCTGACGATGAACTCTGCCAAGAAGGCCGCGCTGATTATCGCCACCGCCGGAATGGCCGCGGGTGCCGCCGCGGGCAGCGCCGCCGCCGACTCCGGTGCCGAGGCCGCGGCGGTCAAGTCGCCGGGCGTCCTGTCCGGCAACATCATTCAGGTCCCCGTGCACGTCCCGGTCAACGTCTGCGGCAACACGGTCGACGTCATCGGCGTGCTGAACCCGGCGTTCGGCAACACCTGCGTCAACGGCTGACACCGTACGGCCGCCCCCGCCGAAAGGGCCGATTCCGCAGCCGTGGAATCGGCCCTTCGCGCTGTTCGAGCCCTGTCCCTCGTTCGGGTGGTCACGCCACCGGTCATCGCCCGGGCGGGTGAGATCGGGAAGGGGCCGAACGGACCCGTCGATAGGGTTCCGCGGTGACCTCAACCTCAAGCCAGACGAGCCCCCTTCGGGTCGCCGACCTCGGCACGCTCGCCGTCATGGCGTTCAGCGGCGAAGCCCCCGACGGCGACATGCCCTACCTTCTCGCCTACTCCCTGGGCGACGGCCAGGGCGGCCCGGAAGGGTCCGCCGCCGCCATCCGGCAGCTCCTGACCGACAACGGGATGCCCGTCGGCGAGACCCTCATCGACGGCTCCCAGCACCCGAGCCTGCCGCTCACCCTGCTCGTCGAGGGCGGCCAGGCCGTCGTCCGGATGCCCCACCTCAACGCGCAGTGCCTCGCGCCCCCGGAGTGGCTCGCCGCGGTCGGCGAACGGGGCTACGCCTACTTCCTGTTCGCCACCCGCGCCTGGCCCGTCGCCGAGCCCGGCAAGCCCGTCGCACCGGAGGACCTGACGGCCTTCGCGGGCGACGAGGGCACCCTGCTCAGCGCCGCGCACGTGCTGCTGCCGGCGCGCAGTCTGCGCGGCTGATGAGCGGCGCCGCGGGGGCCGGGGAGGACGTCGGCAGCGGTCCGGGCGGGCGGGTCCCGGGCGGCGGAGGGCGCGGCCGGGCCGTGGGCGGCGGAGGGCGGCACGGGCGGGCCGTGGGCAGCGGGCGGGGCCTGGCCCTGCTGCTGGTGATCACCGGCGCGGCCGGTCTGCTCGCCGCCTGGGTCATCACGATCGACAAGTTCAAGCTGCTGGAGAACCCGAACTTCGTCCCCGGGTGCAGCCTGAACCCGGTCGTCTCCTGCGGCAACATCATGAAGAGCGAGCAGGCCTCCGCCTTCGGCTTCCCCAACCCGATGCTGGGCCTGGTGACATACGCCGTGGTGGTCTGCGTCGGCGTGAGCCTGTTCGCCGGGGCCGCCTTCCCGCGCTGGTACTGGCTGATCCTCAACGCCGGAACGCTCTTCGGGGTCGGATTCTGCACCTGGCTCCAGTTCCAGTCGTTCTACCGGATCAACTCGCTGTGCCTGTGGTGCTGTCTGGCCTGGGTCGCCACGATCATCATGTTCTGGTACGTCACCTCGTTCAACGTACGACATGATTTTCTGCCCGCTCCGGAATGGCTGAAGGGATTCCTCGCGGAATTCACCTGGGTTCTTCCGGTGCTGCACATCGGCGTCATCGGCATGCTGATCCTGACCCGATGGTGGGATTTCTGGACGAGCTGATTACGCGGTTTCGCAGCTTCCGGCCGTCCGGCCTTCCGGCCTCCCGGCTTCCCGGGCTTCCGGCCTTGCGGCTTCCCGGGCTTCCCGGTTTCTCGGCTTCGCGGATTTCCGGCTGCTGCAATCCTTCGATCCTCCGGTTTTCCGATTCTCCGGGTTTCCCTATCGGACGACTATTGCGTCCGTCGGGGGAATCTTTCGCTGATGACGTTCCCGGCATCGTTACGCGGTACGGACGCAGAGCCACCGAATCCCGAAAGGTGCCGTACCTGAGATGAAGCCGACCACACGAGGAACTCTCGCCGCCGTCATGACCGGGGTGGCGGCGGTGGTGGGCGCCGCCGCCGCGACCCCCGCCCTGGCGGCCGACTCGGTCCCCGTCCCCGTACCGCTGAACGGTGTCGAGCAGGCCCTCAACCTGCGGGCGCCGCACATCGCGGGGGAGCTGCCGGTGCCCGTGCCCGGCGCGCCCGAGGGACCCCGGTACGTCGAGGGCCGGCTGCTGCCCGACCACGCCCTGCCCCAACTCCCGCTCGCCGGCGGGCTGCCCGGCGCGGACCTGCGCACGCCCCTTCCGCACCTGCTCGGCGAGGGCGTCGACCACCTCGGGGTCTCGGCGCCCGCCGCCGACCTGCGGACGCTGACCCCCGGGCTGTCCCTGGACACCCCGCTCAGTGCGCCGAACGCCCGCAACTTCGGCCTCCCCGACGTGAGGCTGCCGCAGGCCGCCGTGCTCACGCCGCTGCTTCAGACCGTCCCGGGGGCGAACGTGGAGACGGGTTCCGGGGCCTGACCCGCCGTGGCAGCGGCCCCGGGGGTCCGGCCCGGGTCCGCCGCCCGACGCCCGAACCATCGGGGGCCGCCGTCGTTGACCTTGCTGAAGACGATGCATCCACCTCAATCGTCGAGGAGACAAGCATGTTCGTCAGTTGGGTGTCGGCGAGACGACGAGGACGCGGGCCAAACCGCGCGCCGGCCGAACGGGTGCCGGGACGGGGCGCGGAACGCGTGGCGGGCACGACGGCGGTGACCCGGCGCGGGGTGACGCGGGGACTGATCGCGTCGGCCGTCGCCGTGGCGCTGGCCCCGGTCGTCGCCGCCTCCCGGTCCTCGCGCCCGGCCCGCTCCGAGGACCTCTCCTTCGACGAGGTCTACCGCGGGCGGCACCTCCTCGGCAGGAAGACCGGCGCGGACGGGCGAGTGGCGTTCAGCGGCGGCGAGTGGCTGGTCACCGTCGACGGCCGGCCCCTGCATCTGATGCGCCGCGCGGACGGCGGCTATCTGAGCATGGTGGACCACTACGCCTCGTACCCGACGGCCCTGGAGGCCGCGCGGGCGGCCGTCGACGAACTGGACCCCGCCGAACATCTGCGGTCCATGACCGGGATGGACGGCACGACGGGCCCGGACGGCGCCGACGGTACGGAGGGGACCGACGGGACGAGCGGGACCAGCGGAATGAGCGGGATGGACGGGATGGACGGGATGGGTGCCGACGGGAGTGGCGCGGGCGGACGTGCGGGGCGCGGCAGCGGTACGGAGGGGGGCGGCCACCACCATGGTGTACACGCGTAAGGACGTCAGCACGCTGACCAGCACGGAGCGGCGCCGCTTCGTCTCGGCGATGCTGGAGGTCAAACGCCGCGGCGAGTACGACGAGTTCGTCCGCATGCATATCGACTACTACACCTCGGACGGCGACAACGGGCTGCGCGCGGCCCATATGACGCCCTCCTTCCTGCCCTGGCACCGGCGGTTCCTGCTGGAGCTGGAGAAGGCGCTGCGCCGGGTGGACTCCTCGGTGAGCGTGCCCTACTGGGACTGGACCCGGGACCGTACGCCGACCTCGGCGCCGTGGACGAAGGACCTGCTCGGCGGGGACGGGCGGCGCCCGGACCGCCAGGTGACGACCGGCCCGTTCGCCTACGCCCAGGGCAAGTGGACCATCAAGGAAGGCGTCACGGACGGGGAGTTCCTCACCCGGGAGTTCGGCCGGCCGCGCCAGCCCCTCCAACTGCCCACGGCGAGCGACCTGAACGCCGCCCTGGACGATCCGGTCTACGACACCTCGCCATGGAACTCCACCTCCCGGCGCGGCTTCCGCAACAAGCTGGAGGGCTGGGGGCGCGGGCCCGGCAACGACGCCTGGGCCAACCACAACCGCGTGCACCGCTGGGTCGGCGGCCACATGCTGGGCGGCGGCTCCGTCAACGACCCCGTCTTCTGGCTGCACCACGCCTTCGTCGACCTCCAGTGGTCGCGCTGGCAGCAGCGGCACCGGGGCGCGCGCTATCTGCCCGAGCGCCCGCCGGGGCTCGGCGACCCCCAGCGCGGCCGGGTCATCGCCCGCGCCGAGGAGATGCCCCCGTGGGGCGTGACACCCGCGTCGATGGAGGACCACAGCGCCATCTACCGGTACGCGTAACCGCTCGCCGACAGGCGTGGCGGCGGTATGACGAGGCCCCCGGCAGTGACTTCCTGCCGGGGGCCTTTCGCGTGGCGTGGGTCAGTTGCCGTAGCCGTAGCCGCCGTGGTCCTTGGTGTGGCCACCGTCGTTCACGCAGTGGTTGCCGAAGGCCGGGTTCAGCAGGCCGATGACGCTGACGGTGTTGCCGCAGACGTTGACCGGGATGTTGACCGGGACCTGGATCAGGTTGCCCGAGAGGACACCGGGCGAGCCGACGGCCTGGCCCTGGGCGCCGGCGTCAGCCATGGCCAGACCGGCCCCGCTGATGACGACGGCACCCGTGCCGAGGGCGACTGCGGCGACCTTCGCGATGCGAGACATCACGTTCTCCTTTGGTTCGATGAGCGCGGTGACACGGACGCGACCGCACTCCCCCTTCAACGCGCCCGCGCACCCCTGGTCACGGGCGTTCACCGGCGTATCACCCGTCGTCCGGAACGGGGCGGCGCCCGAAAAACCGCTTCGGCCGCGCCCACCCGCTCCATTAGCCTCCGGGCATGCCGACCGACCGATCCACCGACCAGACCATCGACCGGCCCGCCGAACGGCCCAGCGACAGGACGGCCCGACCGGCCGGGACCGCCGGCCCCGCAACCACCGCCGGCCCCGCAACCACCGCCGGCCCCGCAACCACCGCCGGCCCCGCAACCACCGCCGGCCCCGTAACCACCGCCGGTCTCGCCGGCGCGGCCGATCTCGCGGGCGCGGTCGGCCTCTTCGCGGAGGAGTCCCGCGCCCGGGCCTTCGCCGCCGTCGTCCTCGGCGCGGCCACCCCGGCACAGGTGACCGAGCGTTCGGGGCTGTCCCCGAGGGACGCGAACACCGCGCTGCGGCGGCTGTGGGACCAGGGCGTGATCGCGGACGGCGGCGCCGGACTCGCCGTCGCCTACGACCGCTTCCGCGAACTCGCCCGCTCCGCACGGGCGTCCGATCCGTCCGAACCGTCCGCCCGGAGCCACGGCGCGGGCGACGAGCGGTCCGAGGCGGTGCTGCGGACCTTCGTGCGCGACCGCCGGCTCGTACGGCTGCCCGCGCGGTGGGAGCGCAAGCTGGTCGTCCTGCGGTACATCGCCGAGCGGACCTTCGAGCCGGGCGTCGAGTATCCGGAGCGGACGGTCAACGAGAAGCTGCGCGCCTGGTGCGAGGACGCCCCCGTCGACCATGTGACGCTCCGGCGGTACCTCGTGGACCTGCGTCATCTGCACCGCAGCTCCGGCGTCTACTGGCGCCCGGCGGCCACGGCCGCTGCCTGAACCGACGGACGGGGACCGCGCTGACGGGGGCGGGCGCGGTCCGGCAGAGGGGCTGAGGCGGTCCCGCCTGCCCTGTCGGCTTCCGTCGCGTCGGTCCAGTCGTGCCGGGTCCCGTCTTGTCGGGCCCGTCTTCTCGGGTCGGGGCCCCGGCGTTTCCTGGTCCCGGCCTGTCAGCCGAGCAGGCGTACCGGGCTGCCCGCCAGGTACGCCTGGATGTTCTCGACCGCGGCGCCGTAGTACGTCGCGTAGTTGGACCGGGACACGTAGCCGAGGTGCGGGGTGGCGAGCAGGCGGGGGGCCGAGCGCATCGGGTGGTTGGCGGGCAGCGGCTCGACGTCGAACACGTCGACGCCCGCCCCGGCGATCCGCCCGGCGCGCAGGGCGGCCAGCAGGGCGTCCTGGTCGACGATCGCCGAGCGCGAGGTGTTGACGAGGAAGGCCGTCGGCTTGAGCAGCGCCAGCTCGGCCTCGCCCACGAGCCCTCGCGTACGGTCGCCGAGCGCGAGGTGGACGGAGACGAAGTCGCTGCCCGCCAGCAGGTCCTCCTTCGAGGGCGCCAGCTCCACCCCCACCTCCTCGGCGCGTTCCTCGGTGAGGTTCTGGCTCCACGCGCCGACCCGCATACCGAACGCCAGACCCACCTGGGCCACCCGGGCGCCGATCTTGCCGAGCCCCAGCAGACCGAGCCGGCGGCCGTGCAGATCCGCGCCGACGGTGCTCTGCCAGGGGCCGCCCGAGCGCAACGCCTCGTGCTCCGTGACGATGCCCCGCGCGAGACCGAGCAGCAGCGCCCAGGTCAGTTCGACCGGAGGCGTCGAGGCACTCGGCGTCCCGCACACGGTCACCCCGCGCGCCTCGGCCGCCGCGTAGTCGATCACGCTGTTGCGCATCCCGGACGCGATCAGCAGCTTCAGTCTGGGCAGCCGGGCCAGCAGCGAGGCGGGGAAGGGCACCCGCTCGCGCAACGTGACGACGATCTCGAACCCGGCCAGCACGGTCGCCAGTTCGTCCTCGTCGGCGAAGTGCCGGTCGAAGGAGATGACGTCCACGCGGTCCGCCACCGGTGACCAGTCGGCGATCTCGGTGGCCACCCTCTGATAGTCGTCCAGCACGGCACAGCGAAGTCGCACGTCGGTCCCCTCCCAGGCTCAGCCGGACCCTACCCGAGCCGCCGCGGGTCGAGTCCGGCGGCCCGTGACGCACGGCTCATCCCGAAGCCCCTCCCGTCACTCCCTCCCCGTGGCAGTATCTGGGCTTCATGAGTGCGTCCCCGGCGGTACGGAGCCTGCGCGCGGCGGTGTTCGCCGTGTTCTGCGTGCTGCTGGCGGCCGGCGGACACCTGCTCGCCACCGGACAGGCACCCTCGCCCGGTGCCGTCGGAGCGGGCCTGCTCGTCGTCTTCGCCGCCGGCTGCCTGCTGGGCGGCCGTGAGCGGTCCCTGCCGGGGATAGGCGGCGCCATGCTCGCCGCGCAGACCGGGCTCCACCTCGGGTTCGGGGCCGGCCACCCCCGGATGGCGATGACCATGCACGGCGCGCACATGACCCACACCCAGGCACACGCCCTCACACCCCACGCCACGGCCGCCCACATCACCGCCGCCCTCCTCGCTACCTGGTGGCTGCGGCGCGGCGAGGCCGCCCTGTGGTCACTGCTGCGCCGCGCCGTCTCCTTCGTGCCCGGGCTCGCCGCCTGGTGGAAGGGCGGCGGGCGACCGGCTCCCGTACGACCGCCCGGGGTTCGGGGCCGCCCGGCCGGTCCGCGACCGCTCCGTCAGGCGCTGCTCCGGCACGCCGTCTCCCGCCGGGGACCGCCGGCAGGGCTCGTCCCCACGCCCTGACCACGTCCCCTCCCGTACGGAGTTCCCCGAGATGTCCCCGACGAGCACCACCCTGCGCCGCACCGGCACCGTCGCCGCCCTCACCATGGCCGGTGTGCTGGCCGCGGCCGGCGCCGCCTTCGCGCATGTGACGGTCCACCCCGAGAGCTACGCCAAGGGCGCCACCGACGGCGTCCTGAGCTTCCGCGTCCCCAACGAGGAGGACACCGCCAGCACCACCAAGGTGCAGGTGTTCCTGCCCACCGACCACCCCGTCCTGGGAGTCCTCGTCACCCCGCAGGCGGGCTGGACCGCGAAGGTGACCACCACCAAGCTGAAGACGCCGGTCAAGACGGACGACGGCACGATCACCGACGCCGTCTCCGAGATCACCTGGACCGGCGGCAGGATCCGGCACGGCGAGTTCCAGGACTTCGACGTCGCCTTCGGCCAACTGCCCGACGACACCGGCCGGCTGACCTTCAAGACCCTTCAGACCTACTCGGACGGCAACGTCGTGCGCTGGATCGAGGAGGCGAAGGACGGCGCCGACGAGCCGGAGAACCCGGCCCCCGTACTGACGCTCACCGCCAAGGGCGCGGGAGCCGCCGGTTCCGACGCCGGCTCGGCGAACACCTCCACGTCCTCGTCTTCCGAGGACGCCAAGGAGTCCACCGCGAGCGACAAGGCCAGTGACTCCACCGCCCGCTCGCTCGGGATCGCCGGTCTGGTCGTCGGCGTCCTCGGCCTGCTCGCCGCCGGGTTCGCCATCGCCCGTGGCCGGAGCTTCAGCTCCTAGCCACGCGGCGCCCCGCCCTGCCGACGGGACCTCGGACGGGACCTCCGACGGGACCTCCCGTCGGCAGGGCGACCAGCGTCCAGAAGCCGCGCAGATCCCTTCGGGTCAGTCCTGCGCCGGTCCCTGCTCCGGTGTCTGCCTCTTGCGGACCACGAGGAGCGCCGCCCCGCCGACGACCACCAGGGCGATGGCGACCCCCGCGATGAGCGGTGTCGCACCGGAACCGCCGGTCGCCGCGAGGTCGGTGCCCCCGGTGCTGGTGCCGCCCACCGAGGCGGGGCTCGGTTCGCTGACCGTCTGGGTGGTGATGCCGTCCGAGGCGCCCTGGGTCACGCAGTCCAGCACGCCCTTGAACCGCTTCGCGAAGCCGTTCGGACCGCTGATCGTGAAGTCGTAGGCCTGGTCCTCCTGGAGCGGGACCGTCATCGTCTGGGCGGCGCCGGCCGCGATGGTGTGCTCGATGCCCATCAGCTCGAACGTGAACGCCTCGTCGCCCTTGTTGACCGCCGTGATGTCCACTCCGCCGTCGGCGCAGTTCTTCTCGGCGGTCAGCGCGGGTATCGCGCCCTTCGCCGCCCAGTCGGCGGTCGCCGTGGCGGAGACGGTGGACTCGCTGGAGCCCGCCAGGATCTGCGTCTGGCTGCGGGAGTCGGAGGCGAAGGCACGGCCGACCGGCACATTCGTGGAGGCCCGCACGGTCAGCGTCGCCGACCCGTCCGTGTTGTCCTTCGGTATGTCGAAGAAGAGCCGGCTGCCGTCGGCCGCCGAGGTGACCGGCCTGCCGTTCTTGTCGACGACCTTGACCCCGCTGACCGCCGTGTCCGCGGGCGGTGCCACCGTCACCCCGTCCGCGTTCGTGTGGACCGTCACCGGGCCGAGCCGCTCGCCCGCGTGCCCGGACACCGCGGCCGGGGTCAGGGTCAGCGAGGCCTCGGGCTCCGGCAGGTCCCGCGCGTTCTTCTGGAGGTAGTCCGCGAGCTTCTCCGCCCTCGGGTCCGCCGCGTCCACGTCGGCGCCGTCCGAGAACCGCCAGATGGCCACCTGGGTGCCGGCCGCCGCGTCCTGCTCGGTGAGGCCGCTCACGCCGGCCTTCCCGGCCAGCTCCGCCAGGTCGTTCACCTGCGGATAGGAGTTCCGCAGGATCCAGCGGATCTTGCCCGCGTCCTTGTTGCCGCTCAGCGAGGTGCCGCTCCAGGATGTCTCCTGGTACCGGGCGTCCTGCTGCGTCGGGTTGTGCAGGTCGACGCAGTACGTCTGAAGCGTGCCGCCGTCGTCGACCGACATCTCGAACAGGCCGGCGGAGACCCAGGAGTCCTCTCCGTGGTCGTGGATGACCGCGGACCCGTAGGTCTTCAGGCCGCCGAGGGTGGCGGTCGCGCCGCCGGGGCTCTGCGGGGTGTCGTCGGCGGCGGCCGGCCCGGCGGTGGCGAGGGTCCCCGCGGCGACGAGCCCCGACACCAGTGCCGCGGCGGCGAGACGGGCTGCCCCCCGCCTGCACGCGGACAACGCAGAAAACGCAGAAAGCACAGAATTCCCCTTCGCGCAGGACCCGTTGACATGGGGGGACGGTCCCGCCAGCAGAATCAGAAGCCCCGAGAGCTGTGTTCGGCATCCTAAGGAAGCGGCGTAACGCTCTCCCCGGTCATGTCATCCGATAACCGATCCGACTCGGAATCGTTATGCCGGTACGGCCGTGAGCTGCGCTTATCGACAAATCCACGGGGTTGGTTTCGGAGCGCGTTCGCCGATAAGCCGCAGTCCGGTCAGAGCGTCACGGTCACTGACGTCACGTCACACCGGCCGCCGCTGTGGGCTGTTGGGCGGCTTCCTCGGATACGCCCCGCGGTGGGGTGTCCGGCGCCGATTCCCAGGTCGGCTCCGGCCGCTCGCCCCCGGCCACTTCACCCCCGGCCGGCTCGCCCTCCCTGGCCGGGCGCCGGAACGCCGACGTGCCGCGCGAGAGGTCGTGGCCGATCGCCACCGCGTCGATGTCCGCCGACGTCCAGCTCTGCCCGTCCCGGGTCTCGGTGCGCACCTTCAGCCTGCCCTGCACGATGACGGGGTCGCCCACCGACACCGACGCCCCCACGTTCGTCGCGAGTGCCCGGTTCGCCCACACCGTGAAGAAGTTGGTGTGCCCGTCCGTCCACCCGCTCTTCTCGCGGTCCCAGTACCGCGAGGTCACCGCCAGCCGGAACCGGGCCGACGCCCCGTTCGCCAGCTCCCGGTAGACCGGCCGGGTCGCCACGTTGCCCACCGCGCACACCATCGTCTCGTTCATCGAGCTTTCCCTCCCGTGCGAATGTGTCCGTCGCGGCGACCGCATGCGCTGCGGTCGCCGCGAGATCAGACTGCCTTCGCCGGGCCGGGCCCGCCGAGCCCTGTGCGCCGCCGGCCGATTGTGGAAAACCGCCTCACCCGACCGGCGTACCCGCCGTCGCCGCGCCCATGACCCGCCCGTACTGCTCGCGCACCTCGCGATAGCGCAGCAGCTCCGCCGCCACAGGGTCGAGCACCCTGGCCCTGCCGCAGCCCGCCGCGGCCTCGCGCAACCGGCGCTCCGCTTCGAGGCCGTATCGCCGGGCCGGCCCGCGGGCCGCCATTCTGCTGCTCCACTCGACGGCCGGGCCGCCGACGATCCCGCACACCATCAGCAGCACCGGAACCCCGAGGTTCGGCGAGGCGATCCCGGCGATCTGCGCCGCCAGCCACAGTCCGCCGACGACCTGGACGATCGTCATCGCGGCCTGCGCGAGCACCGCCACCGGCCACCAGCCGGGCCGCGGCGGACGCCCCACCGGAGTGGCCGCGCGCGCCCCCATGTCGTCCAGCGCCTCCGAGAGCCCCTGCGCGCCCCGTACGGCCGCCTCGCGCACCGCCTGCGCCCAGGGGGCCGGCAGCCCGTACGCCGCCCGGTCCGCGACCGTCCGTACCGCCTGCTCCACCCGCTGGCGGGCGGTGGCCTCCTCGTCGGCGGGGGCGCGCACCGGCAGCCGGCCGGTCGGGGGTTCGCGCCGGTCCTGGTACCAGCGCCACAGCCGCAGCCAGGGCGTTCCGCAGGCGCGGTTGGCGTTGCGGCGCCAGGCCCGTTCGGCGGCCTCGCCGGCCGCGACGGCGCCCACCGCGTCCGCGAGCCGGTCCGCGAACTCGTCGCGCGCCTCCTCGCTGAGCCCGACCCGCCGCCCGGTCGCGTAGACCGGCCGCAGCCGGGCCGCCGCCGCGTCGAGATCGGCCGAGATCCGCCGGGCCGCCGCCCCGCGTTCCCCGACGAACTGGCCGAGGCACTCGCGCAGTTCGGCGATCCCCTCGCCGGTGAGCGCCGACAGGGCGAGGACCGTCGCGCCCGGTTCGCCGTACTCGCCGAGCGCGATGCCGTCCTCGTCGAGCAGCCGCCGCAGATCGTCGAGGACCTGGTCGGCGGCCTCTCCGGGGAGGCGGTCCACCTGGTTGAGGACGACGAACGTGACCTCGGCGTGCCCGGCCAGCGGCCGCAGATAGCGCTCGTGCAGGATCGCGTCCGCGTACTTCTCCGGGTCCACCACCCAGATCACCGCGTCGACCAGGGCGAGGACGCGGTCCACCTGCTCGCGGTGCTGGACCGCCGCGGAGTCGTGGTCCGGCAGGTCGACCAGGACCAGGCCGCGGAGCTGGGCCTCCGCCTCCGCGCTCTGCAACGGGCGCCTGCGCAGCCGGCCGGGGATGCCGAGCCGGTCGATGAGGGTGGCCGCGCCGTCGCTCCAACTGCACGCGATCGGCGCCGAGGTGGTCGGCCTGCGCACCCCGGTCTCCGAGATGGCCACCCCGGCGAGGGCGTTGAAGAGCTGCGACTTGCCGCTGCCGGTGGCGCCGGCGATGGCGACCACGGTGTGTTCCCCGGACAGCTTGCGGCGCGCCGCCGCCTCGTCCAGGACGCGGCCCGCCTCGGCGAGGGTCCTGCTGTCCAGCCGGGCGCGCGAGAGGCCCACCAGCTCCCGGAGCGCGTCCAGGCGTGAGCGCAGCGGGCCGTCGTACGCGAGGGGCGCGGGCGCGGCCGGAGCGGCGGGGCGGGTCTCCACCGCCGGGGTCTGGTAGCGGACGGGGGCCGACTCGTTCACGCGCCGCGCGATGAGTCCGTCGTCCCAGACGGGGCCGTCCTCCGCGCGCGTGGAGGACGGGGATGCGGGGGACGAGGCCGCGGGGGAGGCGGGGGTGGAGGGTTCGCCCGCACGGGGAGTGCCTGTCCGGGCCGGGCCGTCCGTCCGGGTGGCGCCGGACTCCTTGGCGGCGCCGCTGTCCTTGGGGGTGCCGTTGTCCCTGGAGACGCCGGTGTCCTTGGAGACGCCGGTTTCCCGGGGCGTGCCGTTCGTCCGGGGGGTCCCGTTCGCCAGGGGGGTCCCGTTCACGGGGGCCGGGGAGACGTCGACCTGGCCACGCGCGCGTGGCTGTACCGGCGGGGCGCTCTTCGAGGAGTCCGAGCCGGGCTCGCGGACCGCCCGCGTTTCCTCGCCGCTCCTGTCAGCCCCGGTCTCGGTTCGAGAACTCGTTTCCCTTGCCGAGCCGTTGACGGAAGGAGACTCCGAAGAAGACGCGGTGCGGTCGTCCTCGACGGGGTCGCCGGTGCGGCCGGTGCCCTCGGGGCCCTCCGGTCCGGTGCCCGCGTCCCCGGCGGAGACGTTCCCGGCGGAGACGTCCCCGGGGGCGCCCACCGCCGCGCGGTTCTCCTGAGGACGGCCCTCGCCGAAATGGCCCTCTTCGGGACGGTCACCGCCCGAACGATCCCCTTCGGGACGGTCGCCGCCCGAGCGGCCCTCCCCGGGGCGGATGTCCTCGGAGGGCTCGTCTCCGGGGCGGTCTGCGTGATCCGTGTGGTCAGTGACGGCAGTCACAGCGGTCACCTCTCCTTCTGCAGTACGGACAGCGCGGCGATGAGTTCGGCCTGGGGTTCCGGATGGACGTCGAGCGCGTCGAGGGGCGAGAGCCGGCGCTCCCGCTCGGTGTGCAGGGCCTTGTCGATGAGTTCCGTGAGCAGCCGGCCGCCCTTGTCGCGCAGCCGCAGCGCGCCGTGCGCCCCGATGCGCTCGGCGAGCCCCTCACCGGCGTTGCGTGCCCGGCGGCCGCCCAGCAGCGCGGTGGCGACGAGCGCGGCCACCACCGAGGGGTCCGGCGCGACGCTCTTCTCGAGGTCGCGGACCTCGTCCTCGGCGTACTCCTCCAGGACGCGCCGCCAGCGCCGTACGGCCATGCCGATCCGGTGTTCGGCGCTCTCCAGGGTGGGGTCACGGTCCGTCAGTCCCGGTGCGCCCGAGGCCGGTTCGCGGCGCCAGGCGTCGTCCACCCGTTCGTCGGCGGCCGTCACCGAGCACAGCAGGAGGGCGGACAGGCTCTCCACGAGCGCGTCGAGCAGTTCGTCGGCGGTGCAGTCGAGGGGGTAGGCGCGCCAGCGCTTGAGCGCGTCCCCGGAGAGCACCGCTCCGGCCTGCAGACGGCCCTTCACGCGCGTGTGCTCACTGTCGTAGGCCCCGTCGACCGCCGCGGTGAGCCGGGTCGCGGCGGCGTACTGGGCGGCGGTGGCGCTCGCCAGTTCCGGCATCCGCGACTTCATGGAGTCGAGCACGCCGTACGCGGTGCGGGCCATCACCCCCTGCCGGGCGCCCGGGTCCTGCGCGTGGTGCGTGAGCCAGGTGCGCAGCGGCGCCACGGCCGTCGCGGGCAGCAGGCCGCCGCCCCAGGCGGACTCGGGGAGTTCGGGCACCGTGAAGCGCGGTACGTCGCCGAGTCCTGCCTTGGTGAGCAGGGCGCCGTACTGCCGGGAGACCTCGGAGACCACCTGGTGCGGCACCCGGTCGAGGACGGTCACCAGGGTCGCGTCGTGTTCCTTGGCGGCGCGCAGCAGGTGCCAGGGGACGGCGTCGGCGTAACGGGCGGCCGTGGTGACCATCACCCAGATGTCGGCCGCGCAGATGAGTTCGGCGGCCAGCACCCGGTTGTCGGCGAGCAGGGAGTCGACGTCGGGCGCGTCCAGGAGGGCGAGGCCGCGGGGGAGGGTGTCGGCGGTCTCGATGCGCAGGATCCGTTCGCCGCGGTCGCCGAGGGCGGGGAGTTCGTCGCCCGGCTCCTGATGGGGCACCCACACGCGGGTGAGCTGGGGCAGCACGCGCATCCCGCTGAACCAGTGGTGGTCCTCGGGATGGCACACCAGCACCGGCGTACGGGTCGTCGGGCGCAGCACGCCCGCCTCGCTGACCCGGCGCCCCACAAGGGAGTTGACCAGTGTCGACTTTCCGGCGCCGGTGGACCCCCCGATGACGGCGAGAAGCGGCGCTTCGGGTTCTCTCAACCGGGGCACCAGATAGTCGTCGAGTTGTGCGAGCAGTTCGTCGCGGTTGGCACGCGCGCGTGGAGCCCCCGCCAGGGGCAGCGGGAAGCGTGCGGCGGCGACACGGTCGCGCAGGGCGGAAAGTGCGTCGAGCAGCTGAGGCCGTACGTCCAAGGTCACCACATGCGAAGAATGCCCAATTTTGGAGGCTTTCTGAAGCATATGGGTATGTCTGCGCGCCGACCGGACACAGGGGGCGGAAGGGATGACTGGGGCGCAGGCATAACGAGTGCACAACACCCGGTGCGTGAGGCGTCAAAAGCGGTGCACGATTCGTACCTGCCTGCGATTATCAGGACCGCTTCACTGAACCTCCACATTGAGCCACGGAGGTGAAGCATGAGGGACAGGGATGCGGGAGCCCTATTCTTGTCCCCGGCAAGGTCAGGGATCAGCCCGCACCCGGGCACCAGGACACCGGCCGACATAACCGGCCCCCGTAGCTCAGTGGATAGAGCAGGCGCCTTCTAAGCGCTTGGCCGCAGGTTCGAGTCCTGCCGGGGGCGCCGCAACCCTTCTCGCCTGGGATTACAGGGCTGAAGGGGTATCGGCGGGGCGGCGCGGCGCGCCCGCCGGACTCGGATAGGCCAGACGCCTTGCGGATCGCCTTGTGCCCATGCCGGGACGCGCTGGAGCCTTCGTGTCGGTGCAGCCCCCCCGGGTCCGCCCTCTCTTGGGCAGACGGAGCGGCTTTGATCCGTTTGTGATAGTCATCCGGATGGTCGACGGCCAGGTGCGTGGATGGTCGGCAATCTATCGTCCTTGCCGTACTGCGGATGGGCCCGTCCTGGTCGCCAGGGGCCCGAACAGTGTGATCTTCCCCACTTCCGCCTCGTGATCTCGGGCCACTCGGGGAGTCACTCACCGCTCACTCGCCACTATGCAGGAAGCGAGAGGCGGTGGCTACGACGCAACCAGGCTCATGCGTGCCCCGGCGTGCGAGGCGGCCACGCTCGGCGCGCACCAGGGAACCGCAGTGTCGGTGGCTCCCCGCGGGCGCACCGCGTGGTTCGGTTCCGTATACGGATCGACACCGCCCCCTGGCCCAGTCGGCCCCGCGGGTCCATGCATCAAGAAACCAAGGCGGCGTTCCACGAGTGCCTGGCCCGCCGCGCGTCTTCCAGGTGCCTCCGTATGTCGGTCAGGACCTTGCACACATGGTGTATCGCGGCCACCCGTGAGGCGATCTCCGACTTGTCCAGCTCTGAGTTCTCTATCTCGGTCTTTTCGTTTTCGAGCAGTTTGAGATCGCCCTCGATCCGAAGGCGGTACTCCTCGAGTATGTGCCGGCGATATTCCGTGGTGGCATCCATGGGAACCCTTTCGAGTATCGATCCAGGGAGTAGGTGACGGAGTCTCGGCGGGCTGTCTCGTACCGAGGCCCTCGGTGGCCAGCGTCGTGATCGGCGTGATGGGCAAACCCCATGAGACCGCGTCCGCACCCGAGTGGACCAGGAAGAGCGGGAGGAAGTTTCACGCTCGCCCCGTGCTTCATACGCGGGCAATGTCCACTGATTCGGACATCGGATGCCGTGCCCGCGACCTCCCCGGCGGTGGGCCCAGCCGGCCGGGTAACAGATCGACTTACTGGTACCGGGCGAGGGTCGCAAACCCGTTCGGCGATCATAGTATTGTGCAGCGGCCCGACGGTGATGGGCGGAATCGCTGTGAGGTGCGGTGGAGAGCAGCAGTGACATGCGCTTCGGCCATCTGCTGCGGGAGTTGCGGCAGAGCCGGGGGCTGACGCTTGAGGACTTGGCCGAGGCGTCGGGTGTGTCAGCGCGCGCGATCGGCGATATGGAGCGAGGGCGAAGCCTGCGTCCGAGACGAGGGACGATCGCCGCGCTCTCGCAGGGCCTCGAACTGGATGAGTCGTGGCATGCGACCCTTGTGTCGGCCGCCCGCGCGGGCCGCCTGCCCGGGCAATCGGCGGCCTCGCCCGCCCCGCCCTACACCGTCCCGAGGGGCATCCCCGACTTCGTGGGCAGACGCGCCGAACTGAACACGCTGTGTTCCCTCGCGCGGCGGACCCGCAACGCTTCCATGACCCCGGGCTACACGGGCGACGCGGTAGCACCCCCGGTTTCCGTCGTGTTCGGCATGCCAGGGAGCGGCAAAACGACTCTGGCGATGCGGCTGGCCGAGGAGTGCCGGGAGACCTTCACGCACGGTGCGTTTCTCCTGGACATGCGGGGCCTGGATGCGCAGCCCCTCTCGGTGGACGAGGCGGTGACGCGCCTGCTGGGCGCCTGGGGCCTTGGTGAAGTCGACATCGCGGGCTTGAACCGGGAGGGCCGACTCGACCGCTACCACTCCCTCGCGGCCGAACTCCGGGCCTTGCTGATTCTGGACAATGCCTCCAGTGAGGCCCAGGTGAGGCCACTGCTGCCGCGATCGGGTCAGATACTGACTGTCGTGACCAGTCGGCACACCCTGGCCGGACTTGAGGGCGTACAGCGCGTGGAATTGGGCGCGCTGAGTCAGTCCGAGTCCGCCACGCTGCTGCGCGCGGTCATCGGCGAAGAGCGAGTGGACGCGGAACCGGAAGCCACACAGTCGGTGAGCGAACTGTGCAGCCACCTTCCCCTGGCGCTGCGCCTGGCGGCGAACTGGGCTGCCACGCGCACGAGTTGGAATCTGCGGCGCCTCGCCAGCCGGCTCCAGGACGAGGACCGCAGACTGGACCTGCTCAGCGCGGGCGACCTACGGGTGAACTCGGCCTTCTCCCTCTCCTACTCGCGCCTGGCTCCCCGCGCGGCAAGAATCTTCCGGCTGCTCTCCTTGGTTCCGGGAGGAGACTTCAGTCTGCCCATGGCCGCTGTGCTCGCCGGCTTGCCGCTTGACGAGACAGAGGACGTCCTGGAGGAGCTCCTGGAAGCGGGGCTTCTCGGTACGTACCACGACGATCGCTACCGCTTCCACGATCTGCTGCGCCTCTACGCGCGAAATCGCCACCAGACGGAGGACGGCGGGGAAGAGTCCGCCGCCCGCTCTACCCGGCTGCGGACCTGGCTGCTCGAAACGGCCGTGATCGCCGGCCGCTGGTACGAGCCGGACTACGGCGTCCCGCCCCCGGATCCCACGCGCCTGGTCCCCCTCGACAGCGCGGAACAGGCGACGCGGTGGCTCAGGGCGGAGAGCGACAACTGGGCGGCGGCCTTTCGCGCGGCCGTGGAGCGGGGTGAGCACAGCACCGTGATCGAGGTCGCGGAGGCCATGCACTGGTTCTCCGACACCTGGGTGTTCTCGGGGCTCTGGGTGGAGGTGTACGAGCGGGCCTCCGAAGCCGCTGCCGCTCTCGGGGACGCCACACTGGAAGCCACCCACCGCAATTACCTCGCCTGGGCCTACTGGGCCTGTGAGCACCGTCAAGACGACGCGATCGCGTCTGCCCGGCGTGCCCTCACCGCTGCCCAGGTCGGTGGGAGCGTCGTCCAGGAGGCGTGGGCTCACATGTACCTCTGCTGGCTGCTCGCGGACGCCAATGATCTCTCCGGTGCCGCGGACAGCGGCCACCAGAGCATGGAACTGTTCAAACGGGTTGACGACATCAACGGATATCTCCAAGGGTGCACGGTAGCCATCCGGAGCGCGTCTGCGGCGGGTCGCCCAGAGCAGGCCATTGAGATCTACGAGGACGTCAAGAGCCTTCTCGATGATCCGCGGAACGCCGACCGGGTTCCGCCGAATATCCGGGAGTCCACCACTCTGGGCAGCGCTCTGCACGTGTCATTGGCCCTCATTGAAGAGAGGCGCTGGCGGCAGGTTGTGGATACCCTTCGTCCCTTCCGCGGTGATTTCCTGGCCCGCGGGATGGGCCGGCAGGAGGCTCGGGTCCGCCTCAACCTGGCTCAGGCGCACGCTCGACTCGGCGAACACGCCGCCGCCGTGGATGAGTACCGCAGCGTATGCGCCTTGGAGGGCGACGTACCTGAGTTTCTCCGGGAGGAGGCCCGTGCCGGTATGGCCGCCCTGGCGGACGAAACAAAGGATCAGCCGCCACCCGGCTGACAGGTTCTTTGGCGTCGGGCGGTAAAAGGGACGAGGTGAGATTGGCCCGGAAACCTTCGTGCTATCTGTCTGCTTACAAGAAGTGACACCGATCGGCTCGCGCACCACGTCTGTCCTGCGAAAACACGAAATTCTCGGGGAATCCCGCCGATCCGGGATTGCCATGCGAGTGCCGATTCCTCGAATATGAGAGCGGACGCCGAGTGGTTTCAGCCAACGAGGCCATCCGAAGTGCACTTGTACAAGGCAACCCCCCCGCCCTGCGCAACCGTGCACGACGTCCCGCTTCTCTGGTGGCCACGGCCAGACCCAGGGAGCACGCCGTGGCCCGGATCTCCCGTCTGGGCCACGGCACTTTTTTTCGGCCAACCGGATGGGTGCCGGGCAGCGGTTGCCTGCCGGCACCGGTGCGATCGCGGCAACGGCCGCGCCGCACCCGGTCACCCGTAGGGACGGGGCGCGGGGTTTGGGCTGTCCGCCTCGATGGCGCGCATGATGCGGTCGCAGATGTCGTGGAGCTGCCCGGGTTGCGCGTTGGTCAGCGGGTCGAAGACCAGGCGGCGGACCTCGGCGACGTGGCCGGGCGCGGTGGCGGTGACTTTCTCCAGGCCTTCGTCCGTGAGCAGGGCGAGTGTGTAGCGACCGTCGTCCGGGTCGGGGCAGCGGCGCACCCAGCCACGCTTCTCCAAGCGGCCGATGGCCTGCGAGAGCCGGGGGAGGGAGCCCTCGGAGAAGGCGGCCAACAGGCTCATCCGCATCCGGCGTTCCGGCTGTTCGGAGAGCCCGGCGATGACCATGTACTCGAACTGGTTGATCCCGGCGTCGCGCTGCAACTGGGCGTCCAGGGCGGTGGGCAGTCTCAGCAGCACGGAGAACAGGGTCAGCCAGGTCTTCAGCTCGTCCTGATTCAGCCAGCGGGTGTCGTCTGTCACGTCGAAAGCGTAGCAATGACTTGCACGCTTAACCTCTCACAGCTACCTTCGACTTCACTGTTTAAGTCATCGCGGCTGATTGGGAATCATGGACATCGCCCTGTGGGTCTTCGTCGAACCATTAGCCGCCGCTTCCCTGTTCTCCGGCGTGTTCAAGCCGACCTTGGCGCACGAGTAGGACATCCCTGCTCCCCGCTACCGGGCGGTTCTGGTGGCGGTCGGCGCGGTGGTGACGCACCTGAGGCGCGGTGAGTTCGGGGCGTGCCGGAGGGGCTCGTCGAGAGAAGCGAGGCGATTCCGGCAGCCATGTCACGATCTGACGGGAAGACCCGTATGAACATCAATGAGTACGACAGCACCGAGTTCCGGACAGGTAAGCAGGGGAGCGGAGTTCTGGACGAGTACCGGCGCCTGATCGAGAGTGACCTGCGGCGCCTCGAACAGTGTCAGGCAACCGCCCCTTATGGGATGCCCGTTTACCGGGAGCGGGATGACGCCGTCAGGCGCCATATACGGGACGCCCTGATCACCCTTCGGCAGGTACTGGACGAGTACCACCCGACGGGATCCTTCGCTCGGCCGTCGATAGTGGCGTCGGCCGGGTGACGCATGGTGCGTGCCGGTGATCGCGCCGCGACGCTTTCACCGGCTGTCGTGCCCGGACCACTGAGTGCCTTACGGCCCGCTGTCGGGGCCCCTCACGAGCACTAGACGGCGGACCGCGGTCATTCGGCGGCGGCCTTCGCGCGAGTGGGGCTGAACGAGGAGTCCAGCAGCTTCGCCGTAGCACTGTAGAAGACGGACCGGCCCTGCTTGGTGCGCTCGGCCTTGCTGGTGGCCACCAAGCGGTCGAGTGTGTTGCGTACGGTCTGCTCGCTGGCGGGCCGGGTGTTCATGACGGCCTTGCGGATCTCCGACACCGAGCGGGGCTCGCCCTGTTCGCGCAGGCAGCTGCTGACGACGTCGATCAACGGGCGCTCTCCGGGCCGGCGTCCGCGTCGCTGGTCGTTCAACAGGTACGACTCGTCCGCCGTCGGCGCTGGTTCGGTCTTGACAGCGGGCCCGGGCGTACGCGCCAGCGCACGTGCCGCGGCCTGATCGTTCTGGAGGAGATCGGCCACGGCCGCGGCTTCCGCGTCCAGGGTGACCTGCATCTTCAGCAGGATTTCGTACTCCTGCTCCAACTGGTGCAGCACGCCCCGCAGGCGCTCCCGCTCCTGCTCGTTGACCTTCAGGTCCGCGCGGAGTCTTTCGGCGTACTCATGGAGTACGTGAGGGGTATCGGGCACGGTTCTCACCTTCCAGACCAACACTGTTGGGTTGAATGCTACCCACCCATGGGTGGCTCGTGGGTTCCAGGGCTGGTCAAGGCCCCCACAAGTGATGGGCACACATCGGGCATGATGCGGTCATGGCAGGGCGACGTGGTATGAGCGTCTGCGAACCCGCCAACCACCCGTGCCCTCGAGCCGGCCGCGCCGAAGCCCTCGCGGCGGTCCCGCTGCCCGATAGCGCGCTCGGCGCGAACTGATAGCGCCGACGGCATCTCACTCACGGACCGCTACACACATCGTGCTATGCGGATGCTCTGAGGGTGCCTTCAGCACCGCGCGGACTGTGGTCGGCGGATGGGTGGCCGACTCACGATGAGCAGGTGGAAATTCGTCATCTCGAGTACTTCGTAGCGGCCGCAGAGGCTCCCGGTGCCGTCAGGGCGGCCAAGCGGCTCAAGGTCTCGCCGAGCGCTGTCTTTGACGCGGTACGCCGCGTCGAGACGGAGTTCAGGATAGAGGCGTTCGCACCCACCGGTGACGAGGGTGTCCTCACGCCGGCCGGCCAGCGGCTCCTCCAGCACGCCCGGAACACCCTCACCGTGCTGGCTCGTGCCCGGACCGACATCGGTGAGATGCGCCGCCGCCTGGCCGGTGCGCTGACCGTGGTGACCACGGCATCGACGGGATCGCTCGATCTCGCTGGAGCTCTGACGGAGTTCCACCGGCATCACCCCGACCTCGCGATACGGCTCAGCGCGGCCGACGGCGTCGCCGCGGAGCCGCTGGCACGGATCGGTGACGGTACCGCGGACCTGGCCGTCCTCGCGCTGCACGACCAGCACCCGCCGCGCGACAGCCTGTCCCGTGAGATGACGGTCGAGCAGGTGGGTTGGATTCAGACAGCGCTCGCCTGCACACGGCAAGACCCGCTGGCCGAGGGGCAGTACTCGTTCGCCGACCTGACACCTCGCACGTTCGTCGACTTCCCCGCGCGGTGGGCGAACCGGGCGCACACGGACGGTCTCTTCGCGGAGCAGGGCGCGGTCCGCGACGTCGGCGTGGAGGTAGCGGACTTCGCCTCGGCGGCGGCGCTCGTGGCCTCGGGCATCGGCATCGGGTTTCTGCCCATCGAGCTGATCGACGACCATCCGGCGTTGACGCGGATCGCCCTCAGCCCCGCGCCGGACCCGGTGCCTGTCTGCCTCGTCACCCGTCGGCACGAGGATCTGTCCGACGCGGCCCTCGCGCTGACCCGGCATCTGATCTCGTTCGCGCACCAGTCGGCGGAATAAGTGAGTCGAACGGCTTTCTGTGCGTATTCGCAGAATGCTGAGTGATATCAACTGGCTGGTAACGTAAGCAGGTTACCGGTCTGCGTGTTACGGTCAGGCAAAACAAGCTTACTGAAGCGGAATTGCGTAATTCGGAGAAGGATTATCGAAATGATCAAGGGGTGAGGTGATGTCCTTGGTCGGGCCTCGGGCAATCAGGCAGCGCGCGGATCGTGTCGGTATTCCCTTTCCGCGCAGCGAGGGAGCTCCGCGGTGCAGCGCCGAACCGGAGCTGTTCCAGTGGGACGCCGACGGACCACCGCTGGGCGGCGACGCCGATCGCGTCACCCGCCGGGCCAAAAGCATCTGCCGGAAGTGCTCCCTCGCCGAAGCCTGCCTCAAATGGGCACTCGCCAACGAGGAGTTGGCGATGACGGGAATCTGGGGAGCGACCACCGTTCGTGAACGGCGCGCACTGCGGGCGCGGTTGCTCGAAAGACTGGGCCCGGAATGGATCGCGCGGCTCGGCCAAGAGGAAGGGAACACCTCTTTGCTGGGCGAAGTCCGAGAGCGGGGCGAACGTGCGGATCGACGGCTGTCCGCCGCGTGACCGACGGGAGGATCCGGGGAGCCAGCACCTGAACGTGCCGCACTCCCCGCGGACTTCGGGAGAGGACCGACCCCCGCTGTCACGGCATGGGGCGCCTGCGGGCGGTGGGGCTCTCCGGGCCGACACCGTGCTCGCCCGGGTGCCGGGGCACGGGCCGGGGGGCTCCGGGCTGCCGTCCCGCATCGGCCAGCGCGGCGCGCAGCACGAACTCGATCTGCGCGTTCGTGCTGCGCAACTCGTCACCGGCCCAGCGGGCCAAGGCGTCGTAAAGGCGCGGGTGGAGACGCAGAAGAACCTGCTTTCGACCGGACGGCGTTTTCGTCCGCTCGGCTCCCGTCCCGCCGTCCTCGCGGCTGTGTTCACGCGCGGCGGGTTCGCCGGACGGTCCGTCCGGAGGCGCCTGCCCGACGGCGACGGACGTGATCCTCTGGGGGAAACCGGCCCTCGCGGGACGCTGCGTGGTGAGGGCGCCGCCGCGCAGGGCGGCGACGGACGCCGACTGGGGCTGACGTTCGGGTACGGATGACATACGAACGGCCTCTCTCGAAGGCGGCGGTCCGGACCGCCAAGGTCGGTGGAAGTGCGCTGGTGAGGGTGGCGGGGCGCGGGGCGACAACTGCTCGGCACCGCTGAACGTCGTGCCGGTCACCGACATTGGTAGGTTGGTGACCGGTTGGGTGTTCAAGTACACACCATTCAGTAGAGTGGAATCAACCCTGTGCCGTGGGAGTTCACCCGTCGACAGTGCCCGATTGGCGCCAAGTTCCGTACAGGAAAGCCCAGTTCAGGCTGATCAAGCGGGCATGCGGCCGGGATCGTGTGACCGTTCACTG
The DNA here is from genome assembly GCF_040703595.1 of Streptomyces sp. NPDC007084. Taxonomy (NCBI): domain Bacteria; kingdom Bacillati; phylum Actinomycetota; class Actinomycetes; order Kitasatosporales; family Streptomycetaceae; genus Streptomyces; species Streptomyces sp. NPDC007084. Next base: position 27,270 of record NZ_JBEYFY010000051.1, read on the forward strand.
CCGATTGGATGACCACTTAGTTTGACCGATCCATGGAAACGGGCGTCCACCTATCTGTCCGTCGGAGCCGCGCCGTGGCACGGTCGCCCACAACGGCAACCCAAACAAACGTGAGAAAGCGCATGAGGACGCATGAATCAGAAAGAGGCTGACTGGTGGCCTGCGGGATCTAGGTACGGCACGGTGGACCTGGACGGTGCCCGCCGCAGCTTGCGGCGGGGCCAAGCCCTCGTCCTGCCCACGCCCCACCCTCTTACCGGCTTCCTCGTGACGGCCGACCCCTATGTCACGTGGAAGCTCACCGGTAACTGGATGGAACCGCTCGCACTCTTGGTGAAGTCCTTCGAGGCCACGCTCCGCGAGCACGTGGAACTCGACGGATTCGCTCGGGACGTCGCCCGGCGCCTGCTCGCCTTCAGCAGCCTTCGCGTGGTGCTGCCGCTGGCCAACGGCGGTGACCACCCCTTCTGGATGAGTCCAGCGGTACGGGAAACACACGTGTGGGCCCAGGGAGTTCCCTGGGACGCGGCGCGACGGCTCCTGACGGGCGACGTCCCGCTCTACTGCGCCGAGGCCCGGCGTCCGGGAGGCCGGCCGGTGACGCGTACCCGCCGGGCCATCCTGGAGTTCCCCCTCACCGTGTCGGTACTCGGTCACCGGACCCTCTACGGTCTGGACGAGTCAGCCGACCCGGTCCTCGACGCGGAGCGGAGCGCGCCAACGGCCGTGGCGGTGACGCCGGACGGGGCTCTGCGTCTGGTCACCTCCGGCGCCCACGACCGGCATGCCGACGACAAGGTCCGCTGGCTCTCGGATCTCGGCGCCTGGTGTGTGGGAGAGATGAGGCAGGGAGCTTTCGAACACTGACAAGTGTGCCCGAAAGCTCCCCCCACGCTTGCGCGAGGTTCGGCGGGAGAACTTCGTGGCCCCAAGCCCTGAGGCGGCCGAATCCCCGGTGAAGCCCGCAAGGGTTCACGCCGCCATCGCGGCTACGGCCGCCGTCCACGGGCTCGTCCGGCGCATCGCTCACCCGCTGCGGTGAAAGCCGAAAGCGCCTCAGTCTCGGTCGAACCCCACGGCCACAAGGTGACCCTCTTGTCGATCGCCCGGAACACCACCGCCGCTTCTTCGCGGCGCTCCGCCGCGTCCAGCGCGTAGGCGAGCAGATTGAGGTCCTCCAGGCGCTGCGCGTGACGTAAGAACCCCGGTTGGGGCCAGGCTCGTTCGATGCTGTCGAGATGGCCGGCGGCCTCCCGCTCGCTCCAGTAGCGCCCGGCCGTCGCGGCGTGGAGTCCGCCCTCGGCGCGCAGCGCGTGGAACCGGTGGACGTGCAGGCGCAGTTGGACCGACGCGCAGGCCGCGTCGGGCGGGGCGTTCTCGGCAACGCGGTCGACGAACTCCACCATCTTCATGGTGGAGCCCGCCTCGGCCGGGGACAGGTACTGGAGCATGCTCAGATACGCGCCTCGGTGCCACCGGTCGCGGATGATCGCTTCGCTCCAGGCCGCCAGGACGTCTTCCTGCCCGTACGAAAGCCGGCGGTAGACGTCCATGAGGACGGCCCAGGGAGTGGGGTCCTCGGGGGCGGCGGCGCATGCCTGACCGCACCAGTCGATGGCTTCGGCGGGCGGCCGGGTGCCGTGCTGCCGCGCCAGGTGGACGACCACGGCGGCGCGCAACAGGGCCGCGTCGCCGGAACGGGGCTCCCGCGCGTGCCAGAGATCGGCTACCCGCGTTCCGGCCAGGAAGGCGGCCAGGACCCGGAAGCGGTGCTCACGCACACTCCAGTCGGTACGGACGGTTCGCTCCAGGAGCGGGGTGAGCCGCTCTGTCCACAGGCCGGCGGTGGCCTCGGTGGCCGGTCTCGCCGACGCGCGCGGCGATGTGAGGACGGCGCCCAGCGGGCCGTCCTCCAGCGCGAGGCTCACGCGAGCACGATGCCGGGCGAAGAGGGGGAAAACGGGTGTCATCGGCGGCCCGACGCTTCGGAAAGCAGCGTCCTGATCTTTCTGAGGGCACTCTCGGCCTGCCACAGCGCGGCTATCTCGCGCATGGCCTCCGGTGTCGTGGCGGGGGGCCGTCCGGCTTGTTGCAAACGCAGCCGCTCACTCCGCAGGAACAGGAGGTCGTTCTCCACCCGCCTGCGATAGGTGTCGAGGATGTGGCTCGAAAAGCGGGGTGAGTGTTCCATGGGGTGCCCTTCCGGTGCCCGGAGCGCCCACGGCGATATCCGGGTTCTTGGTCGACGGACTTCATCGGGCCGCGATGTCCGGGCGCGAACCGGCGAAGAGGCCCGCGCCGATGACGAACCCAGCGGCGGTCGCGGACAGGTGACCGTCCGGCGGCTCGGCCTGCGGCCCGGATCAGACGGACGCCGAGGTGGGCGTTGAGGGGGCATCGGCGACTTCTTCCTTGGAATCGCGCGAGTGGGGCGGCATCGGCCATCCCTTGCGTGCTTGCGTTCGAGTTGGCGCATTGAATATCAAGGCGGGCAGGGGAGGGAAGGGCGAAAGTCTCACAGTGCGAGACGAGAGTGCCGGACCCGGACGACCGGCCGGCTGCCCCGGGCCGGCCGGGTGAGGGGCGTCCACCCCCTGGCCACGGCTTCGGCGCGGGACACCGCCCCGAGGATGCTCGTGTCGTCGCCGCGGGCGGACCGTCCCGTCCCCGGGTGTTTTGGTCTCGCCTTGCTATCGGGCTGCTAACCAACGCCCCCGCGACTCTCCGATCCCGGTCCGGCAGGAGAGCGCGCCGCATCGCCTTGGCCGTCCGCTGCGGGCCGGCGCCGCCAAGGACCGCGACAACGCCGGGGAGACCGCGCCACCACTCCGGACGGATGGCGGACAGCGGACGGCGCACCAGGGGATGCCACCGGGGGACGGGTCCCGGACGAGCGACGCGCCCGCGCCGTCACATCGTCATGCGCTCGTCGGTGTCGAAGAGTTCCTGTTCGGTACGGGACAGCACGAGCTGGACCGCGTGGCCCGCGCCGCGCCCGATCTTCCACAGCGCCCGGCCGCGCTGGCCCGCGCCCCAGGAACCGACGAGCGCGCACTCCGCGTCGGTCAGCCCGATGGCCTCCCGGGTCATCTGCAACGGCCGGGTGTCCTGGGCGAGTTGCACACGCGTCTCGCAGGAGGAGATCAGATCCTTGGCGATGGTCTGCGCCTCGCTGCCGGCCGCGCCGACGGACTCGAAGTCGCTGAGCCGGTGCGTGGCGAGCAACTGGATCGTGCCCGCGGCACGGGACAGCCGTAGATCCGCGTCGATCTTGCGGACCTGTGAGGTCCCGCCGGAGCGCATCTGCCGCCACAGCTCGTCCCGCACCACGATCCAGGGGCGTCCGCCCGGCCGGTCGATGGCGGCCTGGGCCCATGACGACACGCACGTCAGCACCATGGCGACGGTCTCGTCCCCGTACTGCTCGAGCGCCGACACGTCGACCGACTGGATGGGCGCGTCCCAGTCGAGGCCGATGGACGTCTGCTGATCGAACAGTCCCCCCAGATGCCCCTTCACCATGGCGCCGAGCGCGGAGCGCAGCGACTCCATCTGCTCCCGGGCGCGCTGGACTTCCTGGTCGCGTACGCGCAACTCGCCCGCCATCGCGTCGGTCGGGTCGCGCAGCCGGTCGTACACCAGCGGAAGGGTGGGAGTGTCCAGCCGGGACTGCCCGTACAGCTCTCCCGTGACCTCGCGCACCGCCACGTCGAGCGCCTCCTCCTCCTGGGGCTCCAGGGACCGGCGCAACTGCAGTTCCAGCAGCGCCTTGAGCAGGGTGAGGCGCCGGCGGTGGATCTCCCGGAGCCTGCCCCGCAGTTCGCCCTGGTCGCGGACGCGGTCCAGGTCGGTGCCGAGCACCCCCGCGTCCAGGGGGTTGAGCCGGCCCGGCAGGCCGGGACCGAGCCGCACCGGTTCGGTGCCCAGATGCCGGCACAGGCTCGCGTACTCCCCCTTCACGTCGCCCGCGATCAGCGTGCGGTGCCCGAAGGCCATGAGGCGGAAGCACAGCGCCTTGATGTGGGCGCTCTTCCCCGAACCGGGCACACCCGTGATCATCACGTTCGGGTTGGTGCACAGCCCCTGGCGCACCCAGGCCGCCGGATGCGCGCTGAACGCCTCCGTGGTGAGGGTGTTCTGCCCCATGTACGCGCCGACCGGGGGCAGGGGAGCGGCGTGCAGGAACGGATAGGCGCCCGCCGCGTTCGCCGTGTCGACCCGGACCGTCTCGACGCGGGGGACCGACGCGGAGCGGCCCGCGAACGGGTGCGTCCACCCCTTGCGGGGCGCGACCCGCATCGCGGTCTCGGCGTCCTCCAGCGAGCGGGCACGGCGTCGCTCGCGGGGGGTGAGGGCGGGAACGGCCGGCAAAGCGGCGCGAGGCCCGTCGAGCCCGGCCGCCTCCCCGAGGGCCGAGGCCTCCAGCCGTGTGTCGGTGTCCGGGCCGCGGTGCCGGAAGCCCATGCCCATCAGAATCCCGCCCTTCGCTCGGGCAGCCCCTGGGCCAACGGCAGGGCGGCCACGGAGAATCCGACGTCCTGGGCACCCCAGATACGGCGCACCTCCAGGCCGGCCGCCGCCGCGTCCGCCTGGAGTTCGGCGCAGGCCGTCTCCAGTTCACGCGGGTCTGTGACGGTCACCGCGATGGCCGCCGTCATCCGGACCACCCCCTGTCCCGAGGCGCGCGCGACATCCTGGGCCCGCGCGACCGAGGCCTCGCGGCGCTCGTCCTCGCTCTCGTCCCGTCCGGTCCTGGCGCGGAACGCGCGGGCGCTGTCCCGCTTGACCCGCTCGCGCGCGAGTTCCTGCCGGGCCCGCCGGGGCCGTACCGGTTCGTAGACGAGGCTCAGCGAACGCCGGGCGTTGGCCCGGGGCCGGAGCAGGGGCTGCAGGAACGTCGCGTAGACCTCGGACTGGGGCCAGGTGCGTACCTGGTAGGACACCGTCCAGGCGCCGTCGTGCCGGTAGGTTCCCCAGGTGGTCTCGGCGTGCGCGGGACCCGCGAGATCGGGGTCCACGCCGGCGGCGAGGGCGGGACGGGGGCTGTTCACGCCGGTTTCGCCGGCGCTCGTCCCGCTCACGCCGTTCTCGCCCGTGCCTGTCCCGCCCGTGCCTGTCCCGCCCGTGCCTGTCCCGCCCGTGCCTGTCCCGCCCGTGCCTGTCCCGCCCGTGCCTGTCCCGCCCGTGCCCCTCTCGCCCGTTCCGGTGTCCGCGCCGCCCGCGGCCTCGGCGGCCCGCCGGGCGAGCACCACCTGGGCCTCCGGGTCGTAGGCGGTCCGCACGGTCGCGGCCAGGGCGCGCGGGGCCAGCCAGTTCACGACGTGCAGCCCGGCCGAGGCGAGCCCTCCCTGGAGGGCGTGCGCCTCGCGTACCAGCACGGCGGCGGCGGCGACCTGCCCGCCGCCCGAGGACCTGATGGCGAAACGGGCGCGCGCGGCGGACAGCGTGACGGACAGATACGTCTCCCGGACGGTCGCCGAGGGACCGGCGTCTTCCATCACCTCGGTCAGCGCCCGGACGGCGGCCTCGGGCGCGTCGGCGGCGAAGTGCCGGTCCGCCCAGGACCGCAGGGCCGCGCCGTCGTCCGGCAGGCAGCGCTGGTGCACGGCGATCCGCACGATCGGCGAGTCCTCCGTGCAGTGCGAGCGCAGGAACGCCGCCCAGGCCGCCACGCGGGAGGTCTGCTCGTCGGTGTCGACGAGCGCGAGCCCCGGGAAGGTCACCCGGGCCACCGCCGTGTACGTGTCGGTCAGCGGGTCGAACGAGATCCCCACGGTGCCGCCCAGACCGTCGGACGCCTCCAGGAACCGCAGCCGGGCGAGCACCCCCGGAAGATCCGTCGGCTGGCGGCCGGAGGTGCGGGAACGGGGGGCGAAGGCCCCGGACAGGAACACGTTGCGCTGGGTGGCCACGGCGATCTGATGCCTCACTGCGAGAGAGATCCATTCGTCCGCGCTCAGGCCGTGGACCCGGCCGAACGCGAGGAGGAAGAGCAGCAGCGCGGCCGGTACGCACACGAGGGCGGCGGCCCAGCTGCCGAGGTTCACCGGGAGCAGCAGCAGCCCACTGCCGGCGGCGACCAGGAGGAACCCGGCGCCTGACAACTGCCCCATGAAGCCGGAGCGTTCGGACTGCCAGCCTCCGTAGCTGACGGGTGCGGACACCTCAGACCTCCTTCGTACGTGGGGTCGGCGCGGCGTCCACCGTCTGGAGCGCGTCACCGGGATCGGGGGAGGGGCCGGAGCCCGGGACGGTCGCCGTCGTCGGGGAGCCGGTTCCGGGCTCCCGGGCGCCGGCCGAGCCGCGGGGCGAGGGCGCGGCGCCGGCCGGTGAAGCGGCGTCGGGCGGTGAAGCGGCGTCGGGCGGAGACGTGGCCTCGGCCGGTGCCGCGGTGCCGGGCCGGGACGGGGTGCCGCGCCGGGCCGCGCGGACGCCGGCCTCGCGCAGCTCGCTGCTCCAGAACGTGCTCTTGGCCGGGTTCGCCGCGGGCCGGGCGTCCGGTGAAGAGGTGGGCGTGGTCTCGTGTTCCAGCGCCCGCGTGTACGCGGAGCCCCCGCCCACCGCTCCGGCGCCGGTGACCTGGGTGCGGGGCGCGGCGAGGCCGCCCCCGAGTCCGAGGTGACCGAGCAGTGCCCCGGACATCTGGGCGCCGCTCTCCCGGGCCGGCGCGACGGCCCGGGCCAGCACCGGCCAGGCGGCGCACGCCATCAGGAAGACGACCAGTCCGACGATCATGTTCTGCACGCCGCTGCCGGGCCGCATGGCGAAGAAGCCGATGGAGAAACAGACGACGATCACCGGTTTGAGCAGGACCAGCGCGATCAGGGCGTCCCGGGCCCGGGGCCACCAGGCGCGGGTGGCGTCGGAGACCTGCCCGGCGAGGACGACCGGCATGGCCGCGACAAGGACCATGATCGCCGCCTGCCGCAGCAGGATCTGCACCCACAGCGCGCCGATGACGAGGATGCACACGATGCCCATCACGATCACCACCCCGACCGCGGGCGGGTTGACGGCGTCGCCTTTGACGAGCGTGCCCTGTGAGGCCGAGGTGGTCAGGCCGCCGAACATGGAGCGAAGTTGCCGCCGCATGGCGTCGGCGGCGTCCTTCTTGCCCGAACCCCCGTCGTCGAAGGAATAGTTGACGACCCAGGTGGAGACGGCGTCCGACCAGGTCAGCGCGGTCTGTACGACGACGAAGTACACGCTGGAGATGACCGCCCACTTGGCCAGGCCGAACAGGGCGGTTGCCGCGGGGCCGCCCTGGCGGCTCAGGGACACCCTGCCGAACTGGAGCAGCAGCAGGAACGTGGCCACGACCGCCGACAGCGCGGTGGCGATCCCGGCGACGTTGCTGATGCCCGGGGTGTCGAGATCGACGGCCGAGGCGATGCCGAAGACGTCGGAGAACTCCTCAAGGAGCCAGACGACCGCCGTCCCGATGTATCCCGCCGTCTCCTGGAGCGCGTCGGACGCCGACTCGCTGATCTTCCCCGCGACCCAGTTCTGGGTGGGGTCGGCGGGCCGCGGGTACTTCTTGGTGCCCTTCGCGTAGCACGCCTGGAACGTCTCGCCTCGGTCGACGCAGGAGACGAGGAACGCCTCCAGCTTGCGGTGACCGGTGCCGGTGTCGGCGGACTTGTCCCGCCACTGGTCCAGCTTGCGCTTCTCGGCCGACTCGCGGCCCGACCCGGCGCACGGGCCGCTGTCGGGGCAGTTCCCGGCGGCGCTGGAGCGTTCCTGCGAGGTGAGCGGGCGGCAGTCGGCGTCCGCGTACAGGAGGCAGTACTTGCCGTCCTTGTCCACGCCGCTCTGTCTGCCCTCCCACCGCGCGGGCGGCGGGCGGCCGTCCCCCGGCCCGTAGGAGGCGTGCGTGTCGTGCGGGGCGGCGGGGGCCGCGTGCGCGGCGGGGGTGAGGGCGCCCTGGAGGACCAGGCACCACAGGGCCGCGATCAGGGCGAGCGCCGCCGCGCGGCGCCGGCCGACGGAATCAGTCGCCATGGCGCACCTGCACCCACCCGTCGCTCCAGGCATCGGGGGAGGTGGGGAAGTAGGCCACCGGATACGTCAGTTCGGCACCGTACTTCGCGCCGTCCGTGATCCGCCAGACACCCTCGTGCCAGCTCATGACGAGGTCGGTGTCCTCGTCGCGGAAGGGTGCCTGGTCGGCGCCGCCGTCGCTTCCCGTGGCGTAGCGGTCGTAGTTGAGCCACACCTGCACGACATCGCCCTTCGTGTCGAGCGAGCGTGGACGGACGGCGTTGACCGAGGTGGAGAAGGTGACCCCGGCGGGCGTCCCGCCGGACGGCGGCAGGCCCACCGCCTCCCGGAGCGTGCGCACCTCGGAGATCCGCCGGTCCACGAGGCCGGAGGCGCCGGGCGCGGCCAGGGCCTTGAGCTGCTGGCGCGCCTTGCTGTCGTCGAGGAAGGCGAACTCCTCCCAGAAGTACACCGCGGCCGACACCGCGCCGGTCGCCGTGTGCGGGAAGCCGGTCGACACCCCGCCCCGCGGAGCGCCCGGCACCGTGAGAGCGATCTTCTCGCCCTTCTCCGGTGTCATCCCGTCCCGCGGCGGGCCCGCGGCCCGCGAGGCGCCGGCCGTCCCGGCGGCCTCGGCCGTCGACGGGTCCCCGGCGGCGGCCGAGGCGTCGCCCGAGCCGCCGCCGTCGAGCAGCAGAAAGGCGAGGACGGCCAGCGCCACGACCACCACCACGGCCCCCGCGCCGGTGACACCGAGGACCAACCGCGCCCGGCGCACCCGTTGTTCGTATGGGCTCATGTCACGCCCCGTGCGTCATGTTGAAGAACAGCAGGACCAGGGCGGAGGTGGCGCCGATGCCGCCGGCGCCCAGCCACGACCAGAGGATCGCCCGCTTGCCCTGGGCGGCCAGGGCCGCCCGCTCACTGTTCTGGCCGACCGCGACGGCGGCCCAGCCGAGGAGGCCGCCGAGCACCGCGGCCGCGAGACCGAGACCGGCCGTCCAGTTCAGGATGGTGTGCACGGGACCGTCCACTTCGCCCGGCAGTTCGGGCGTGATGCCCGGCACGGGGCCCTTGGCGATCGGGTGCGACAGAGGAAGCAGACTCATGTCGGGTGGACCTCCTTACAGTGCGGTGGCGGAGAGGGAGAGCGGGGCGGGCATGGGCGCCTCGGGCAGGGGGTCGCCCCAGGCGGCGTGCGCGGTGTCGGTCACGGCCAGGGCCAGGTGCCGGGCGGCCTCCCGGGTGCGGGCGCGCAGCCGCGAGCGTTGCGCGAGGCCGTGCGCCCTGATCACCGGGTCGTACGGCACGTGGACCACGGCGGACCCGTGGCCTTCCAGCATCGTGGCGGCGGCCTTCACCGAGGGCGGCATCCGCCCGTCGCCCACCGAGACGAGAGCGATCACCGTGCGGTCCAGCGGAAGGCCGTCGGACTGGAAGGCCCGTACGGCCTGTTGCAGGCCGTGTACTCCACCCGCGGTCGCGGCGGCGGTCAACAGCCCGATGGAACAGGGGAGTTCATACCACTCACGGGTCGCGCCCCGGCCTTCGGTGTAGCGTGCTCGCACAATGTCGTGTGCCACCGTGTGCCGGGTATCCGCGATGATAGTTTGCCACCCGCCGACAGATGCCAACTGATACCACGGTGCTGCCTCTTCGGGCAGCCGCAGCGGGCCGGAGTGCCACTCCCGGAGATCGGTCAGCAGATGCCACTCGGGGTGGCCCTCACCCGCCGAACTCGTCGCGCAGGCCCGGCGCACCTGGCCGCGGCTCTGCGGCTGGTCGGGGGGCAGCCCGGCGAGGCCGTCCGCGTTTTGACCTGCCGCGATGCGTGGCCAGGGCGAGGAGAGCCGGGGTGCCAGGTCGACCACCACCACACTGCCGGCCTGGGACATCCCGTCCGCCAGCAGGCCCGCGACGGTGGATCGTCCGCTGCCTCCCGTGGCCGACATGACGGCCACCACGAGCCGGGCGCGGTCGGGAATCCGGGAACGCGCATGCCCTGTCTTCTTCATCGTTTCCCCAGGTGGGCGAAGTGACTTCGTCAGGTGTGAACCGCCCGCTCCGCGAAGACCGCGACAGGCGTCGTACGCGCTCGACGTCGCGGAGAACCAAACCCGCGCGTCAAACGTCGTTGTGTCCGGAGTGGATACCAGCACCCCATGGAGTCATTGGGTAGTGCATAGTGTGTCACGATCCCCTGGCTGGGGAGTGGGCGCTGAGATGTGCCGAATCACCGTGAGAACAGCAGGAATTGACGAGGCGTGGCTGCATGCGGGCCTGGAGGTAGCTGCATGAGGTTCAAACGTTTGCTGTGGGGGGCAGGAGCCGGACTCGTCATGACACCGGTCGCGCTGGGAACCGGCCTGCTGGTGCTGGCCTCCGCGTCCCAGCACGACGCCGGCGCCACCGTCCCGGCCGGAGCCAACCCCAGGACGACCGCCCTGCGGGTGGGCGCCGGCGGAGTGCCCTCGCAGTACGCGTCGCTCGTGCGGGACGCTGCCCGGACCTGCTCCGCGGGGCTGTCCCCCGCCGTTCTGTCCGCCCAGTTGCAGCAGGAGAGCGGCTTCAACCCCCGGGCGGGCAGCCCTGTCGGGGCCCAGGGCATCGCCCAGTTCATGCCGGGCACCTGGACGACGTGGGGCGTCGACGGCAACGGGGACGGCCGCCGTGACGTATGGGATCCCGCGGACGCGATACCGGCCCAGGCCCGGTTCATGTGCGCCCTGCTGAAGAAGGGCAAGGCCAGACCGGAGTTCGAGGGCAGCCCCATGGAACTCGCGCTCGCCGGCTACAACGCGGGCTGGGGCCGTGTCGAGCAGTACGGAGGCGTTCCCCCGCGCGCGTTCGCAGCGGGACAGACCTACGACTACGTCGAGAGGATCATGGCGATGAGCGCCGACTTCGCCGCGCCCGCCACGGCGGCACCCGCGATCGAGCCGGCCTCCGTGACCCTGCCCGCCTCGGTGCCCGCCACGGTCCGCACGGCGGTCTCCTGGGCGCTGCGGCAGAAGGGCGGCTGGTACCACTTCGGCGGCGACTGCACCGACGGCCTCGGCGAGGCGCCGGCCCACCGCTGCGACTGCTCCTCCCTGATGCAGCAGGCCTACAAGGCGGCCGGCGTGACGATTCCGCGCACGACGTACGAGCAGGTCGACGTCGGTACCCGGGTGGCGCTCGACAAGCCCAGGCCGGGTGACCTGATCTTCAACCCCGGTTCCGACGGCAGCGACGCGCGGCCCGGTCACGTCGGTATGTACATCGGCGACGGCCTCCTCGTCGAGGCACCCCGGACCGGAGTGCGCACGCGCGTCGTCCCGTACGCGGACTGGCGCAACTCGACCACGGCGACCACCAGGGTCACCGAGATCCGACGGGTGGTGAACTGGTGAGCGTCGGCACACCCCACCGCGCGAGCGGCGGGCAGAACGCGCGGGACGACCAGAGCGCACGCGGCGAACGCCGCGCGCGCGGCCGGCAGAGCGCGCGGGACAGGCGGCGCGGGACGGACGGGAACAGCGGTCCGGAACCGGTCGCCGAGCCGTCGTCCCGCGAGGTACCCGGCCGCGCGGAACCCCTCTACGGGGCCTGGGGCAGGGTCAGCGACGGGTTCTGGGAAGGCGGCGGCAGCGGGCGCGCGGCCGGCGCCCTCCCCGCCCAGACCATCAGGTTCCGCGTCGACGAGGTCGCCTCGGCCGCGAACGCGGGGGACCTGGACGGCGCCGCGACCCTGGTCGAGCAACTCGACCGCGACACCACCGAGGCCTACGGCGAGGCCCACATGTACACCGTGCAGGTCCGCGAGGTCCGGGGCTATGTCGCCGCGCTGGACAAGGACTTCGCCACCGCTCTCGGGTACTACCTGCACGCCGCGCGGCTGCGCGCCACCATCCAGGGAGCGCGGCACCCCGAGGTCGAGCAGGCCAGCCGCCGCGCCTTCAGCCTGTGGTGGGCGATGCCCCCCACCCCGGTGAAGCGGCAGTGGGGCGACGAACTGCTCGCGGCCGTCACCGCCATCCACGGCGAGGACGCCCCCGTGGCGCGCCACACCCTGGCGGGCCTGTACTCACACCTGCTCCAGACCGCCGTCCCCGCGGGCCTGACCGAGCGGGGCGCGACGCTGCCCGCGCTCGACCCCGGGCGCGGCGACGCGCGGAACCGGCAGAACGAAGGGAACACAGACGGTGAGCACTGAAGCCGAGACCGGCGCCGCGAACGCGGCCACGCACCTGCCCGACGACGGGACCGGGCACTCGCCGGGCACGGGTATCGAGCACCTGCCCGATACCGGGAACGAGTACCTGACGGATGCCGGGCTGCCCGTCGTCGAGGCCGCCCCCGGGGAGCCGCTGGTGCCGGACCAGGACCTCGTGCGGCAGCTATTGGACCAGCTCCAGCTCAAGCACTCGGTCGACGACGAGGGAGACCTCGTCGCCCCCTGGGAGGAGTACCGCATGTACTTCATGTTCCGGGGAGAGGGAGATGAGCAGGTCTTCTCCGTTCGCACCTTCTACGACCGGCCGTACCCGCCGGAGGACAAGCCGAAGCTGTACGAGTGGATCGACGACTGGAACCGCCGCACCCTGTGGCCCAAGGTCTGCACCTTCACACCCGAGGACGGACAGATACGTCTGGTGGGCGAGGCGCAGACGCTCATCGGTACCGGGGTCGACGTCCAGCACTTCGTGTCCTGCACGGTGAGCTGGGTTCAGGGGTCCATCGAATTCGAGCGCCACATGCTGGAACTGCTCGGCCGGGAGGGCGCGGAGGCGCCCGGGACAGCGGATGAGGAACCCGCAGATCTCGACGGACCGGAGCCGGAGACCCCCGTGGATGACTGACCGCCGTCGCGGCGACGCCGTCGTCGACGGATCCTGTACTCCGTGCCGGTTCGTGGGGCCGCGTCACGGATCCTGAGGCCGGGCCGCCGTAGGGGGCCCGGCCTTTTGGTGCCCTGCCCGACGCCCTGAAACGGGCACGGGCCGGGAGCGGCTCAGGACCTCTTCTCACCCTGGCCGAGGGCGGCTTCACCCTCCGGCCGGACCACGCCGCGCTCATCCCCAAGCGGACAGACGGCGCTGTAGAACACCGAACGGCCACGCGTGGTCCGTTCCGCCTTGCCGGTGGCGACCAGCCGGTCCAAGGTGTTGCGCACGGTCTGCTCCGTCGTGGGCCGCGTCTGAACGACGGCGCGGCGGATCTGCGCCACCGAGCACGGTTCGCCGTGTTCACGCAGCAGCGTGCTGACGACGTCGATGAGGGCGCGCTCGCCGGGCCGGCGGCCGCCGCGGTGACCGCTCATCGGGTGGGCGTACACCAACGCGCGTTCCGTCATCACGAAGGGGACCACGCCGTGCTCGCCCCCTAGACCCGGCGCGTCACGCTGCTGACGCGTCAGCGGGGGCATCGCCGCGGCGCCGGAGTTCAGGGTGATCTGCACATTCATCAGCACGTGGTGTTCCTGCTCCAGTCTGTGTAACCCGTCCCGCAGTCGCCGCCGCTCACTGGTGTTGGCGTCCAGGTCCGCGTGGAGACGGCGCGCGTACTCGCGCAGCAGGTGAAGGGATTCCGGCAAAGGGGTCACCTTTCCGTTCATGGTTGTCGGGGCGCGGGCCAGCCACCCATGTCACCTCACAGGAGTGATGGGAACGGGAGCTACTGGCCTGCGGACTCCGCGGTCGACCTATTGAGTGGTTCCCGAGACGGCCAACCCGTGTATGGGTGGTTCCCACTCCCGGGATCCGAGGCCTCGGCATGCCGCACCGGGCGTTATCGATGGCGGAGAGGACGCGGTCGTCCGGGGTGACCGCGAGACGAGATGGGGCACGGCGAGTCCGGCGTCCACAGCGGGGCGATCAGGGTCCGCCCGTCGGGTAGCAGGGTGAGCCCCTCGAAGGTGGCGTCGCGCGTGCGGCCGGCCGGTGCCACGGCCAGGGGCGCGGGGACCGGCAAGCGTTCCGCCAGGCGGCCCGCGCGGTCGTATCGCCGGATCGAGGGTTCTTCCTCGGAGGCGATCAGCCGGGTGCTGTCGCGGTCGGCGAGCAGGCGGTGAGGCGGCCGGAGGAGGAGCAAGGCCGGCTGGTGTCGGCGGAGTTGCCGCGATCGGCGGCCTGGCCCGTGCTGACGCAGGTCAGGGAAGCGAGCGCGAGGGCGGGCGGCTGCGAGGGCGGTTCTGGACGGCATGGCCGCACCGTAGAGCAGCCGGTGACCGAAAGGGCGAACCGGGGGAAACAGGCGCCGATCGGTCTCACGCGAGCGGGTGTTCGGGCGGTCCGCGCGGCGAGCGGGCCGGCGGCCCCGCTGACGGCAGTACGCTCCGCCGGTCCGACGGACGGTGTTCCGGACTCGACCTGAGGTGTGGGGCGGTGCTCGGAGACCGGGCGTCCGTCAGCCCGTGCGCCGTCGCAGCATCGTCGGCTCGGTGTCGCCGTGCCTGTCGGCGATTTCCCGGGGCACCACACGGGGCGCCGTGGGGTGCCGCCCGGCCTCGGTGAGGGCTGTTCGGAGCAGGAACTCTATCTGCGCGTTGGTGCTGCGCAGTTCGTCTCCCGCCCAGCGGGCCAGCGCGTCGTACAAGTGCGGATGCAGTCGCAGTAGCACCTGCTTGCGCCGGGGCTTCGCTTTGTCGGCACCGCGCAGCGGGCGGGGTCCGGTGGAACGTTCGGTCGTCATCGTCTCTGACACCTCGTGTGCGTACGTGCTTCGGGGGCCCATCGCTCGGTCCCCGGAACGGGCGGTCGGCGGTCACGTCGGTTTCCTCTGGCGTTGTCTAGAGGACAGGGGAGGGAAACCATGTGTCGGTTCTACCGGCCCGGCAGAGGTGTAGGCGAGAAAGAGTGCGGCCCACGGGTGACCGGTCGGAGCCCGTGACACCGGGCGACAGCGCTGGTCGGGGCCGCACCCCGCGAGGCGGGATTCGCTTTCGTGCCCGCACGCCACGCGGCAGTGCCCGTGTCCCGCTTCTTGCGAGGCGGCCGTCACTCGGCCGGGCCGGCGCTCACCTCGATGCCGTCCCAAGTTCCGGGGGTTCCTGTCGGGTGCCGCGTGGCGCTGTAGAAGACGGAGCGCCCTTGGGTGGTCCGTTCGGCCTTGCCGGTGGAGACCAGGCGGTCCAGCGTGTTGCGTACGGTCTGTTCGGTCGCCGGGCGCTGCTTCATGACGGCCTTCCGGATCTCCGCCACCGACCGCGGCTCCTCCTGCTCACGCAAGAGCGCGCAGACCACCTCGATCAGGGACCGTTCTCCGGGGCGGCGGCCCCGGCTGCGACCGGCCAGCAGGTGGGTGTCCACCGGGGTGAGGTGTGACTGCTGCGCCAAACCGACACCCCTTTCGGACAGGGGAGACCCCGTGAGGGCGGCGGGGGGTTCCAGGAGACGGGCCACGGCCTTGGCACCGGCGTCCAGGGTGATCCGCATCTTCAGCAGGACCTCGTACTCGCGTTCCAGCTGATGGAGAGCGCTGAGCAGCCTCTTCTGCTCCTGCTCGTTGGCTTCCAGGTCCGAGCGGAGTCGCTGGGCGTACTCGTCGAGTACATGAGGGATTTCGGACACGGCACACTCACCTTCCAGACCGCTGGTGTTGGGTTGGATGCTACCCACCCGTGTGACGGAGCAGGAGTGCGCCGAACGGTCCGGAGAGCGATGACTTCAGTCTGTGGCTCCTTGGGTGGTCCTGAATGGGTGCCCGGTCATACAGCCGTCCCCGCTGCGTTCGGGCCGGCCCGCGCCCCGCAGGGCACACACCCGGTGCGAGGATCCCACGCGCGGTCGCGCGGTGAACCCCGGCTCGGACGCGTCCACGCCGGAGCGTCAGACGCGTATTACCTGCGGGCCGAGCATCCCGTAACGGGCGGCCTCGGTCGAGGACAGGCCGTAGTCGGTAACGATCGCTTCGAAATCGCGCACCTCGGCGAACCGGGAGAAGCTGACCGTGCCGAACTTCCTGCTGACACTGATGAGGACGCGGCGCTTGGCGCTGCGGACGGCTTGCGCTTTGACCTCCCCGACCAGGGTGTCGGGCGTCGTCAGGCCGTGTTCACGGGAGATGCCGTTGGCTCCGATGAAGGCGAGGTCGACAACCAGCGCCGCCAGCATCCGGGTGCAGTCGTGACCGATGGCGGCCATCGTCCCCGGCCGGACACGCCCCCCGAGCTGGATGAGGTTGATGTTCGGCCGGGTGGAGAGCGCGACGGCGGTGGTCAGCGACGAGGTGATCACGGTCAGGGGGCGGGAGTCGGGCAGCGCCTCGGCCAGGAGCTGCGGGGTGAACCCTTCGTCCACGAACACCGTTTCCGCCCCCTTCAGCAGACTCGCGCCGGCACGGGCGATACGCATCTTCTGTGGGAACTGACGCTGTGTACGGTCCGCCAGAGTGGTCTCGTACGCGGCGCTCTCCACCGGGTAGGCCCCGCCGTGCGTCCGCTTGACCAGGCCGTGCTCTTCCAGGCTCCGCAGGTCCCTGCGCACGGTTTCCGCCGAGACACCGAGTTCCGACGACAGCGTGGTGACGTCCACGGAGCCTTTGGCTCGGGCCAGCGTCAGGATCTCCCGCTGACGGGTGTTTGAGTCCATGAGGAAACCCCTGTTCGGTGTCTGTCGGCGCAGCCCTGCACTGTGCGCGTGATCCGGGCGGTCGAGGCGGCCGTGGGTACGAACCCACTCAGGTCAACCTGGGTGCGTGTGACCGTTGTTGGCACACTCCCACAGCAATCCTCTCCGTAAACTTACACCCGTTCGCCCACCCGGTGCCGAGTGGTTGCCCAGTTATGACAACCCATCAGGTCAAGGTGAGGCGCAGGTTGACATGGACCAGCCGGGAGCGTTGAACCTCGCGGTCCAACGCTCCCGGCCGATCGGACGTCAGAGGGTCAGACGGTCAGCTTGACCGCCTCCAGGTAGCGGTCGTTCCTCAGGGAACCGCCGAAGGTGAGGCGGGGGCGGGCGTCGGCGCAGCCCTTGCCGAACCAGTCGACCGCGTGCACCTTGGCCGTCTGGCAGATCCTGCCCTTGCCGATGTTGATGGCGAAGCCGGACATGACCGGCGCGCTCTTGTCCGTGCTGCCGATGTAGTTGTTCGCGCCGTCCGCCTTGAGGGTCGTCCACTCCGGCATCCACTTGCCCTTGCCGTTCTTGGAGGCGGGGTTGTGGACGAAGGCATTAGCCGACGAGCCGCCGCTGCCGGACACCGCGATGTTCAGGGCCTTGATCGGACGGTTCTGGTTCGTTGTGCCGGCCATCGCGCCATCGCACACCGGCTTCTGCCACCCCTGGCCGGACACGTAGGCGCGGTAGCAGATGTGGCGTGCCGACAGATCGTTTCCGGCGAGCCGCAGCACGGCGCCCGCGGCCGAGTTCTGCGGGGGCTTCACGGCCACGGCGGACTGCGCGGCAACCGCCGCGGGCGCCTTGTGCTCCTTCGGCTTCTCCGCCGAGGGACTCGGGCTCGGCGAAGCGGACTTCGGGGCCTTCGGGGACTTCGACACCGTGGGGGAGGGGGACGGGGTGGGCGACTCCACCACGAAGTCGCCACTTCCCTGGGGATCGTCACCGTCCAGCACGGTGTCCGCCTGGTTGCCCACGGCGACCGGCTCTACCTGTGCCTTCTTGTCCTCGTGCTTGTTCGCGCCGACGAGCAGCAACGGGAGGGTGACGAGGATGGCCCCGACGATCGCCGCACCGGCCAGGATGGGCTTGTTCGGGCCGGAGCGCCCGTCGGGCGAGTCCTCGTCTGGCCCGTTGCCGGCCCCCGACGCGGCCGTGCGAGCGGCGGCGATGGCCTGTGGCGCGTTCCTCCGCTGCGCGGTCGCGGCGGCGGCCGGTCGGCCGGCCGCTGTCTCGGCTGTCCCCGAGACCGGCGTGGCGGGCGCGTCGGCGCCGACGCCCTGGGGCGCGCCGGCCTGCGCCTGACCGGACCGGGGCTCCGGCTCGGTGGCCTCCGGCGTCTCGGCGGGCTCTGACTGGGCGGCGGCACTGTCACCCGAGGGGGTGCGGCGCCTCAGTTTGCCTCGTAGGTCGGACATCTCTACTCCGTCTGTGCAGGGTGTGGGTGATGGGGTCGAACCTGATCGCTCTCCGCCGGAGGGCCAGGGAGATGCCTCAGGCAGCCGGGTGTTCGTCGTGTGATCCGGCCTGGGGAAGGGTCGTATCCGATCGCGCGTGTGCCGGCGGAGGGCGTGAGGAGCCGCTGTGATCCGCGTGAGGCCGTCCGCTGTCCGAGGCGGGCGGGCCGGGACGCCCGGCTCGCTCTGTGCCCCGGCGCAAGTGCCGGCCCGCCGTGACGTCCTGGTGCGGGCCGTGGGTCACGCCTCCCCCGAAGCGCGCGGCCTTCGCGTACCAGGCGTGGGCCAGCGCGAGCTGCCCCCGCTCCTCGCAGTACCGGCCGGCCGCGCGGCACTCTTGCGCCAGGTCCTCACGGGACGCCAGCGGCCCCGCCTGGATCAGGTGCCGGACCGCGAGGGCGTGGTCGTGCCCGCCCCGGCCGCGCAGCGCCTTGGCCACCGACGCGTGCAGGAGTTGCCGGGACGCCTGGGTGAGGGTGGCGAGCACCGCCTCGTCCATGATGCCGGTGAACCGGTACCCGCCCGCTCCCGCCGTCCCGGGAGGGTCGTCGGCCGAGCGGGGGCCGGGCTGCCACGTGAGGATATCCGCGTGGACCGCGGTGTCCACCAGCTTCAGCAGTTCCTCGCGAGAAATGTCCAACAGGCGCACCAGCAGGGGGACATCGAGATCGGGGCCGCACACCGCCGCCCGCGTGACCATCGCACGGGCGCTCTCGGGCAGGGCGTCGAGGCGGGCAGCGACGACGTTCACCAGCGCGGGCGGCACGACGGCGTCGGGGCCGACCCGGTGCCGGGGCGGAAGTTCCAGCAACGCGCTCAGGACGAACGGATTCCCCCCGCTGCGCCGGTGCAGCGCGAACGCGTGCCCCGGGGGAGCGGACCGGGCCTCTCCGACGGAGGTCAGCAGAGCGGAGACGTCCTCGACGGAGAGCGGACGCAGGCGGACCCACAAGGCCCGCTGCCGGGCGACCGATGACGTCAGCGAGGCGGTCCCGGGAGCGGCCCGCTCGGCGGACGAACAGACCACCACGACGGGCTGCTCCCGCAGCAGCACGCTGAGATGGTGTACGAGTTCACGGCACGCTTCGCACAGTCCGTCCAGGTCGTCCACCAGCACCACCGTGGCCCGCTCGGCGAGCTCCCCGAGGAGTTCGGTCAGGGCGCTTTCCCTGGAGTACGCCGCGGCGGAGGGCGTGGGCGGTCCCGCGCGCAGTTGCGCGAGCAGGCGGGCAGCCGGGCCGAAGACGGCGTTGCTCAGCGAGTCGTCGCAAGGACCGCAGCAGACCAGCCGGACCTGTGCGAATCCCTGGCTTTCGGCGGCCGCGGCGGTCTGCTCCAACAGCCGGGTCTTGCCCGTGCCCAGGCCGCCGGAGACGAACACCCAGTGCGTCCCCTTGCCGTCGGCCGTCCGCCGTACGGTGTCGGCGATACGGCGCGACTCGTGGTCCCGGCCGAACAGCGGCGCCCCGTCCTCCCTCTCCGGCGCGGCGGGAGCCACGGTCACCGTGGGCGGACGGCGATCCGGGAGAACGGCCCGAGAGTCCTCGTTCAGTACCGCCAGATGCAGGGCCCGCAACGCCGGGCCGGGATCCACTCCCAACTCCTCGGCGAGGGCACGGCGGAAGCGTTCGTACTGCCGAAGGGCTTCGGCGCCCCTCCCGGTCGCGTACAGCGCCTTCATCAGGAGCGCCCAGGAAGCCTCGCGGAGCGGCGCGGTCACCGTGAGGGCCTCGGCCAGGGACACCGCGGCGTCCTCACGTCCCAGGTTCAGCAGGGCGCCGACCCGCACTTCCTCCGCCGTCTGCCGCAGCGACTGCAGGCGACTGACCTCGGACGCGACGAAACCGAAGCCGGCCGCCTCGGAGAAGGCCGGTCCCCGCCACAGCCGCAGGGCCTTGGTTACCTTGTCGTGGGCCTCGTCGCCACGGGACTGCCGCAGCGCCTCCGTTGCCTCGGTGAGCAACTCCTCGAAGGCCGCGGCGTCCAACGCCTCGGGCGAGGTACGCAGCAGATAGCCGGAGGCTTCCCGAACGAGGAGACTCGACGGCTGGTGCGCGGCCCGGTCCGGTTCGAGGATCGTCCTGAGCCGGCTGATGTGGGAGTGGACGGTGGACGCCGCCGCCGCGGGCCGGTCGCCCGCGGGCCACAGGTCGCGGCACAACCGCTCCACGGACACCGGCTGCCCGGTGTTGAGGAGCAGGCGGGCGAGGAGAACGCGCCGCTTGGGAGGGCCCAGTTCCGCGGGTGTGCCGTCGTGCCAGGCCTGTATCGAGCCGAGCACGCCGAATCGCAGTGCCGCACTGTGCACGTCGTTCCCCAATCACTTGGATGTGCCATGGCTCGGACACGTGGGTGGACGGGCTTACCAGTGTGGGACGACCGAAAGGGCCGGTTGGTTTTCCCCTCGTACACATTGATAGCTGGGCCACATCACCTTGATATGGGTGCTGTCCGGGTGCGCCGTGCCCCTTCGCCGTGGGCAGCGACGAAGGGCCGGGTGTCTGGGAAGACCCGGCCCTTCGGAGTGTCGCGGTGGGTGTGCTTATCGGCCGATGCGGACGGAGGACCACATTTGGGTGAGGGATTTCTCGCTGTACTGGTAGTTCTCGGAGACGTCGCTGAGGAGGGCGGAGTGGC
>NZ_JBEYFY010000052.1:0-38490 GCF_040703595.1 Streptomyces sp. NPDC007084
ATTCGGGCTTGCTGGTGACGGCCTTGGCGACGGCCACGGACGTCGAGTAACGCGGCGGCGGCCGGCCCGCCGGGGCGGGGGCCCACCGCACGTCCGAGGGGGGCGCGCGGCGCAGCACCGAGGGTGGCGCGCGTCGGGGCGCGGAGACGAGTGGACGCCGTACCGCCGCGGAGACGGGCACGCGTCCAGTCGCCGAGCAGCGCTAGCCGGGGGTGGTCCGGGTTGGTCCGGTTTCCTCGTGTTTGGGGTGGTCTGGTTACTCCGGGTTGGGCTGGTCCGGGCTGGGCCTTGCCCCGCCGGAGCTTCCCTGGGCCTGGCCTTCCCGGCTCCGGCCTTCCGAGTGCCGGCTTCCGGGGTCGGACTTTCCCGGGGCTGGACTTTCCCGGGGCCGGTCTTGCCCGGGCTGGGCCTTCCGGGGCTTGGGCTCACCCGGGTCGGGTCTCCCGGGGCCTGGACTTCAGGGGCCTGGGCTTACCCGGGCCTGGGCTCCCAGGGCCTGGACTTCCGGGGCCCGGTCCGCACCGACCCCCCTCCGTACGTCCGTTTCGCAACCACGCCGCAGGAGGCACCCTTTGACGATCATTCAGCTTCCGTCGAGGCAGCAGGACCGGCAGCCGGGTACACGTGCCGCCGGGTCCTTCCCCCTGGGTCTCGTCGGACCCCTGGGTCTCGTCGGCCGTGAGGACTCCTCCACGCCGCGTGTCGGGGCCGACATGACCGTCGAGGTGGCGCTGTCCGTCATGGCGAGCGCCGGTGTCACCCACCTCCTCGTCTGCGACGAGGACGACCAGTGCACGGACTCGGTCACCGCGGCGCAGCTCGCCGCCGTCCGCGACGGCTCCGCCTACACCGACCACCTCCGCGTACGGGACGTCCTCGGCCGGCTCCGCGGTCCGGGCACCCTCGCGCTCTCCGGCTGACCGTCCGGCCCGGCCCAGCCGCACACCGGCAGGCCGCGAGGCCGGCCCGGTCAGGTCAGGTCAGGTCAGGTCAGGTCAGGTCAGTCCGGTCAGACACGCCCGGCCGACATCGCGCCGTCATCCGGCCGCACTCTCGTCTCCCCGTCTCCACCCCGTACCGTCCCCCGTCACCTGTGAGGCACCCATGCGTTGTGTCATCGCCCGCTTCCCGTTCGATCTCACCAAGAGCGGCGTGCTGGACTCGATGAAGGGCGTCAAGCCCGAACCCGTCACGGGGGAATCCGTGATCATCGGCCGCTGCCACTACCCCGTCAAGCAGGTCGGCGAGGTCATCACCCGGCAGGACCGCCGCGACTTCACCAGCGGCGAGGTCACCCGCGCCATGGCCCGCCTCGGCTTCACCTGCCGTACCCCCGAGGTGGCCGCTCCGCCGCGTGCGCTCAGCCCGATGCAGAACGCTTCCGCGCTGCTCGGGAGCCCCGCGCCGCTCGAAGCGTGAGGTCAGGGCCGTTCGCGGCCCGAGGACAGTGCCGAGCGGCTACGAACAGTAGCGAGCAGCACCGAGAGCAGAACCCATGAGGGCCCCGCCGGCATCCGTCGGCGGGGCCCTCATGTCGTTGACGTTCACCTTCACGTTCGCCCGTCGGACGGGCTCACCGGCTCACTGGTCGGAGTAGCTGAAGTCACCCACCGTCCACGCGCCGACGTCCTTGATCGCGACGCGGTACATGCCGCCGGTCTCGGGGATTCCGACGCTGCCCTGGAGGATGCGGGCGAGGTGGAAGTGCAGGTGGGTGGGTCGCGGGGCGGCCTCGGAACGGGCCGCCGTCCGGCCCGTGTCGAAGATGCCGGAGAACGGGCCGAGCCGGTCCGAGTCCCTGAGGACCTCCGACACCCGTTCCCGCCAGACCGCTTCGGGGGCCAGCCGGCCCGTGATGACGGTGCCGCCGACCACCACTGTCAACGACATCTGCGTACTGTGCCCGGTCTCCACCATGGCGGAGATGTCAACGAGCAGCTCGTCAGGGTTCGACATGGGAGCCGATTCTATTCAGGCGCCCCACCCGCCGCCCCGCCCCTCTCCCGGTTCACCGCGGGCCGCACAATTTCTGCGACACGCGCGAACCGAAATCTATCGTGGTGACGGTAGACATCGCGCGGTGGCGTGGCTAGGGTTTCTCTTGTAGGCATCGCCGGGCCGCGGGAAACACGCGCTGGACCGGCACGAGAACCGTTCAAGGAAGGACTGAGGAAGCAGACGCCATCAGGATCGCCCCGTCCGAGAGTGGCCCCAGAGGCTTCGGGCGCGGGTACCGCAAGGCCCAGGATTGGAAGGTGGTCCCCGGTCACGCAACCGCGATCCCCGCTCTCCCGCCCGCCACTCGGGCCTGGAAGCGGAAACAGACGGTCGGCTCCGCAGTAGAGCCGGCAGATGGTGTTCAATTTCCTTCGGGGCCCTGGTGCCGTACGGCATCGGGGCCCCTCGACGCGTGCCACAACGAGGTGAAATGACAGCGGACACTCCACTCAGTGGTCGTCTCGACGACGACGACTATCCCGCGTACACGATGGGCAGGGCGGCCGAGATGCTCGGCACCACGCCGGGCTTCCTGCGGGCGATCGGCGAGGCCCGCCTGATCACCCCGCTCCGGTCGGAGGGCGGCCACCGGCGCTACTCCCGCTACCAGCTCCGGATCGCCGCTCGCGCGCGCGAGCTGGTCGACAAGGGCACCCCGATCGAGGCCGCCTGCCGCATCGTCATCCTTGAGGACCAGCTCGAAGAAGCGCAGCGCATCAACGCCGAGTACCGGCGTGCGGCGCGGGGCGCCACGGACGGGGCCGACGCCGGCGCCGCCACCGCCTGAACCCGTACGGGACGCGGGCCCCTGAACGTACGGGGACTCCGGGACCTCGGGACTCGGGGACCTCGGCACCCCGGCACCCCGGCACCCCGGGATTCGGGGCTTTGTGGTCGCCCGTGCAGGTACGGACCCGGGTCGCCCCCATGCCCGTACGGCTCCGTTCTTACGAGTCCGTGCCTACGGCTCCGTGCGTACGGCTCCGTGCGTACGGCTCCGGGGACCGGCCGGGCGCGGCCGGGGCCGTGGACCGCGTTGACACCGGCACCCACCCGGCGTTGACTGACAGCCCGGTGCACAGCCGGCCCATGCCTCAGCGACGAACCGGGCAGCCGCGGTCACCGACACGACCGGCGCGGCGGTCCGCGAACCGGTCACCACGTCACCACGTCACCACGGTGACCGTCGTCGCGACGGCAGCCCCTCGCGGGCGGGCCCCCGACCGTACCCGCCGAACGCCCCCGCGCGGCCGGCCGGTACGACGTACAGGAAGTGGCCCACGATGATGTACGACCAGACACGCGCCCAGCAGCCTCCGGACCGGCAGTCCGGGTCCACCGGGCGGCGGGAGACAGGCCCCGAGCCGCTGCTCGGGCCGGACGAGCGGGGCGAACTCACCCAGCGGCTCAACCACGCCCTCAACACCTTCGCCACCAGCCCGCGCGAGGCGCTCGGCGAGGCCGAGACCGCGTTCGACGAGGCGGCTGCCCAGGTCATGAGCGCCCTCACCGAGCGGCGCGCCGCCCTCCACGACAACTGGCAGGACCGCGACCCGGAGACCCAGGGCGACGAACTCCGCCACGCGCTGCGCGAGTACCGGGAGATCACCCAGCGGCTGCTGCGCATGTGAACCGCGTCGCCACGATGCCGAGGTCCTCGCCCCCCGGGTCTTACCGGCGTCGAGGCCTTACGGAGCAGTGACGTGTCGGGCGCGGTACCGCCGCGGACGGGGGTGCCGCGCCTAGCGTGCAGGGCATGCGTGTACTGGTAACCGGCGGAGCCGGATTCATCGGAGGCCATGTCGTGGACGCGCTGCGGGCGCGCGGACACGAACCGGTCGTGTTCGACCTGCGGGACGGGCAGGACGTGCGGGACGCCGAGGCGGTCGAGAGCGCGCTCGTCGGCGTCGGCGCCGTCTGCCACCAGGCCGCGATGGTGGGCCTTGGCGTGGGGTTCGGTGACGCGGTCGAGTACGTGTCGCGCAACGACCTCGGCACGGCCGTGCTGCTCGCCGCGATGGCGGACGCGGGGGTACGGCGACTGGTGCTCGCCGGGTCGATGGTCGTGTACGGCGAGGGGCGCTACGCGTGCGAGCGGCACGGTGTGGTGCGACCGGGTCCGCGGACCGCCGCCGATCTGGACGCCGGCCGGTTCGAGCCGCGGTGTCCGCGCTGCGGTGCGGATTTGACGCCCGGGCTGGTGGCGGAAGACGCGCCCGCCGACCCGCGCAACGTGTACGCGACGACCAAGCTGGCGCAGGAGCACCTCGCCGCCGCGTGGGCCCGTTCGACGGACGGTTCCGCGGTGTCGCTGCGCTATCACAACGTCTACGGCCCGGGGATGCCCCGCGACACCCCGTACGCCGGTGTCGCCTCCTTCTTCCGTTCCGCGCTCGCCCGCGGTGAGGCGCCCCGGGTCTTCGAGGACGGCGGCCAGCGCCGGGACTTCGTCCACGTGCGGGACGTGGCCGCCGCCAACGTGGCCGCCTTGGAGGCGAGCCCGCGGATGGGCGCGCTCACCGTCTACAACACCGGCAGCGGCGAGCCCCGTACCGTCGGCGAGATGGCCCACGCCCTGGCCGCCGCCCACGGCGGTCCCGAGCCGGTCGTGACCGGCGAGTACCGCCTCGGCGACGTCCGTCACATCACCGCCGACTCGGCCCGGCTACGCGCCGAGCTGGGCTGGAAGGCGGAGACCGGATTCACGGAGGGGATGCGGGAGTTCGCGGGGGCGCGATTGCGGGGGGAGTAGGGCGAGAGGGGCAGGAGGAGGCTTCGTCCGCGCTCCCGTCGGCATCGAGAGGGTCGCTCACACCCCGTCGGCATCGGGAAGGTCGCTCACGCCCCCGCCGACATCGGGAAGGTCGCTCACGCCCCCGCCGACATCGGGAGGGTCACCTCGAAGCGGCAGCCACCGGGGACGTTGTGGACGGCGGCGCGGCCGCTGTGGGCCTCGACAATGCCTCGGACGATGGCGAGGCCCAGGCCCGCTCCGGCGGGCGGGGTGCGGGCGTGGGTGCCGCGCCAGCCGGTGTCGAAGACACGCGGCAGGTCCTCCTCCGGGATACCGCCGCAGCCGTCCGTGACGGACAGGACGACTCCCGCCTCGCGGCGTTCGGCGGTGACCGCGACGGTGCCGTCGGCGGGGGTGCGGCGGATCGCGTTGACCAGGAGATTGCCGAGGACCCGGCTCATCTCCTTGCCGTCCACCTCGACCGGCACCTGCTCGACACGGTCCCCGACCAGCCGCACGCCGTGCTCACGGGCCAGCGGGTCCGCCCCCGCGAGGGCGTCGCCGACCAGGTCGTAGACGGAGACCCGGGAAGGGGACAGGGCCAGGGCGCCCGCGTGGATGCGGGACAGCTCGAAGAGGTCGCCGACCATGCCGTTGAGGCGTTCGACCTCCGTACGGATCTGGCGCAGATAGCGGTCCGGGTCCGCCGCCACCCCGTCCTCCAGCGCCTCGGACATCGCCCGCAGCCCCGCCAGCGGAGTACGCAGGTCGTGCGAGATCCAGGCGACGAGTTCGCGCCGCGAGGTCTCCAGGGCACGCTCACGCTCCCGCGACTCCGCCAGCTTCCGGCTGGTGGCTGCCAACTCCCGGCTGAGCGCGGCCAGTTCCGCCGTCGCCGGGCCCGTCGGCGCCGCGAAGTCGCCGCCGTCACCGAAGGAACGGGCGGCCAGCGTCAGCGCCCTGCTCCGGGCCACCACCCAGCGGCCGAGCAGCAACGCGGTGGCGAGGGAGACGACGGCCGCCATGGCGACGACCGTGGTGACCACATACAGGTCGTGCGAGGACAGGAACATCGCCCACGCCACGACCAGCGTGCCCGCGAGCATCGCGCAGACCGCCACAGCCGCCACGACCGCCAGGGAGGCGGTCAGCGAACGGCGCCGGATCAGCCACAGCACCCCCGCACCGCCAAGGCCCGCCGCGGCGGCGCCCAGAAA
This sequence comes from Streptomyces sp. NPDC007084, assembly GCF_040703595.1. Taxonomy (NCBI): domain Bacteria; kingdom Bacillati; phylum Actinomycetota; class Actinomycetes; order Kitasatosporales; family Streptomycetaceae; genus Streptomyces; species Streptomyces sp. NPDC007084. Next base: position 5,950 of record NZ_JBEYFY010000052.1, read on the forward strand.
GGCGTACAGGGCCATGGCCAGTATCGCGTTCACGGGCGGGCCTCTTCCTGGCGCGTGGCGGGGGTGGAAGCGGGCATCCCGGTCCCGGCGCCGTTCTCGTCGAAGCGGTAGCCGACGCCCCACACGGTCTGGATCAGGCGGGGGCGCGCCGGGTCGTCCTCGACCTTGCCGCGCAGCCGGCGCACATGGACGGTGACCGTCGACAGGTCGCCGAAGTCCCAGCCCCACACCTCCCGCATCAGGTCCTCGCGCGCGTACGCCCGTCCGGGGTGCCGCAGGAAGAAGGCGAGGAGGTCGAACTCCCGCAGGGTGAGGGCGAGTTCGACGCCGTTCTTCGCGGCGCGGCGGGACGAGGGGTCGATGGTGAGCCCAGCGGCGCTCAGCGGGCGCGCGGTGACGGCCGGACGCGCCCTGCGCAGCACCGACTCGACACGCAGGACGAGTTCCCGGGGGCTGAACGGCTTGGTGACGTAGTCGTCGGCGCCGACCTCCAGGCCGAGGATCCGGTCGTCCTCGTCACCGCGCGCGGTGAGCATGATGACCGGCACGGGCCCCTGCGCGCGCAGCCGGCGGCACACCTCCAGGCCGTCCATGCCGGGCAGCATCAGGTCGAGCACCACCAGGTCGGGCCGGTGCGCGGCGGCCAGGGCGAGCGCGGCGGAGCCGTCGGCGGCGCGGTCCACGAGGTGGCCGGCTCGGCCGAGATACCCGGACACGACCTCGGCCACGGTCGGGTCGTCGTCCACGACGAGGACCCGGGGGGCCGCCACGCCGGGAGCCGGCTCCTTCCTCGCGGTGACACCGGCGCCGGCACGCGCACCGGCGCCGGGGCTCTGCCCCTCGTCGGTGCCGGTACCTGGTGATTCGTGCGGTCGATGCATGGCTCCAGCGTCCCACCGGGCCGGCTCCGGCGCGGCTGCCCGCGGCCGACGTCCGAGTTTCGTAAGGTCCCGAAGTCCGGTATGTCCGTTTCGCGTTCGTAGGGTGAGGCCGTGACGACCTTTCCCGTACCGAACCCGGACGTCGACGTGGTCCTGCCCTGCCTCGACGAGGCCGGCGCCCTGCCCTGGGTGCTGTCCCGCATTCCCCCCACCTGGCGGGCCCTGGTCGTGGACAACGGCTCCACGGACGGCTCCGCCGAACTGGCCCGCGAACTCGGCGCCACCGTCGTGCGCGAGGAACGCCGCGGGTTCGGCGCCGCCTGCCACGCCGGGCTGACCGCGGCCACGGCGGACATCGTCTGCTTCTGCGACTGCGACGGCTCCCTCGACCCGGCCCTGCTCCAGCCCTTTGTCGCCGAGGTCCTGGCGGGCGAGGCGGATCTGGTGCTCGGCAGACGCCGGCCGCGGGAACGCGGGGCCTGGCCGCCGCACGCCCGCGCCGGCAACCTCGCGCTGACCCGGATGCTCCGGCGCCGGACCGGGCTGCGGCTGCGCGACCTCGGGCCGCTGCGCGCCGCCCGCCGTGAGGCGCTGCTCGGGCTGGAACTCACCGACCGGCGGAGCGGCTACCCGCTCCAGATGGTGGTCCGCGCCGCCGACGCCGGCTGGCGCGTCACCGAGCACGACGTGCCGTATCTGCCGCGCACGGGTGCTTCCAAGGTGACCGGGACCTGGCGCGGTACCTGCCAGGCGGTCCGGGACATGAGCCGCGTACTGGCCGAGCCGCCGGTGTCTGCCGACCGGCCCGCGGCCGGCATCCGTTCCCGTGCCGGTACCCGTGCCGGTGGTGACGGTGCGCCCTCGCAGGCAGTGCTCGACGGCGCCGAGGACCAGGACCGTACGCCGGTGCCCGCCTCGGCCACCGCTCCCCCGCCGGCTCGTGTACCGGCGTCGGCGCCCGCGACACCCCGAGGAGGATCCGTCCAGTGAGCCCCGCAAGCACCGTCGACCCCGCGTGTCCGGAGAATCCCCGAGGTCCCGAGGGCGTCACCCTGCTCGTCATCGCCAAGGAACCGCGGCCCGGCCGGGTGAAGACCCGGCTGACACCGGCGTTCACCCCCGAGGAAGCGGCATCGCTCGCCGAAGCGGCTCTCGTTGACACCCTGCGTGCGGTGGCGGCCACGCCCGCTCGGCGCCGGGTACTGGTCCTCGACGGAACGCCCGGCGCCTGGCTGCCGGACGGCTTCGACGTCGTACGGCAGTGCGCGGGCACCCTGGACGAACGGCTGGCCGCGGCCTTCGCGCGCTGCGACGGCCCCGCGCTGCTCGTCGGCATGGACACTCCCCAGGTGACGCCCGAGCTGCTCACCGTGGACTTCGCGGGCTGCGACGCGTATTTCGGACCGGCCGAGGACGGCGGTTTCTGGGCGCTGGGCCTGGCGGAGCCCGATCCGGCGCTGCTGCTGGGCGTGCCGATGTCGACGGACACCACGGGTGCGGTGCAGCGGGCGCGGCTGGTCGAGGCCGGGCTGCGCGTCACGGACCTGCCCCGGCTGCGGGACGTGGACACGGCACCCGACGCGACGGCGGTGGCCTCGGCGGCACCGCACGGCTCCTTCGCGGCACAACTGGCCCGCCTGCGGGGCGGCCCGGCGCAGTCTCCGGTGACGGGGCTGGTGCAGTCTCCGACGAGGGGTCCTGTGCGGTGTCCGGTGACGGTCACAGGCCCTGCCCCAGCTACGGCTACGGGTGCGGGTGCGGGTGCGGGCACCGAACCGGCCTCGGACCCGGTGCCCGCGCAGGCCGTGGCGCGGGACTCGGTGCGGCCGGCCGCCGGACAGGGCGCCGCCCGATGAGCGCCGCGCGCGGTGCGACACCGCCCGGCGTAACGGGCCCCCGACGGCCCCGCCCGGTCCCGGAAAACACCACGTCAGGGGTGGATTCCGCCGGGGCGGAGGCCGACCCCGGGGCGTCCGCCTGGACCGGAGCCGGACACCCGGCGGACGCGGAGACCATGCCCCGGGCGGAACTCGGGCCTGGGAGGGTGGCGCGGCCGGGGCCGGCCGGCCTGCCTCGGGCGGAGGCCAGGTCTGGGACAGGGACGAGGGCCGGGGCCGAAGACCGGACCGGAGGCCGGGGCTGGGGTGGGGCTGGAGGTGGGCCCGACGTCCTGCCCTGGGCCGCCGATCCCTACGCGGACGCGCTCTGTGCCGAACGCGGGCCTCTGTTCCTGCGCCGTACCGACGGCTGGCTGCTCCCGTTGGAGGTGGAGCGCTGGTGCGCCCGGGCGGACGCCGTGGACCTCCAACTGCTGGCGTACTGCGAGGGCGCCGTGCTCGACGTGGGGTGTGGGCCGGGCCGGCTCGTGGCGGAACTCGCCGCCCGGGGACGGCCCGCGCTCGGTATCGACGTCAGCGAGGCCGCCGTCGCCCGGACCGTGCGGCTCGGCGGCCAGGCCCTGCACCGGTCGGTCTTCGAGCCGCTCCCCGGCGAAGGACGCTGGGGCACCGCCCTCCTCGTCGACGGCAACATCGGCATCGGCGGCGACCCGGCCGCTCTCCTGCACCGCACCGCCCAACTGCTCGCCCCTCGCGGGCTGCTGATCGCCGAGACGGTGGCGGGCGCGGACGTGGACGAACGGGTGGACGTCCGAATCGTCAGCGCCGCACACCCCGAGCGCGCTCTGAGTGACGCCCTCGGCGATCCCGAGGAGGGCGGCCAGGGCGGAAACGGAGGAGAAGGCGTCGGCGTACCGGAACGCGGGCCAGCGTCCGACCGGGCCGCCTTCCCGTGGGCCCGCGTCGGCACTCCGGCCCTGCTGCGCCACGCGGCGCGGACCGGCTGGCGCGCGGACGCTCAGTGGGAGGCCGGCGGCCGTTCCTTCGTGGCGCTGCGCAACGGTCCCGGCCGGGGCCGCCGCACGGACCGCAGGACGAGCAACAGCGCGGACCCCGCGAACAGCGCCGCCGTGATCAGCAGCCAGTGGGCCAGGAAGCCGTCCCCTGGCAAGGCGGTCGCCGACCGGTAGTGGTCGGCCACCTGACCGCTGATCAGCGGGTACCAGATCAGCAGCAGGAGGCCGGAGAAGGCCGCCGGAGCACGGACGTACATCGTCCGGTTCCGGTGGCCCGTCGCCTTCAGCGTCCGGGACACAGTCCGGTCCACGCCCGCGTACAACGGCACGAACACCAGGTCGTGCAGGACCGCGGCGCCGGCGAACCAGAGCGCCACCCTGGTCCAGTCGCCCTGAAGCAGCCGCACCGCCGCGTAGGCGGAGAGTGCGAACGTGAAGGCCAACATCAGGAGTTGGAGAGGGCTGCCGATCACCTCCCGGACGGTGACCGGGCGCCGATCCGGCAGCCGCGCCCCGACCCGCTCCCCGATCCGCCGTCCCCGCGCCGCGGCCCTCCGGAGCAGCCCGTCCAGGCCGTGGCGCCTCGCGAGCCGGCGCCGCGCCCCGGTCTTCTCCCGCATGTCAGGGCTCCGTCGTGTCATCACAGGGCTCCGAACGTCATCCGGGCGACCCATTTGGTGTTCAGCACACCGGGCGCGGCGGGGACGATGATCCGCGCGGGGTAACCGTGGTCGGGGGTCAGGTCCGCGCCGTTCACGGCCAGGGCGAGCAGGGAGAGGGGATCGCGGACCTGGTTGTACCGCAGGGCCGCCACCCGGAACGCCCCGGCCCGCTGCAACGACTCCACGACCACGTCCGGGGCCGCGTCGCCGTCGTAGCCGACGAGCCCCGCGAGATCCCGCAGCCGTACACCCCGCCACGCCTGGTCGGCTGTCGACCAGCCCTCCACGCAGGCGATGGGCAAAGCGGATTCGTGCAGGGGGAGTTCCCCGAGCTGGGCGCGGCTCAGCCTGGCCGTCCGTCCGTTGCCCCGGACGACCAGGCGCCAGACCTCTTCACTGATCTCCGTCCGGTGGATGCCCCGTGACGCGGCCGTCTTGTTGATCTGGAAGGCGCCGGGGCCGGAGCCGGGCTCGGGGCCTCCGTGCGGGGCGAGCAGCGCGGTCTCCCGCACCGGCGCGTCGAAACTGTGGCCCACGGTGGTGGCGGCCAGAAGCAGGGACCCGCCGCCGACGAAGGCGAGGGCGCCACGCCGGGAGACGGTGGCCGGCAGCGGGTCGGGGGAGATCAACTCGTCCTCGGGACGCGCTGGTTCACGGGCCCCGGCCCGCTCACCCGCCGGGACCGGCTCCGCCGACCGAACTGGCGAGCGCGCCTCCGCCGGCCGGCCTGGTCGGGCCGGGTGACCCGGTCGTCCGGAGGCAGGGCCCGGCCGTTGGGGGATCGCCTCCGATGGGCTGGGGTCGGAGCCCCGGTGGCCGGGCCCCGTTTCCGGGAGACCTGACTCGGTACCCGGCGGGGCGGCCCGCGGGCCAGGGTGGGAGACGGGTCCGCCGGACGTCACGCCGGATTCGCCGTGTGCCGAGCCGGATTCGCCGGGCTCGGAGGCGGGTTCCCCGGGCGCCGCGCCAAACCCGCCGGGCTCGGAGGCCGCTTCCCCGGATGCCGCGCCAAACCCGCCGGGCTCGGAGGCCGCTTCCCCGGATGCCGCGCCAAACCCGCCGGACGCCGGCCCACTGCCGTCGGACGCCGGCCCACTGCCGTCGGACGCCGGCCCACTGCCGTCGGACGTCGGCTCAGTGCCGTTCGCCACCGGACCAGCCCCCTCGGACGCCGAGCCCGGCCGGCCGGGCGGTGCACCGAGAAGATTGGGTCCCGTGTCCGTCGGCGAGGGCGCCGAGCCCGTCCGCTCGGAGTGGGCACCCGCGCCCTCGCCCCACTCACCCCGCTGTCGCCTCCCGCGCAGATTGCGCAGGGCCGTCGGCACCCGCAGGACGGCGTGGGTCACGAAGGCCGCGATGAACACCCAGGCGCCGTAGAAGTGCAGCGTGTAGAAGGAGCCGGGGAAGATGTAGTCGAGCTGGATGTTGAGCACGCCGGTGACGAACTCGAAGAGGGCGCCGCCGACGAGAAGCAGCAGGGAGAGCCGTTCCAGGGCGTGGGCGAGCGAGCGGGCCGGGGGCAGCGCGAACAGCTTGGGGACGACGGACCACAGCTTCGCCAGCAGGACGGGGATCAGCGTGATGCCGAGCGTGACGTGCACGCCCTGCGTGAGCCGGTACAGCCAGACCGGGTGAGTCGGCCACGAGAACAGGTAGAAGCCGAGGAGCCCCTTGTCGGGGGTCTTGTCGTTCACCGCCGCGAGGTTCGGGTTGTACGCGGCGTACGACAGCAGCCCGGTCACGAACATCACCGTGATACCGACGAGCAGCACCAGGCCGAGCACGGAGGTGAACCAGGAGCCGCGCAGCGGGCTGCGCCAGAACGCGGGGGACGAGGGAGACCGAGGCATGAACCGACCGTAGGCCGCGGGCACCCCCCGAACGGGTTCTCAACCCATGACGAAACTCTGACGCCCACCCCTGGCCCGGCCCTTTCGGGGGCTGTCCGGCCTAGCGTGCGAGGGTGAACCGCGACCTTCCCCGCGACGTCCCCGGCCGCCTCCCCCGCGATCTGCTCGACGACCGCGCCCAGGACGCCTCATCTGCCCCGTCCCCTGTCCCTTCTCCCGCCCCGCCCCCGCCCCCGCCCCCACCGTCACCGTCACCCGCACCCTCACTCTCGCGCGGGGCATCCACCACGGACCCGCCCCCGAACACCGCCCGGGACGGCTCCGGCGGCTCCTCCCCGGCCCGCCCCGCCCGCAGCCTGACACAGGTACTGGCCCCGGCCGCCCACCGGGCCCGTGCGCGCGCCCGCTCCGGCGAACTGTCCGGACCCCTCCTCGGCGAACGGCCCCGGCAACTCCGCGGCGACCTAGCCGTCGCGGCCGGCGCGGCGCTCCTCGTGGCGACGGCCGCGGTCGTCGGATACGCCATCGAGCACAACTACGGCACCCTGTTCGTCAGCGCGGCTCCGCTGTACGGGCGCTGGGGACCCCACGTCGGACCAGGCACCGCCGCCGCGATCGCCGTGGCCGCGGCCGTCGTCGTGCACGGACCGCCGCTCGCCGCCCGGCTGTCCTGGCGGTGGCTGCTGCCGGCGGCCTGGGGCACGGGGACGGTGTGGACGTTCTCCCTCGCGCTGATCGACGGCTGGCAGCGCGGCGTGGCCGGCCGCCTCACCGCGCGCTACGAGTACCTCCAGGTCATCTCCCCGGTGAACCGCTTCCACGACATCCCGGCAGCCCTGCGCGACTTCACGAACCACATCCTGCTCCACTCCCCCGACCACTGGCCCGCGCACATCGCCGGGCACCCGCCGGCCGCCACGCTCACCTTCGTGTACCTCGACCGGATCGGGCTCGGCGGCGGGGCCTGGGCGGGCGTCTGGTGTGTGACCGTCGGCGCGACCGCCGCACCGGCGGTGCTGGTCACCATCCGGACGCTGGCGGGGGAAGCACTCGCCCGGCGGTCCGCACCCTTCCTCGTCCTCGCCCCGGCGGCCGTCTGGATGGGCACCTCAGCGGACGGCTACTTCGCCGCCGTCGCCGCCTCGGCCGTCGCCCTGCTCGCCCTCGCCGTCTCCGGACACCGCCCCCGGACGGCCGGCCTCGCCTCCGGGCTCCTTCTCGGGCTCACCGCGTATCTCTCGTACGGCCTGACGCTGTTCGCCGTGATCGCGGGCGCGGCGGTGCTGCTCGGCACGGGCTCCCGGCTCCGTCCGCTGCCCTTCGTCCTGGCCGGACTCACCGTCGTCCCTGTGGTGTTCACGCTTTTCGGCTTCAACTGGTGGGACGCATATCGCCTGTTGGTCACGCGTTACTTCGAAGGAGCGGGCGGCGTCCGGCCGTACGGCTACTGGGTCTGGGCGAACCTCGCCTGCACGGTGCTGATCGCCGGGCCGGCGTCCGTCGCGGGGCTGCGCCGGGCGGGATGGGCGACGGTACACCTGGCCACGGCGGTCTGTACCCGAACGCCGGTGCCCGCCACCAGGACCCAGGGCACGGACGACAGGGGCGGCACCGGCCCGGGCACGGCCGGCACCGCGACCGACACAGGAGCCGGCAGCGAGACCGACATCGGGCCCGGAAGTGGCGGTCCCCGGCTGGCCGTTCTCGTCGTGGCCGCGCTGATCGCCCTGCTCCTCGCGGACCTCTCCGGGATGAGCAAGGCGGAGACCGAACGGATCTGGCTGCCGTTCGTCCTGTGGATGCTTCCGGCCGCCGCGTTCCTCCCCCGTCCTCGCGCCTGGCTGATCGCCCAGGCGACCCTCGCCCTGCTCCTCAACCACCTCCTGCTGACGGGCTGGTGACCACCCCGGGCACGCGGGCCGGGACGGGACACCCGGGCTCCTCGGTCATGGTTCTCCCGGGGTCGCGCGCGGCTGGGCCAGGGTCGCGCCGAAGACCATGCCGACCGCGATGGCCGTGACGATCGTGACGAGTTTCAGGAGGTCCTGGAAGCCGGCGATGACATGGCCGCCCGCCAGCGTGGTCAGGCCGCGCATGCCGAGGGAGCCGACGGTCAGGGTGAAGAAGCCCGGCAGCAGGAGGACCAGCCGGGGCGGCCGGTCCGCGCGGAGGGTCAGCCGGGTCGCCACCGCCGCCAGCACCGCCGCCGCGACGAACGTGCCGCCGGTCTCGCCGATCGCCTTCGTCACCAGCGACTGCACGCCCACCGTGACGTACACCAGCACGAGCAGCGGCCACAGCAGCCGGAACGGGATCGCGAAGGCGAGCAGCGTGCCCACGGTGAACACGATCCAGCCGAGGAACAGCGCCCAGCGCGGCAGATCGGCGGTGGCCGTGACGTCGAAGAGCGAGCGGGTCGAGGTACCGGTCAGGGCGAGGCCCAGCAGAACGCCGAGGTAGAGCTGGACGAGGAGGAACACGGCGTAGACGAGCCGGACCGCGCCGGTGGTGATGTAGCCGGCGGCGAGTTCGGCGGCGGCCGCGCTCAGGTAGTCGCCGGGGACGAAGTAGAAGAGGGCGGGCAGCATCAGCAGGACGGGGCCGCCGTGGCTGAGGTCCCGTGCGAACACCTCGACGGTGATCACCGACACGGCCGTCGACACGACCACCGGGAGCACCGCCCCGAACCGGGGGAGGCGGTCCGCCGTCAGGGCCAGGACCGCGGCGACGGTGCCGAGGACCGCCGTCGCGCCGATCTCGTACCAGGTGGCCTGCATCAGCGGTGCGAAGCCCAGCGTGAAGAGCACGATGCCGAGGAGCTTGAGCCACCAAGGGTAGGGCGGCCGGGACGACTCGATCGCGGCGAGCCGCCGGTCCGCCTCGGGCACGGAGATCCGCCCGGACCGTACGTCCCGTACCAGCGGCTTCAGCGCGACCACCTGGTCCAGCCGGAACACCTCGGGGAAGCCGCGCAGGGCCACCGTCCGGGTGGTGCCGCCCGCCGTGACGGTCAGGGCCGCTCCGTCCGGTACGAGGAGGACGGTGGCCTCCGCGCCCAGCGCGTGCGCGGTGTCCCGGACCGTGCGCTCGATCAGGACGGCGCCCTCGCCGCTCGACCTCAGCAGCAGCCCGGTCAACCGGGCGAGGAACGCGGCGACTTCGTCGGGGGCGGCCACCGCGTCCACGGCGGCTGTCATGGGCGCGCGTCCACTGTCATGACCCCTCCCTCGGCCCCCCGCAAAACTCCGCCCGCCGCCCGGCGGGGCCACACCATCGGGACCCGGCACCGGCCAACGGCAACGGCCGCCGGCAACGGCCCCGCACGACCGGGGCGACTTTCAGCGTGGGGGTGCCGCTGGGCGGGGGCTAGCGGGGCGGCCCAAACGAGTGAGGGGGGTCGCCCCTGGCGGTGCGGGCTCGATCGGTGCGCCGCCGGAACGGGCGGCGGGGGGGCGGTCGGTGGCCCCTCCGGACCGGGCGGAGCGGGGGCAGTCGGTGGCCCCTCCGGACCGGGCGGGCGGGCCCACTGGAGGAGTCCGCTGGGCCAGGCGGGCGGGCCCACTGGATGGATCCGCCGGGCCGGGCGCTACGGGTCACCCGCCAGGTGACGCCGAGGAACCGGCCGGGGCGGCCCGAGCGGCGATGTGGGTCCCCCGGCGACCCACCCGACCAGGCAGGCGGCCCGCCCCGGCGACCCACCCGACCAGGCAGGCGGCCCGCCCCGGCGATACGAGCCGGCCGGGCAAGGCTCCCCACCCGGGCAGAGCGCCCCGACCCGGCAGGCTGCCCAACCGGGCAAGGTGGCCCGGAGCGGGCCCGGAAAAGCCGGCCTCCGGAGCCGGTCGTCCGTCCCCGCTCGGCACGAGTGCCGGCCCCACCCCCGCCCCCAACCATCCCCCCCCCACCCCCCAAACGGCCCACCCACCGTGCACCCCCCGCTGCCCCGTCCGACGCTTTGGGCATCTGGTCGTTTCAGCTTCAGGGAGGGGTCCGATGAGTTCGATGGACATGCCCGCGGACGCACCGCGGCAGACTGCGCGGGCCGCTCAGGCCGCCCGGGCGGTTCCGGCCGCGCCGAGGCTCACGTGGGTGACCCTCGCCCTGATGACGACCGCGTCGGTGGCGAGCCTGCGGGCCGCGCCGACGATGGCCGTGTACGGACTCGCCTGCGTGTTCCTGTACCTGGTCCCGGCGGTCGTCTTCCTGCTGCCGACCGCCCTGGTCTCCGCCGAACTGGCCTCCGGCTGGAACGGCGGCGTCTACCGCTGGGTCAGCGAGGGGCTGTCCAAGCCGCTCGGATTCCTCGCCGTGTGGTGCCAGTTCGCGATGACGATCTTCTACTACCCGAGCCTGCTGGCCTTCGTGGCGAGCACCCTCGCGTACATCATCGATCCGTCCCTCGCCTCGAACGGCCTCTACACCGCCATCGTGATCATGGTCCTGTACTGGACCGGCGTCTGGGTGTCCTCGCGCGGCACCAAGGCCCTCGCGGGACTGTCCAGTTGGGGCCTGATCATCGGAACCCTGGTGCCGGGCACGATCCTCGTCGTCCTCGGCCTCGTCTTCCTCGGCCAGGGCAACCCCTCCGCCGCGCCCATGTCGACCAGTCACCTGCTCCCGCAGTGGACCGGCCTGGCCAGCCTGGTGCTGATCGTCAACAACTTCCTGTCGTACTCCGGCATGGAGATGAACGCCGTCCACGTCTCCTCGCTGAAGAACCCGGCGAAGGAATACCCGAAGTCGATGTTCCTGGCCATGGGCCTGGTGCTGCTCATCTTCATCCTGCCCGCGCTGGCCATCAGCTGGGTCGTGCCGTCCAACCAGACCAGCCTCACCGCCGGTGTCATGCAGGCGTTCGACGCGTTCTTCTCGTACTTCCACATCGGCTGGATGACACCGATCGCGGCGATCATGCTGATCTCCGCGTCGCTCGCGGGCATGCTGACCTGGCTCGCCGGGCCATCGAAGGGCCTGCTGGAGATCTCCCGCAGCGAGGGCTACCTGCCGCCGTTCCTCCAGCAGCTCAACCGCTTCGGCGTCCAGCAGAACATCCTGGTCACCCAGGGCGTCGTGACCACGGTGATCGCGCTGATGTACGCGCTGATCCCGAACGTCTCGAACGTGTACTGGATCTTCTCGACCATCACCACGCAGGTCTATCTCATCGTCTACCTGCTGATGTTCGTCGCGGCCATGCGGCTGCGGAAGAACCAGCCCGACCACCCCCGCGGCTACCGCGTCCCCGCCCTGAACGTCCTGTGCGTCGTCGGCCTGCTGGCCTCGGCCGCCGCGCTCGCCATCGGCTTCGTCCCGCCCTCGCAGTTCGGCGGCGGCAGCGTCCTCGCGTACGTCTGCATCATCGGCGCCGGTCTGATCATCCTCGGTCTGCTGATCCCCTGGGCGTTCCTCAAATTCCGAAAGCCCGCCTGGCAGACCGAGGCCGCGCGCGAAGAGGAGGCCACGTCATGAGTCCCACCCGGTTCGCCTCCGAGCACAGATGGATCTACATCGGAGCCATCGTCGTCCTGCTCGCGCTCGCCGTCACCGGCCTCATCCGGTACGCCACCGTCGCCACCAGCAGCAAGGCCGCGAGCAAGGCCAACCGGCTCGCCGACGCGGCGGTCGAGGCCGGCTACCCGCGCCCCGACACCCGGGCCATCGAACGCCTGCTGGGCACCGACGGCGGCCTGGTCTGCGACGATCCCGCCAGCGCCCTCAAGTCGGCGCTGTGGAAGATCAACCTGTCGAACGGCGCCGCGTTCGTCGGCCAGCGGCCCGTCATCGGCGACACCAGGGCGCTCGCCGCGGAGGCCACGATCCTGGAGATCTACTGCCCGGACAAGCTGGACAAGATCAAGGACAAGCTGGCCGACCTGAAGACCGACGACACCGTACGGAGGCGCTGAGCATGTCCGAACTCGCCGCGAAAGTCGCCGGGTTGATGGACCGCGCCAAGGCGGACCTGACCGAACTGGTCGCCATCCCGTCCGTCGCCGACCCCCGCCAGTACCCGGCCGAGGAGTGCCACCGGGCCGCGCGCTGGGTGGCCGACGCCTTCTCCGAGGCCGGCCTGCACGACGTCCACCTCGCCGAGACGCCCGACGGCAGCCACGCCGTCATCGGCCACCGCCCGGCCCCGCCCGGCGCCCCCACCGTGCTGCTGTACTGCCACTACGACGTGCAGCCGCCGCTCGACGACGACGCCTGGACCACCCCGCCCTTCACCCTCACCGAACGCGACGGCCGCTGGTACGGGCGCGGCACGGCGGACTGCAAGGGCAACATCGTGATGCACCTGACCGCGCTGCGCGCCCTCGGCGACGACATCCCGGTCGGCGTCAAGTTCGTCGCCGAGGGGTCCGAGGAGCAGGGCACCGGCGGTCTGGAGCAGTACGTGGCCCGGCACCCGGAGCAGTTCCTCGCGGACGCGCTGCTGGTGTGCGACACCGGCAACGCGGAGGTCGGCACCGGCACCGCGACCATCACCCTGCGCGGCCTCGCCAACGTCGTCGTCACCGTCGACACGCTGGCCGGAGAGGTCCACTCGGGCATGTTCGGCGGCCCCGCCCCGGACGCCCTCGCCGCGCTCGTCCAGATGCTCGCCACCCTGCGCGACCCGGAGACCGGCGCCACCCGCGTCAACGGCCTGGACTGCGAAGGCGGTTGGGACGGGGCCGGCTACGACGAGGAGCAGTTCCGCGCGGACGCCGGGGTGCTCGACGGGGTCCGGCTGACCGGCACCGGCTCGGTGGCCGACCGGCTGTGGGCCCGCCCCGCCGTCACCGTCCTCGGCATCGACTGCCCTCCGGTGGTCGGCTCCGCCGCCGCCGTGCCGCCCACCGCCCGGGCCCGGGTGAGCCTGCGCGTGCCGCCCGGCATGGACCCGGTCGCCGCCCGCGCCGCCCTCACCCGGCATCTCACCGAGGCCGCGCCCTGGGGAGCGCGGGTCGGCGTCGAGGACGAGAGCGCCGGAGCGCCGTTCCGGGCGGCCACCGACGGCCCCGCCTACACCACGCTCGGCGACGCCATGAACGAGGTCTACGGCAGGCCGATGGCCTTCCTCGGCCAGGGCGGCTCCATCCCGCTGTGCAACGTCCTCGCCGAGACCTACCCGCGCGCCGAGATCATCCTCATGGGCGTGGAGGAGCCGCGCTGTCTCATCCACGCCCCGAACGAGAGCGTCGACCCGTCCGAGATCGAGCACATGGCCCTCGTCGAGGCGCTGTTCCTGCGCGCGTACGCGGCCCAGGGCAGGCCCACGCGCTGAACTCGCCCCGGACTGAAGCCAAATGGAGCCTGATGAAGCCGAATGAAGCCTGATGAAGGCGACCGATACGGGACGTGCGCCCCGGGCGTCCCGTATCGGTCGGGGCGCCTCACCGCGACGACCGCTCGGCGGACGGACGGACGGACGGGGAGGAACGGGTGAGCGAGCGAAGCGGTTCGTGGTCTTCGGCGTCGCCGACCCGGCGACGGCCGACCCGGCGACGGCCGGACCGGTGCCGGAGAAGGCGCTCGGCCCGTTCTGGGCGCGGCACATCAGCGTGCGGTACGCGGGCGAGGTTTCGGCGCTCTGAGCCCGCCCCGCCCCCTCGGCCGCCGGGTCTCCGGCCGCCCGCGACCTGTTCGGACAGGGGGTCACGAGGCCCGTCCGGCCCGGCTTGCAGGGGCGTGGACCACCTGCCTATGGTCGCGCCTATGCAGTCCTACACCATCGGCCAGGCCGCCCGGCTTCTCGGGGTGAGTCCCGACACCGCCCGGCGCTGGGCGGATGCCGGGCGGATGACCACCCATCGCGACGAGGGCGGCCGTCGGCTCATCGACGGCCGCGACCTCGCCGCGTTCTCGGTGGAACTGGCCGGGACCGGCGGCGAGGACGGCGTCCCCTCCTACACCTCCGTGCGCAACGCCTTCCCCGGCATCGTCACCGCCGTCAAGCTCGGAGACGTCGCCGCCCAGGTGGAGATCCAGGCGGGACCGCACCGGCTGGTCTCCCTGCTGACCCGCGAGGCCGTCGAGGAACTGGGCCTGGAGGTCGGCATGGAGGCCACCGCCCGGGTCAAGTCGACCAACGTGCACATCGACCGCACCTGACCGGGCCCCGCCTCAGGCCCCGACCGGCCGGCGCGGGCGGCACAGCAGGGCGGCGCGCAGGTCGAGGCGGTCGGAGAGGCGGGCCAGGTCCCGGCCGGTGAAGTACTCCACGCGCTGCACCCGGTAGTGGACGGTGTTGACGTGCAGGTGGAGCGCCTCCGCCGTGCGCGACCAGGAGCCGTCGCAGGCGAGGAAGATCTCCAGGGTCTCCAGGAGCGCGGCGAACGAGGCGTTCCCGGCCTCGAAGAGGGGGCCGAGCACGCTCCGGCTGAACGCGGTGCGCACCTCGGCGGGGATGCCGGTGAGAAGCGTGTCCAGACCGGTGAGCGACCCGGCGTCGGTGAGCGCGGAGGCGTCCGGCGAGGTGGTGCGCGCGGAGGCGAGCGCGTAACGGGCCTGCGCCAGCGCCCCGTTCAGCCCCTCGGCGCCGTCGGCCCGGCTGGTCCCGCCGTGCAGCGCGACGCCCGGCTCACCGGCGGACAGCAGCGCCCAGACGGCGGACGGTTCCGGCGCGGCGGGCGTGAGGGGACCCGCCGGGCGCCGGGGTCCCGGTACGGCCGAAGCCTCCGCGACCGTACGAGCCGAGGCGCCCGCCGCTCCCGCTCCCGGCCCCGGTACCGCGCACCCCGAGCCGCCCCCCGCTCCCGCTCCCGGCCCCGAGGCCGCGCGACCCGGGCCGCCCGCCGGTGCCGCGTCCTTGCCGGGGCCCGCGCCCCGTCCCCGTACCGCCGCCGTCTCCGCCACCGGGTCCGGGGTGTGTTCGTCCAGGACCGCGAAGGCCGTGCCGTCGGGGAGGCGGCCCACCACGGCGCGGCGCGGGGCCAGATGGGCGGCCGTCTCGGTCAGGGCGCCCTCGGCCAGGCCCGCCGGAACCGGCCGGGCGCCGCCCTCGGCGTCGGAGGCGAGGGGTACCGCCTCGGCGACGATCACCCGGTAGGGGCCCTCGCCGTCCAGCGCGCAGGCGTGCAACGCGGCCTGGAGGGAGGGGTGTTCGGCGCCCGGGGGCAGGGCGAGCAGCGCGCCCAGCTCGTCGGCCGCCCGCTGTTCGGCGGCGCCCCGGCGGACCATCGTCTCCTGGCAGCGGGCCAGCACCTCGGCGACCTCCCGCAGCAGCTTCGGCGGGACGTCGTCGGCCTCCGGGAGATGCAGATACCAGCGCTCGTACGGGGACACCGTCCCCGAGTCGACCGGCACCGTGACCCCGGAGCCGCCGTCGACCAGCGCCGCCGCCTCGCGGGCCGGCGGCGGGGCGGCCTCCCCGGTCGCCGCGACCGTACGGCCGGCCGCCGTGAGGACCGAGGCGCGGGCCCCGCCCAGGTGGGCGAAGGCGGCCTCCAGGACGGCGGCGGGACCCGCCTCGCGGGCGAGCAGCCGGTTCAGCCGGCCGCGCACCGCTCCCGGCAGGGCCTGGAGGCGGCTCAGCTCGCCCCACTGCTGGAGATAGACGGTGTCCGTGATGGCCCGGAACATGATGTGCGCCGGGACGGCCGCGACCGGCAGCCCGTGGCGGCGGCAGGCCGTCACCAGATCGTCCGGCACCGAACCGTGGGTCTCCTCCCCGGC
Source organism: Streptomyces sp. NPDC007084 (assembly GCF_040703595.1). Classification (NCBI taxonomy): domain Bacteria; kingdom Bacillati; phylum Actinomycetota; class Actinomycetes; order Kitasatosporales; family Streptomycetaceae; genus Streptomyces; species Streptomyces sp. NPDC007084. The sequence continues at coordinate 21,854 of NZ_JBEYFY010000052.1, forward strand.
CAGCAGCACCGCCGCGCCCGCCGTGCTCAGCGCGGAGACGAAACGCTCCGCCCGGTCCGCGCCGTCCTCGCGGCTCCACCACACCAGACCGCTCAGCACCACCTCACCGGGCCGCACGAACCGCGCCGGGTCCTCCAGGTCGGTGGCGGTCACCCCGCTGATCTCCTGCCGGAGCTGTGGCTCCTCGGCCCACAGCAGGCGCAGCCCGAGGGACTCGTCGTTCAGGAGGTGGTCGACGTACATGTGCGGTAGCTCCTTGTGCGGCCGCCGGGCAGGGGGCCTGACACCCGGCATCTCGCATTCACCAGGTGAGTGCGCGTCCCAGCATCGTAAATGCAAGGTGAAATGAGCGGAACGCCTCTTGTTTGATCATCCAACCACCCCGCCGGAAACGTCGTTGTTTCCGTGCTGTGAACCAGTCGTCCCGGACCCGTCCGCGTTGCTTCACTGGCGGTCATGGACCTGAACACGGTGGTGGAGATCCGAGACGCCCGCGACCCGGCGCCTTGGCGGCCCGGGGACGCCTGGCTGGGCGGCGGCACCTACCTGTTCTCCGAGCCGCAGCCGCACCTGCGGCGGCTCGTCGACCTGAGCCGCATGGGCTGGACCCCCGTCGAGACCCTGCCCGACGGCTCCCTGGAGATCGCGGCGACCTGCACGATCGCCCAGCTCTCCCGGTACGCGGCGGCCCTCCCCGCGAAGGCCGCGCCCCTCTTCGAACAGTGCTGCCGCGCCTTCCTCGCCTCGTTCAAGATCTGGAACATGGCGACGGTCGGCGGCAACCTCTGCAACGCGCTGCCGGCCGGCCCGATGATCTCGCTGACCGCCGCCCTCGACGGAGAGACCCTGCTGCTCGCCCAGGACGGCTCCCGGCGCCGGGTTCCGGTCGCGGACTTCGTCACCGGCGCGGGCCGCAAGGTCCTCACCGAGGGCGAGCTGCTGCGGTCGGTCACCCTGCCCGCCCGCGCCCTCGCCTGCCGCACCGCGTTCCGGCAGGCCTCCCTCTACGGCCTCGGCCGCTCCGGTGTGCTGGTCATCGGCGCCCTCGACCCGCTCGACCACTCCCTCACGGTCACCGTGACCGCCGCGACCGCGCGGCCCGTACGACTGTGGTTCCCGCTGGTGCCCGGCGCCGGCCGGCTGCGCGCGGCGATCGAGGCGGCCGTCGCCGACGACGAGTGGTACGACGACATCCACGGACTGCCCGCATGGCGGCGGCACATGACGTTCCGCTACGCGGAGGAGATCCGCCGCGAACTGGAGGACGGTTCCTGATGGACTTCTCGGTCGACGTCAACGGCAGGGCCTTCTCCGAGCCCCCGCGGCCCGGACAGTGCCTGCGCACCTATCTGCGCGACCGCGGCTGGTTCGGCGTGAAGAAGGGCTGCGACCAGGGCGACTGCGGGGCCTGCACGGTCCATGTGGACGGCGAGCCCGTGCACAGCTGCCTCTACCCCGCCTTCCGCGCCGACGGGCACCGCGTCACCACCGTCGAGGGCCTGGCCGGCGAGGACGGCGAACTCCACCCCGTACAGCGCCGGTTCCTCGACGCGCAGGGCTTCCAGTGCGGCTTCTGCACCGCCGGCTTCCTGATGACGACGGCCGCCCTGGACGAGGACCAGCTCACCGACCTGCCCCGCGCGTTCAAGGGCAACCTGTGCCGCTGCACCGGCTACCGGGCCATCGAGGACGCCGTCCGCGGGGTCCGCCACGCCGAGGCGCCCGCCGCGGGCCAGGCCGTCGGCCGCAACCTGCCCGCCCCCGCCGGACCCCAGGTCGTCACCGGCACCGCCCGCTACACCTTCGACGTCGACATCCCGGGCCTGCTGCACATGAAGCTGCTGCGCTCCCCGCACGCCCACGCCCGCATCACCGCCATCGACACCTCCGCCGCCCTGCGCGTGCCCGGCGTGCACGCCGTCCTCACCCACCACGACGCGCCCGAACGGCACTTCTCCACCGCCCGGCACGAACACCCCGAGGAGGACCCGGACGACACCCGCGTCCTGGACGACACCGTCCGCTACATCGGCCAGCGCGTCGCCGCCGTCGTCGCGGACAGCGAGGGCGCCGCCGAGGAGGGCTGCCGGCGCGTCGAGGTGACGTACGAGGTGCTGCCCGCCGTCCTCGACCCGGAGGACGCGATGCGCCCGGGCGCGCCGGTCGTGCACGACAAGGACGCGGCCACCGCCCGGATCTCCCGCCCCCGCGACAACGTGGTGGGCGAGGCGCACGGCGAGATCGGCGACGTCGAGGCGGGCTTCGCCGCGGCCGACGCCGTCTACGAGGACACCTACCGCACCCAGCGCGTGCAGCACGCCAGCCTGGAGACGCACGGCGCGGTCGGCTGGTTCGACGAGGACGACCGGCTGAACGTCCGGACCAGTTCGCAGACCCCGTTCCTGACCCGGCGCGCCCTGTGCGCGCTGTACGACCTGCCCGAGGAGCGGGTGCGGGTCGTCGCGGGCCGGGTCGGCGGCGGCTTCGGCGGCAAGCAGGAGATGCTGGTCGAGGACATCGTGGCCCTCGCCGTCCTGCGGCTGCGCCGCCCGGTGAAGCTGGAGTACACCCGCGCCGAGCAGTTCCACGGGGCCACCACCCGGCACCCGTTCACCATCCGGGTCAAGGCCGGCGCCCGCCGCGACGGCACCCTCACCGCGCTCCGGCTCCGCGTCGTCGCCAACACGGGCGCGTACGGCAACCACGGGCCGGCCGTCATGTTCCACAGCGTCGGCGAGTCCCTGGCCGTCTACCGCGCCCCGCACAAGAAGGTCGACGCCTTCTCCGTCTACACGCACACCGTCCCGGCCGGCGCCTTCCGCGGCTACGGGCTCGGCCAGGTGATGTTCGCGATGGAGTCCGCCCTCGACGAACTCGCCCGCCGGCTCGGCCTCGACCCGCTGGAGTTCAAGGCGAGGAACATCATCGGCCCCGGCGAGGCGATGATCACCCCCGGCGGCGAGGAGGAGGACCTGCACATCGCCAGCTACGGGCTCGACCAGTGCCTCTCCATCGTCCGCGCCGCCCAGCGCGAACCGGTCGCCGAGCCCGCCCCGGAAGGCTGGCTGGTCGGCGAGGGAGCCGCCCTCGCCATGATCGCGACCGGCCCGCCCGGCGGCCACATCGCCGACGCCCGCGCCGCCCTGCTCCCCGACGGGAGCTTCTATCTCGCCGTCGGGACGGCCGAGTTCGGCAACGGCACCACCACCGTGCACCGGCAGATCGCCGCCGGTGAACTCGGCACCACCGTCGACCGCATCACCATCCGGCAGTCCGACACCGACGTCGTCCGCCACGACACCGGCGCCTTCGCCTCCACCGGCACCGTCGTCGCCGGAAAGGCCACCCTGCGTGCCTCCCGCGCCCTCGCCGACCTGCTCCTCGACTTCACCGCCGCCCATCTGCGGGTGCCGCGCGCCGACTGCCGGCTCGTGGAGGAGGCGGTCGCCCACCCCGGCGGCCGGCTGCCCCTGAAGGAGCTGTACGCGGCGGCCCGCGCGGTCGGCGTGACGTTCGCCGCCGACGGGCACTTCGGCGGCACCCCGCGCTCGGTCGCCTTCAACGCCCAGTGGTTCCGGCTGGCCGTCGACCCCGGCACCGGCGAGATCCGCATCCTGCGCAGCGTGCACGCGGCCGACGCGGGCAAGGTCATGAACCCGATGCAGTGCCGGGGCCAGGTCGAGGGCGGGGTCGCCCAGGCGCTCGGGGCGACCCTCTTCGAGAACGTCCGGATCGACGCGCGCGGCGAGGTCGAGACGGCCGCCTTCCGCCGCTACCGGCTCCCCCAGTACGCCGACATCCCGCGCACCGAGGTCCACTTCATGGAGACCGCCGACGCGATCGGGCCGCTCGGCGCCAAGTCGATGAGCGAGAGCCCCTTCAACCCGGTCGCCCCCGCCTTCGCCATCGCCCTGCGCGACGCGACGGGCCTGCGCTTCACCGAACTGCCGCTCACCCGGGACCGGGTGTGGCTGGCGCTGCGTCAGGCGGGGGTGGCGGGTGCGGGCGGCGGGGCCGGTCGGGGTGAGGGGGTGGAGAGCGGTGGGGCTGAACTTGTCGAGCCCGGTCGGCCCGGCTCCGGACGGTCCGTCGAGCCCGTCGAGGTGAGTCGGCCCGTCGAGGTGAGTCGGCCCGGTCAGGCGGAGCCCGCGGCGGCCGGGGACCAGGCCGGGTAACGGCCGTCCACCCGGATGGCGTTGATGCCGCTGATGTGGCGGGCCCCGCACCGGTCCTGCGGCAGGACCAGTTGCGGGCCCGCCCGGTCCAGCGGGGTGCCGTCGACGCCCACCGCGAGCAGGACGGGGGCGTGCGCGAAGTCGGGGTCGATCTCGGCCCAGGTGAGCAGCGCGTGGTGCCCGTCCGCGCCCGCCACCGCGATCAGGAAACGCAGCCGGTCCTTGCGGCGCGCCGGGTCGAACCGCGGCCCGGCGTCCCGCAGTACGTCGTGCAGCAGGGGTCCCGCGAAACCGTGGTGCTGTACGCCGCTGGTGGCGCAGTCGAAACTGACGTCCACCCGGTGCTGGGGCCAGGCGAGCAGGTCCGGCACGGTCAGCCGGGCCGGGCGGTCCAGGTCGCCGGTCAGGGCGAGTTCGGCGAGCGAGGGCGCGGGCGAGGTCGCGTGTGTCAGGGGCAGGCTCACTGGGCAGCACCTCCCGCAGGACGGTACCCGGCAAGCGGCCCCGTACAAACGCACATGCGTACATCCCAAGCGGGAACACACAGCTCATGCGATGCGACAGGAGACTTCTTGCTCGCATCTGCGTCAGTATGATCTGCGCACGCCGCACCAGAGTTCACAACTGAAGAGCAACTCACGAGCGATTGACAGGCACGCACGGCCGAAGAGCACGACGGAGGCTTCGGCGACAGCGCGCCGCACGTTCTCGTTTCTTTTTTTCCGAGGGAGTAGACCCGTGATGACCCGATCCGCGCGCCGGACCCGCCGCACCACCCGGACCCTGCAGGTGGCCGGCGTCAGTGCCGCCGCGCTGCTGGCCCTGAGCGCCTGCTCCTCCTCCGACGACTCGTCGGACTCCTCCTCCGCGACCCCCAAGTCCTCCTCCTCGGCGTCCTCCTCGCCGAAGCTGACCGGCACGGTGACCGTCTTCGCCGCCGCCTCGCTCAAGGAGAGCTTCACGACCCTCGGCAAGGAGTTCGAGCAGGCCCACCCGGGCACGAAGGTCACCTTCAACTTCGGCGGCAGCGACACCCTCGCCGCGAGCATCACCGGCGGCGCCCCGGCGGACGTCTTCGCGGCGGCCAGCCCGAAGACCATGGCGATCGTGACCGACAAGAAGGACGCGGCGACCACCCCCGAGACCTTCGTGCGCAACCAGCTGGAGATCGCCACCCTGCCCGGCAACCCGGACAAGGTCTCCTCCCTGAAGGACCTCACCAAGTCCGGCCTGAAGGTCGTGCTCTGCGACAAGACGGTGCCGTGCGGCGCCGCCGCCCAGAAGGCGCTGGACGCCAGCCACCTCAAGCTCACCCCGGTCTCCTACGAGCAGGACGTCAAGAGCGCCCTGACCAAGGTGGAGCTGAAGGAGGCGGACGCGGCGGTCGTGTACAAGACCGACGTGAAGGCGGCGGGCGACAAGGTGGAGGGCGTGGAGTTCCCCGAGTCCGCCGACGCCATCAACGACTACCCGATCGCCCTGCTCAAGGACGCGCCCAACGCGGAGGCCGCCAAGGCGTTCATCGCGCTGGTGCAGTCGCCGGAGGGCCAGAAGGTCCTGACCGAGGCCGGCTTCCTGAAGCCGACGTCCTGATCCCGGCCCCGCACCGGATACGGACGCCGGTCCTGGCGGTCCGGTCGGGCTCGGCGGTTCCGTAGGCCCGGGTCGTCCGTCGGGCCCGGCGGGTTCCATACGCCCGGGTCGTCCGTCGGGCCCGGCGGTTCCATACGCTCGGCGCCCGTCGGTCCTGTCCGTCCCGGCGCGCGTCGAGCGGCGCGTGCCGAACGCGGGGCGCGGGATGCTGAACCGGCGCCGGCCGTGGCGGACGCGTACGAAAGCCGTACCCGCCGCCCGGCGCGGCCCCCTTGCCCGCGCCGTCCCGCAGCCCGTCCCCTGAAGACATGAGTGATCCCGTGGCCTCGCTCGACAAGTCCGACACCCCGGCCGACACCCTGACGGGCGGGCCGCGGCGCGGGCGTGTCCGGAAGCGGGGCGGGGTCCGGGGCGGCGCCCCGCTGCCGCTGCTGCTGCCGGCCCTCGTCGGGCTGGCGTTCCTGCTGCTGCCGCTGCTCGCGCTGATCGTGCGGGCCCCCTGGCGCACCCTCCCGGACCAGCTCGGCAAGCCCGAGGTGTGGCAGGCGCTCCAGCTCTCCCTGCTCTCCGCCACGGCGGCCACCGCGGTGAGCCTGGTGCTCGGGGTGCCGCTCGCCTGGCTGCTGGCCCGCACCGACTTCCCCGGACGCGGCTTCGTACGGGCCCTGGTCACCCTGCCGCTCGTGCTGCCCCCCGTGGTCGGCGGTGTGGCCCTGCTGCTGGCCCTCGGCCGCAACGGGGTCGTGGGGAAGTTCCTCGACTCCTGGTTCGGCATCACCCTCCCCTTCACCACCGCCGGAGTCGTCGTGGCCGAGGCGTTCGTCGCGATGCCGTTCCTCGTCATCAGCGTCGAGGGCACGCTGCGCGCCGCCGACCCGCGCTACGAGGAGGCCGCCATGACGCTCGGCGCCTCCCGCTTCACCGCGTTCCGCCGGGTCACCCTGCCGCTGATCGCCCCCGGCATCGCCGCCGGCTCCGTGCTCGCCTGGGCCCGCGCGCTGGGCGAGTTCGGCGCGACGATCACCTTCGCGGGCAACTTCCCGGGCCGCACCCAGACCATGCCACTCGCCGTCTACCTGGCCCTGCAGAGCGACCCCGACGCGGCGATCGCGCTGAGCCTGGTGCTGCTCGCGGTGTCGATCGCGGTACTGGCCGGACTGCGCGACCGCTGGATCACCGCGTCATGACCGGAGTGCGGGCAAGGGGGGTCAACCGCCTTATGACCGGCGCCCGGGCGAGAGGGACCCACGGATTCACGACCGACGCCCACGTAAGGGGAAACAACCCCGTCATGCCCGGCGCCCACACGAGAAGGACCGCTCGATGACCCAGACGACCCCGGCCGCCGCCGAGGCCCTGCCGGCCGGTGCCGGGCTGGACGCACGGCTCGTCGTCCGGCGCGGCTCCTTCCGCCTCGACGTCGAACTGACCGCCGCCCCCGGCGAGGTCGTCGCCCTGCTCGGCCCGAACGGCGCCGGCAAGACCACCGCCCTGCGCGCGCTCGCCGGACTCACCCCGCTCTCCGAGGGCGGCCGGCTGCGGCTCGACGGCGCCCGTCTGGACCGTACGCCCCCCGAATCCCGCCCGGTCGGCGTCGTCTTCCAGGACTATCTGCTCTTCCCGCACCTCACCGCCCTCGACAACGTCGCCTTCGGGCCGCGCTGCCAGGGCGTGCCGAAGGCGGCGGCCCGCGCACAGGCCGCCGCCTGGCTGGAGCGCATGGGCCTGGCCGCCCACGCCGGAGCCAAGCCGCGCCGGCTGTCCGGCGGCCAGGCGCAGCGCGTCGCCGTCGCCCGCGCCCTCGCCACCCGCCCCCGGCTGCTGCTGCTCGACGAGCCGCTCGCCGCGCTCGACGCCCGCACCCGCCTGGAGGTGCGCGCCCAACTGCGGCAGCACCTGGCCGAGTTCGAGGCCGTCGCCGTCCTCGTGACGCACGATCCGCTGGACGCGATGGTGCTGGCCGACCGGCTCGTCGTCATCGAGGACGGCCGGGTCGTGCAGGAGGGCGGCCCCGCGGAGATCGCGCGCCGGCCGCGCACCGACTACATCGCCCAGCTCGTCGGCCTCAACCTCTACCGGGGCGAGGCCACCGGCCACACCGTACGGCTGGACGCGGGCCCGGAGATCACCACCGCCGAGGATCTCCGGGGGCCGGTCTTCGTCGCGTTCCCGCCGGGTGCCGTCACGCTCCACCGCGACCGCCCGACCGGCTCCAGCGCCCGCAACGTATGGCAGTGCGGCGTGCGCGGTCTGGAGACCCACGGCGACCAGATCCGCACGGACCTCACCGGTGAACTCGCGCTCGCCGCCGACCTGACGACGGTCGCCGCGGCCGAACTGGACCTGCGTCCGGGCGCCCCGGTCTGGGCGACCGTCAAGGCGGCCCAGACACACGCGTATCCGGCGTGAGGACGCCTTGGCGGACGCCCAGACGCCTTCGCGGACGCCTGGGCGTACGCCGGGTGTTGAACTCCACCGGAGGCCGGTCGAACTCCACCGGGCGGTGGTTGAACCCCCTCCCGCCCCCGTGGTAGAGGCAGGGGATGACATCTCCTGACACCGGTATCCCGGCCTTGGCCGCCGCGTTGGACATGCGTCCGCACCCGGAGGGCGGCTGGTACGCCGAGACCTGGACGGCGCCGCAGGCCTTTCGGCCCGACGGCTATCCGGGCCCGCGTGCCGCCGCCACCGCCATCCACTTCCTGCTCGCCCCCGGCGACACCTCCGCCTGGCACACCGTCCGTTCCGACGAACTGTGGCTCTGGCACCGCGGCGGCTCCCTGGACCTGCTGCTCGGCGGCGACGGCGCCACCCCCGGCTCGCCGCCGACGGTCGTCCGGCTGGGTCCGCACATCGAGGCGGGCGAACGCCCCCAGGTCCTCGTCCCCGGCGGCGTCTGGCAGTCGGCCCGCCCGGCCGGCGACGAAGAGGTGCTGGTGAGCTGCGTCGTCGCCCCGGGCTTCGACTACGAGGACTTCCGCCTGCTGGACTGAGGAGTTGGGCGTACGGGCCCACAAGCCTGCAGGCCCACGGGCCCACGGGCCCACGGGCCCACGGTCGTCCGGGCTGTCGCGGGGCCCGGGGCACCCTTTGGAGGTCCGGGGCACCCCCGGGAGGTCCGGGATGCCTTTGTGACGTACGTCCTTGGTTGCGGATCACCCGGGTGGGGCATCACCCGGGGGCAGGACCGGCCGCGCACTGTCCGGCGCGGGGTCCCGGCCGACGGGGACGGAGCCGTCGGGCGGGGGCCGGGTGTCCTGGGAGGGGGAAGAGAGGTGTCAGTCATGCGTGCGCACCAGCGCACCGTCCGGCCGACCGCCCGCGTGGAGTACACACTGCCGCGTACGGCCGTCTCGGCGGGCAGGGCCCGCAAACTGACGACGGCGTTCCTGACCCGGCCGCGGCCACTGCTCGCGTCGCCGACCGCCGACCAGGTGGACGACGCGACCCTGATCGCGTCCGAGCTGGTCGCCAACGCGGTGCGGTACGGACGTACCGGCTGCCGGCTGCGGCTCCAGCTCGGGCATGGAGTGGTGACGGTCGAGGTCCACGACGACAGTCCGGGGCAGCCGAAGGTGGGCGTCCTGGACACCGAATCGGAGAGCGGGCGAGGGCTCGCGATGGTCGAGCAGCTCGCGCACAGCCTGGAGGTCGTGGCCACGGGTTTCGGCGGAAAGACGGTCCGGGCCGTCCTGGCGTGCTCATGATGCGCTAGGGCAGATGCGCTACGTCTGACGCGCCTACGTCGGATGCGCCTGCGTCCCGGCAGAACCACCGGTCAATCCGCGTTTCGCCTCACGAAAAACGGGAACCCGGCGTGGCGCTTTTCGCGAGAATTCGCGGCGCGCGCCTGAACGCGAAAAAACGGATGGCCGGGTCCGCACCTCGCGGTGCGGACCCGGCCATCCGGTGTCCCTGACTAGGCGGGGACGATGTTCTCCGCCTGCGGGCCCTTCTGGCCCTGCGTGACGTCGAAGGTCACCTTCTGGCCTTCCTGGAGCTCACGGAAGCCAGAGGTGGCGATGTTCGAGTAGTGGGCGAAGACGTCGGCGCCGCCGCCGTCCTGCTCGATGAAGCCGAAGCCCTTTTCCGCGTTGAACCACTTCACGGTGCCAGTAGCCATGTCAAATCTCCTTCGGGGCAAAGCTCGAAGGCCCACACTGTGTGGACCCGCGTCGCCGCAATGATTGCCCCAACCGGAATGCACCGGAAAAACTTTGGGAACCACAACTGCAACTGAAATCGACAGTAGCACGCCACGGGCCCCGAGGGGCGCGCACTATCTCACCCCGGCGTGGGGAATAACAAAACCTCGCGGGGGCGCTGCCCAAATTCTGCAACGGCCGAAGCAGATATTTCGGCACGGCGGAGAAACGGTTTCCGACCCGCTCAGGCGTCCTGCGGACTGCCGCGACGGCTCCGGGCCGTACTGGGCCTGGGGTTAGCGGTGCTACCCGTGCCGCTGTTGGTGCCTGTGCGGCCGGCGGTACCGGTGGGGGCGGTGGGAGTGATATCGGTGGGGGTGATCCGTCCGGACTCCCGGAGTTCCGCGTTGATCCGTAGCGCGTCGTCCAGGCTGTCCTCCAGCGAGACGATGCGGCAGGCGGCCTCGACGGGGGTGCCCTGGTCGACCAGCTCACGGGCACGGGCCGCGACACGCAGTTGACCGCGAGAGTAACGCCGGTGGCCGCCGTCGGAGCGCGACGGGGTGATCAGCCCGGCCTCCCCGACGGCCCGCAGGAAGGCGGGCGTGGCGCCGATCAGCTCCGCGGCACGGCCCATCGTGTAGGCGGGGTACTCGTCGTCGGCGAACCGGTCGGTGAGATCCATGGTGCTTCCCTGGAGCGCGTGTATCCCTTCCACTCTGGCAGATCCGGGCCGCCGGCGGCCGGAATCCGGGGGGAGAGGGAGGGTGGGGCGAGCCGACGCGACGGGGCCGGGGGGCGGGGCCGGGGACGAGCGGGACCGGCGGACCCGGAACTAGCCCGGTCGCCGGACCCAGGACGAGCCAGCCCGGTCGGCGGACCCAGGGCGAGCCGGGTCGGTGGGCCGGGGACGGCGAGGAACCCGCGGCCCGCTCTCTCACCCGGACGGACCGGTGCGCTGGTGGGGGGCGGTGCCCGGTGGTGGCGTGGGAGGACACACGCGCCCGACCACGGGACCGTCCTCGGGAGGCCTTCGCATGAACCGTCCGTCCTGTCTCCTCGCCTCCGCCCTCACCGCCGGGATGCTGCTGTCGACGGCGGCCTGCTCCGGTGACGACGGCAGCGCCTCCGGCCGTACGGACCGCTCGGCGTCCCCCGTATCCGCGTCCCCCGTGGCGGACGAGCCGCGCGCCGCGTCGACCTCAGCGTCCCCCTCCACCTCGGCCTCGTCCTCGTCCTCCGCTTCCGCCTCGCCGGCGGTGCGGGAGCTGACCAAGGACGAGGCGCGCACGGCACTGATCACCAACTCGGACCTGGGTTCGCAGTGGACGGCGTCGGAGGGCGCGGCGACGTGGCGGGACGCGCTGCTGAAGAGCAAGGTCGACGCGTCGCAGTTCGTCACGGACAAGGGGAACGCGGCCGACTGCCAGAAGCTGCTGGACGGCCTGTACGCCGAGGACCTGCTCGGGAAGCCGAAGGGCGAGAGCGCCAAGACGGGCTTCGACGACAGCGACGACGAGGCGCAGCTCCGCTACCAGGTCGCCGCCTACGGCAAGCAGGCGCTGGACGACCGGTTCAAGTGGCTCGACACGCTGCCGGACAAGTGCGACCAGTTCACGGCAGTCAGTCCGAAGGGCGGCCGGCAGACGGTCCAGGTCATCCACACGGACCTGGACGACGCGGGCGAGGCCCGCAAGGGCCTCCAGATCAAGATGACCGGCAACCTGGACGACAACCCCGACACCCTGACGCTCGACTACGCCGCGGTGCGCGTGGGCGACAGCGCCCTCTCCCTCACGAACGGCGGCCTCTCGGGCGCCGAACACGACTCCACGGAACAGGCCGCGGAAGCGGGCGCCAACCGCCTGAAGGCGGTCCTGAACGGCAAGTCGCCGGAGGCCACACAGGGGTGACCGGGGGCCACACAGGGGGTGAGGCGGGCGCCGCTCCCCCGCTTCCGCCTGGTGTGCGGGGCCCGGCGCGCCAGGGCCCCGGCCACAGCCGCTGAGGTAATCGGGACGAAGCAATGCCGGTGATCGCAGGTGAGGGATATGGTTCCCCCGATGCGCAGGGTGTGGGGCGCGTCACACATGGCAATGGGAAACCGGCCGCCGCGGGACGCTCGCGCGGCTGTGCATCTGGGGGGCCTTATGCACGAAATGACCAAGGGTTCGAACATCAGTTTGTCGTCGTTGAGTACGGACGTCGGCTCGGCGATGGTGAGCCTGGGCTGGAGCAGCCCGACGGGGGAGGGCGACGCGGATGTCTCCGTGCTGCTCCTCGCCTCCGGCGGCAAGGTACGCAGCGACGCGGACTTCTACTTCTACAACAACCCCGTGGCACCGGACGGCAGCGTGCAGTTGCTGGGCAAGGCGCCGACCGCCGGCGGGAGCGAGGACCGCATCACCTTCGACCTGACGGCCATACCGTCGGACGTCGAGCGGATCGTCGTCGCCGCGAGCCGCGACGAGGGGGCCGGGTTCGGGGAACTCGACGACGTCCGGATCAGCCTCGCGGACGCCTCGGGCGAAGGATTGCTGCGGTACTCCGTCGAGGACGCGGGACCGGTCGGCGCGCTGCTCTTCGGTGAGTTCTACCGCCGGTCGGGCGACTGGAAGTTCCGCGCCATCGGCCAGGGCTACGGGACGGGTCTCGCCGGTCTGGCCACCGACTTCGGCGTCGACATCGATGACGCCGCTGAGGCGGAGAGCGAGCCCGAGGCGAGCGTCGAGACGCCGGTGAGCGTCGAGACGGCGGTCGTCGAGGCCGCCGCGGCGGTGGTGGAACGGGCGGCGCCCGAACCGGCGGCAGCGGTCCCGCCGCAGGCCGACCCCCGTCCGCGTACGGCGAAGAAGAAGATCACGCTGCCCAAGGTGGCGAAGAAGTCCCTCGCCGAGAACGACGCGTGGCGCACGGCCCGGCTCTTCCCCGCCCCGGCGCTGAAGAGCGACCGTGAGCGGGAGACCCGGGCGACCTCGGTGCTGCTGTCGGTGATGGCGCAGGTGCCGGAGTTCGGCCGCCGGCTGACCGCCGGGTTCGGGGCGCCGGCCGGGCGGATGGAGACGTTCACCGAGGTGACGCTGCCCAACGGGGACTCCCCGAGGCGCCCGGACGGCGTGATCCGCGTCGAGCGGGCGGGCAAGCTGTGGACGGCGCTCGTCGAGACCAAGACGAACGGCAACGCGCTCAAGCAGGACCAGGTGCAGGCGTACGTCGACATCGCGGCTCGGCGTGGCTACGAGGCCGTGATCACGCTCTCCAACGACGTCGAGCTGGACGGCAGCCCGCTCGTCGAGGTCAAGACCGACGGGCGGCGCAAGAACAAGGTGGCGCTCTGGCATCTGTCCTGGGCCGAGGTGACCCACCAGGCGCAGATGCTGATCCGCCACGAGGGCGTCGCCAACGGAGCGCACGCCTGGCTCCTCCAGGAACTCCTGCACTACCTCCAGCACGAGAACTCCGGCTGCCACGGCTTCCAGAACATGGGACCCGCCTGGGTGCCCGTCCGCAAGGGGATCGACGACGAGACCCTGTGCCAGGGAGACGAGCGTGCCGTGGACGTCGTGGAGAGCTGGGAGCGGCTCGTACGGCAGGTGTGTCTGCGGCTCGGCGGCGAACTCGGCCAGAAGGTCCTTCCCGTCCAGCGTGCCCGGCGGGGAACGGATCCGCAGGCCCGGCGGGCCGCGCTCGCGGACCGGCTGTGCCTCGACGGAAAGCTCGACGCCGAACTGCGCATCGAGGGGACGCCCGGAGTCCTCGCGCTCTGCGCGGACCTGCGGACGGGCAAGCTGCGGACCTCCATCGAGATCCCGGCACCGGAGCAGGGCTATCCGCTCACCTGGGCCAAACGGCTCGTACGGCAGCTCGACGAGGCGCCGGCCGATCTGCACGTGGAGACTCTGGTCGACGGTGATGTGGGCGGCCCCCGGGGGACGCTGGAGCGGCTGCGGCCCGAGCCGGCGGACATCCTGCCCAGGAACGGCGCTCAGATCACCGGATTCCGGCTGTCACTCTTCCGGGGCATGGGCCATGCCCGTGGCAACGCCGAGTCGGGCTTCATCCGGAGCGTCGACGACTCCGTCGACCGCTTTCACACGCAGGTCGTGGTCAACCTCGACCGTCGCGCACCGCGGCCCCGGCAGCCGGTGGTGGGGGCTGCCGTGGGCTGAGGTGGCGGCAGGGGTGCGGTGGTGTCAGGGGGTGTGCGTCAGAGCCGGTCCATCCGGGTGTAGGGGCTCAGGACGCGGACCTGGCGGGCGCCGAAGTCGACGAGCATCGCGATGCCCTCTTCGACGCCGACGATCGTGCCCAGGCCGTACTGGTCGTGGGAGACACGGTCTCCGAGGCTGAACTCCTTGGCCACGGGGACGACCGGGGCGGCGAAGGGGCTGGTGGGCAGGTGGCGCCGGGGCGCGGAGGGTTTCGTCATCGTGTTGCCAGTATGAGCCCTATTCCGGCGTGCGGTAGGGCTTGATGGTCTCGATACCGCTCCGACTCGGTCTCCCTCACGGCCCCGGAACGCGACCCGGCCGCGAGCCCGACGGGAGCCCCGCGCGCGTTCTCGGAGGTCAGCCCTCGGGACGGGCCCGGTGATCGTCCTGGCGTGCGGGACTGTCCCCCGGGTGGGCGTCTCGGCCATGGGATGGGGATCTTCGCGGCGGGTCCCGGGGCGGACATGGGGCGACACAGACCGGTAGACACCGGCAGGCGTCGGCAAGCGCCGGGCAAGCGCCGGAGGCTGATGTGCCCGTGGCGGGTCGGCGGCGGGGGGTCGTCACGGGGGGCGCTGGAGTGTTCAGGCCGAGCCGGTGGGGTCCGGGGAGGGTGAAGGTGTCTCGCGGGCTCCCGGGTGTCGAGGCTGGCGGCCGGATCCAGCCAGGGGAGGAGCTGAATCCGGCCTGTCTGTGTTCACCCGCGTCCACCACACGCCCAGCCGCGTCCACCCGCGACCGCCTCACGCCCAGCCGCGTCCACCCGTCTCCACCCGCGACCGCGTCACGTCCAGGCACGTCCAGGCACGTCCACCCGTCTCCACCCGCGACCGCCTCACGCCCAGCCGCGTCCACGTCACGTCCAGGTACGTCCGTCCACGCCCCCCCCAGCCGCGCCCGCCTCCGTCCGCCCACGGCGCCGGCCCGCATCAGCCCGCCCCCGTAACCAAACTCGCGATCTCCCGGTCGTCCGCGTCGTACACCGTGACCTTGGTGATGCCGTCCATCGGGTCGACGTGGCCCTTGGCGAGGGGCGGCAGCTTGGTCACGGCGTACCAGACGCCCCAGCCGGGGTTGCCCGGGAGGGTCAGGACGGTGGCGGTGACCGGGCCCCCGGTCGTCGTGATCTCGGCGCGGGCCGGTGTGCCCGGGCCGTGGAAGATACCGGACAGGAACCACTGGCCGCCGCTCTTTCCGGAGGACTGCATCGTGAGGCCGGGCGCGGCCATGTCCAGGTTGCCGTCGACGACGCTGCGGAACTGGTCGGGCTGCTCAGGTTCCGACCAGTGTTTGCCCTGCGGGGTCAGCCAGATCCGGATACCGGGCGCCACCCGGACCCGTTCGCCCGGTGCGACCGTCCGTACCGGCGGTGCCTCGGGCGCGGTGGCGGCGGGCGTCGGGGTGGGGCTCGCCGAGCGGGTGGGCGACGGTCTCACCGACGTGCCGGGGGCCGGTTCCGTACCGTCGCGGAGCCCGGCCACGGCGAACGGCACCAGCAGCGCTCCGCACGCGACCCCCAGCACGGCGGCCCGGCGGCGGCGCAGCCGGCTCCGGCCCGCGCGTTCGATGGCCCCCAGCGGCACCGCCGAGGGGGTGACGTCCAGGGCCGCGCCGGCGAACACCTCGCGCAGCCGCTCGGCCTCGGCCGAGGCGCGCGCGGAGCGGGACGAGTGGTTCATGGGCGTGCTCCGGGAACGGGCCGGCGGCCGGCGAACAAGGGGTGGGCGCGCAGGGCTTCCAGGCCCCGCCGCGTGTGGGTCTTGACCGTGCCGATCGAGCAGCCGAGCAGTTCGGCCGTCTCGCCCTCGCCCAGGTCCTCCCAGAAGCGCAGCACGAGCACGGCCCGCTGCCGTGCCGAGAGTCCGGCCAACGCGGCGTCCAGCGCGGCCCGTTGGGTGACTGCCTCGGCGTGCCCGGGGTCGGGACCGTGCGCCCGCTCCGGTATGAACGGCATCAGCAGGTGGGCAACCCGTCTCTTGCGGATCCGGCTGAGGTTGTTGTTGACCAGCGAGCGGCGTACGTAGAAGTCGACGTCGTCGGCCGGTATGCGCCGCCAGCGGACGTACACCTTGGCCAGGGTGGTCTGGACGAGGTCCTCGGCCTCGTGGAAGTCCCCCGTGAGCATGTGCGCGGTGCGTACCAGGCGGGGCCATGCGGCGGTGGCGTACGCGGCGAAGTCCCCGACGCCGGGGAAGTCCCCGACGCCGGGGAGGTCCCCGCCACCGGGAAGATCCCCGCCACCGGGAAGATCCCCGCCGCCGGGGAGATCCGGGCCCCCGGGGAAGTCCTCGCCAGAGGGGGAGTTCCGGCCGTGCCAGGCGTCGGCGACGGTCCGGCCGTCGGCCGTGCCCTCCGCCGGGGCGGAGGATGTGTCGGTGGAGTGCTGGGGCACGACCTGCGGTCCCTCGGGTCGGATGCGTGGGGCGCTCGCCGAACTCGCCGCCCTGGGACGGGACATCAGCGACGAGGAGGTCGGCAAGCGCCGCTCCGCCCTCACCCCCGAGACCATCGCG
>NZ_JBEYFY010000052.1:38500-47689 GCF_040703595.1 Streptomyces sp. NPDC007084
GCGGGCGGCGGCCCCCCCCCCCCCCCCCCCCGCGGGCGCCCGCGGGGGGGGGGGGGGGGGGCGGGGGCGGGCGGGCGGGGGGGGAGCCTGACACCTGAACAGCCCGGCTCCCCCGCCCACTCTTTCAGTCCGTCAAGGACCGGTCAGTCCAGGCCGAGCCGGGCGTAGACCCTGCCCTCGGTGTCGCGGACGACGACGTCGTGGAATTCCGGGCCGTCCTCGCCCCCGCCCTTCGGCAGCGCGGCGATGGCGTACCAGACGCCCCAGCCGGGGCTGCCCGGGAGTTCCAGGAGCCTGCCCTGCACGGCGCCGGCGGTGGTGGTGTGGACGGTGACCCGCGAGGCGGTGCCCTTGCCGCCGTAGTACAGGCCGGAGAGCAGGTAGTGATCTTCCAGACCCTGCGCCTGGAGCGACACCCCGGGCGTGCCGAGGTCGATGTTGCCGTCGACGACACTGCGGAACTGCGGGTCCGGGTCGTCCGGCGTCGTCCAGTGCTTGCCCTCCGGCGACAGCCAGATCCGCGACCCGTCGGAGAGCCGGACGCGCTGTCCGGGCGCGACGATCCGGGGGGTGGGGGCCTTCGCCGAGGACGCCGCCCCGGCCGGTGTGACGGTCCCGAGCGTCACCGCGCTCGGTGGGGCGGTGTCGTGCGCCGTCGTCCCCTGTGCGACGGCGTACGACACCGTGGGCAGCCCGAGCAGTGCCGCGGCGACGACGGTCGCGGCGACGTACTTCTTGGTCCCTGTCATTGAACGGACAACTCCTCGCGGTGTGCGCAACGTTCGGACGAGGGAGGGCGCCTCTCCCCCCGTACAAACTCCGTTCGCCCCGGCATCGGATGACACGGGTTCCCCACCAATTTCCGCGGCCGTGGACCAGCCGCCTCAGGCGTCAGGCAAGGGGCTCGTCACGCCCCTCGGTCCGCGGTCCGAACCCGAACGCGCCGCGCTGCTCGCCCTGTTGCGCCGCGCTGCTGGCCCTGTTGCGCCGCGCTGCCCACCCTGTTGCGCGGCCTGGGCTCTCCGGACGAGGCGCCCTAAGATCCATGACCATGGAAATATGGGGTGTTTACATCGCCGTCCTGTTGCTCGCGGGCTACTCCAGCCTCGCGGGCCGACTCGGCCGCACGGAACGCAAGATCGCCCGCGTCGAGCGCCGACTCGACCTGATCATCGGCCACTTCGGCATCCAGGAGGATTCCTCCTCGTTCCCGGAAGTCGCCGAACTGCTCCGGGACGGCAAGAAGATCAAGGCGATCAAGGCCTACCGCGAGGCCACCGGCGCGGACCTCGTGGAGGCCAAGAACGCCGTGGAGCGCATGCTCTGACCCGGACACAGCAGACACGGCAGACACGGCGGACACTGCGGCCACCGCAGCCACTGCGGCCACTGCCGTCGGCGAAGCCCGCCGGGCCGCCCGGCGCCGGGCCGGGTCAGAGGGGCGGCTGGGCCGGGGCCGGGCCCAGGGTGGTCGTGCCGGGCGTCGTGCGGTGGCCGAGACCCGTGCGGTAGGCGTCGAGGGCCGCCTCCACGCGGCCCGTGCGGCGCAGCAGGTCGCCCAGCAGCCGGCACAGGTCGGCAAGGTCGCCGGCCGCCCCCGCCCGTTCCAGCAGGCTCATGGCGCGGACGTAGTGCTCCTCCGCCGCCTCCGTGTCCCGGGCGTCCTCCGCGATGATGCCGAGCAGCCGGTGCGCGGCGGCCGAGTGGATCGCGCCCCGCTCCGAACTCAGGTCACCGAGCACCTGGCGCAGCAGCGCCCCGGCCTCCTCGGACTTGCCCCGCCGGTGCAGCACGTCGGCCAGCTCCACCGCGACCTGACTGGTGTAGAGCGCGGCCCGCTTGGCGGAGAGCATGGCCTGCGCCTCGCGCAACTCGCCCTCGGCGCGCTCCAGTTCGCCGTTCTGCGCGTACAAGTAGCCGCGCATCCAGTGGCAGTTGGCCAGTTCGGTACGGATCTGGAGCTGGCGGTACAGCTCGGCGGCCTTGCCGAGGGACACGTCGGCCTCGGCGATCCGGCCCTCCGCGATCATCGTCCGCGCGACCGACCGGTGCATGCGCGCCACCAGCGCCGGGTCCCCGACCTGCGGTGCGAGGGCGAGCGCGAACTCGGCGGCCTGGGCGGCCCGCGCGTGCGCGCCCATGTCCATGTAGGGCGCTATGACACCCGTGTAGAGGAGGAGCAGCGCCTCGGGGTCGTGCAGCCCCGTCCGGTTCAGCTCGTCGAGCGTGGACTCGAACAGGTAGCAGGCGTACCGGAGTTCACCGGCGAGGTAGTGGGAGGTGGCCCGGCCGCGCACGGCCGGCACCCGCTGCGGCAACGGGGCGTCGGCGATCCGCTGCTCCGACTCCTCGAAGCGCCGCCGCGCCGTCTCCAGGTCCCCGGTGTCCAGGGCGCATTCGCCGAGCCCGAGCAGCGCCGCCGCCTCCTCGGCCACCAGCCCGTGCGCGACCGCCTCCGCGAGCAGCGCGGTGTACGCCTCGGCGGCGACCTCGGCCTCGCCGGTGGCCAGCGTGCGCTGCGCGTCGGTGAGCCGCAGCCGCAGGTCGGTGGCGAGATGCGCGGGCCGCCCGGTCGCCAGCTCCTCGTAGGCGATCCCCAGCCGCTCCGCGATGTGCCGCAGCGCCGGCTCGGAGGCGCGCACGCGGCCCGCCTCCAGGGTGGAGATGTACGCGGGGGTATAGGCGGGTTCCGCGAGCTGTTTCTGCGTCAGACCCCGCTTCGTCCGCAGTTGCTGCACCCTGCGCCCGATGATCTCCGGGCCGTCACGCTCCGCCATGGGTTAAGCATGCCATTAAGCGGAGTTAACCCGGTCCAACTTTTGACTATTGTCCAACTCCCTTGCCCCCCTTGCGAGGTGAGCCCGGGAGCCTCTACGTTAAGCGGCGGATTAAGCATGCTTAATACGCCGCTGTTGTTGCGAGGTCACCGTGCTCCGACGTATTTCCGCGCGCTACTCCAGAGGCTTCCTCGCCGCGCTCCTCGCGGTCGCCGCGCTGGTCACGGTGGCGAACGTCGGCCCGGCGCGAGCGGCCGTACCCGGGGCGCACCCGGTCGAGCGGGGAGCCCTGCCCGCCGTCCGGTGAACGGCCCGCGCCGGACCCGTCGGCTTCCCCCGGGCCGACGGCGAGACCGGCCGGCGCCGTCCGCGCGTCCTCTCCCGCGCGGACGGCGCCCACCGCGCACCCCATAGGCGCCCGCACCCCACAAGCGCCCACACCGCAAAAGGAACCGGCCCGCCCGGCGCCGGCAACCGGGTCGCCCGGCGACCGGACCGGCTGGCCGGCGCGCAGCACCCCCGCAGCACCCCTGGACCGCCGCCGGCGAGGCATACGCTGAGCCGGTGACCTCAGCCGCAGCCCGTATCACCCGCGACCTCACCGCCGACCTGCCGGTCCCCGCCCTGGAGGAATTCTACCGGGACCTGCACCGGCATCCCGAACTCTCGCTCCACGAGCACCGCACGGCCGCCGCCCTCGCCGCCCGGCTGCGCGCGTCCGGGTACGAGACGACCGAGGGCGTGGGCGGTACGGGCGTGGTGGGCGTCCTGCGCAACGGGGACGGGCCGACCGTCCTGCTGCGCGCCGACATGGACGCGCTGCCCGTCCCCGAGCAGACCGGACTGCCCTACGCCTCCCAGACCGCCGGGGTCATGCACGCCTGCGGCCACGACCTGCACGTCACCTGGCTGGCCGGGGCCGCCGCCGCGCTCGCCGCCGGCCGCGACACCTGGTCCGGCACGCTGGTCCTGGTCGGGCAGCCCGCCGAGGAGACCGGCGAGGGCGCGGCCCGCATGGTCGCGGACGGGCTCCACGAACGCTTTCCCCGGCCCGACGTCCTGCTCGGCCAGCACGTGGCACCCGGCCCCGCGGGCCTGTACGCGCACTCCCCGGGGCTGATCATGTCCGCCTCGACGGACATCGACATCGTGGTGCGCGGGCGGGGCGGGCACGGTTCGCGGCCCGAGACCACCGTCGACCCGGTGGTCACGGCCGCCTACATCGTGACCCGGCTCCAGACAGTCGTCAGCCGGGAGATCGCGGCCCGCGACTCCGCCGTGCTGACGGTCGGTCGGATCGAGGCCGGCACCCGGCACAACATCATCCCGTCCGAGGCGCGGCTCGCCCTCAATCTGCGGACCCAGTCGGCGGAGGTGCGGGAGCGGATGATCGCCGCCGTACGCCGGGTGGCGGCGGGCGAGTGCGCGGCGGCCGGCTGCCCGCGCGAACCCGAGGTCACGGTCGGCAACGACTTCCCGGTCACCGTCAACGACACCGAGACCGACCGGCGGATCGCCGCCGTGCACGGCGAGGTCTTCGGCGCCGGGACGGTCCTCGACCCCGGTCCCGCGATGGGCAGCGAGGACTTCTCCCGGCTCGCGGCCGGCGGCATCCCCTACTCCTACTGGTTCGTGACCAGCACCCCGGCCGACGTCTGGAACGCGGCCCCCGGCGGCGACAACCTGATGGCCCGCCTGGAGGCCGTGCCGAGCAACCACAGTCCGCACTTCGCCCCGGACCTCTCCACGGTCGCGCCGGGCGTACGGACCCTGGTGTCGGGGGCGTTGGCCTCACTCTCCGTGAACTGAACTGAACCCGGGTTCCGGCCCCCGCGTCGTCGGGGGCGGGGTCGAGTCGGGTCCAGGTCGGGTCAGGGCGGGTCGGGTCGGGTCGGGTCGGGTCGGGTCGGGTCGGGTCGGGGCCAGGGTGCTCGTCCGATCAGGTCTGCGTCTGCAACTGGCGCAACTGCTGCCGGACATGGTCCAGGGCGCCTTCCCGGCGGCCGGGCACCCGCAGTCTCAACGCGGCCAGCTCCGCGCCGAGTTCACGGGCCCGCGCCGGTTCGCCGACCCGGCCCCACTGGTGGTGCGCCCGGTCCACGGCCGACTCCACCTCCGGCGCGTTCGGGGCCTGCCCCGCGTCCAGCCGGGCCGTCGCGACCGCCAGCCAGGTACGGCAACTGCGCTCCGGGTCCCCCGCGAACATCGCGAGGTCGGCCCGTACCTCCATCCAATGCAGTTCCTGCTCGGAGCCCGGCCCGTGCAGCCGCGCCGCCTCCTCCTCGCGGGCCCCGGCCAGCGCGAGCGCCTCGTCGTGCCGGCCCGCCCGCACGGCGGTGGTGATCGTCTCGTGCGGGTCCGCCGCGGGAGCGGGAGCAGAGGCGGGGGCAGGGGCGGGGGCGCCCGGCGGCGTGAGCGGCATCGGCGGTGCGGTGAGGGGCAGTTGGGGCGCGGGCGCGGACCGGGCGGGTCGTTCGGCGTCACCGGCCGGTAGGGGCGTGTGCGGTGGAGGTGTGTCGGGCCGAGGTGTGTCGGGCCGAGGCGTGTGCGGTGAGGGCGTGTGCGGTGGCAGCGGGGTCGCCGGGGTGAACTCCGGTGCGGGCGGCCAGGGTTGTCCGGCCCAGGACTGGCCGGCGGCGGGCCGGAACGGGGACGCGCCGGCCGCCGGGACGACCGCTTTCGATGCCGTCCCGGCGTTCACGGTACGGGCCCGCGCCGCCGGAATCACCGTGGCCACGGCCGGTCCGCCCAGGGTGACGGGGCCGGTGCGGACGGCCCGGCCCGGGGTGAACACCAGGTCGGCCGGGCCAGGACGGTCCGCCTCCTCGTTCGACGCCCGCGTCAGCGCCTGCTCGTGGAGCCGGACCAGCGGCGGCCGGTGACCGCTGCGCAGCAGGGTGGCGACGGCCTTCATGTACGCGGGCTGGGCCAGCGTGCGGCGCGGGGGCGGCGGGGCCACCCTGCCGTACAGCGCGGCCGACGGGCCCGCCGTGAGCGGACGCCCGGACAGCAGGTCCCAGCTCTCCGCGTCCGCGTGCAGGTCGACGATGACACTGGTCAACCCCGCCGGCCGCAAACGGAGTTCCTCCGCGATCCAGTGCCAGGGGAAGGCGGTGTAGCGGACCGTCGCCGGGGTGGTACGGGCCAGCGCGAGGTGGGGGAGGCGCTGGCGGCGGTCCAGTTGGAGCTGTCCGGTGACGAACATCGTCAGCGGACCCGGTGCCGTCGCCGCCGCGCGCAGCCGGGTCAGTACGGCCTGCGGCTCCAGCGGGTCGGCCAGTTCCACCACGTTCGCGGTCTCGGTTCCCGACAGCACCGCCGGGGCGACGGCCGCGAGCACGGGGAGCACGGACGCCGCGTCCACCAGACATCCCCTGCCCACCGGCGAGGCCGCCAGAAGCAGCACGGTTCCGGGCATCGGTTCCCTCCCCCATCGATCACGTACGTCAGCACCGTAACCGCTGCGCCTGCAAAGAGGGGCCGCGATGGCCGGGAACACCGCCCGTCCGTACGGAGGTTGCCGCCCCCGGGTCCGGTGATCCGGGTCCGGGAATCCGGGTCCGGGAATCCGGGTCCGGGAATCCGGGTCCGGGAATCCGGGTCCGGGAATCCGGGTCCGGGAATCCGGGTCCGGTGATCCAGGTCCGGGAATCCGGGTCCGGTGATCCAGGTCCGGGAATCCGGGTCCGGTGATCCGGGTCCGGGGTTCGCGGCCACCGTCAGGCGGACCGGCCGCACCGACAGGTTCCCGGGGCCGGCGTCACGTGACGTCGTCCAGGTCCGCCGCGTAGCCGCGCGACCGGCGGCGTACGGCGAAGATCGTCGTGTCGTCGGCGAGCCGGCCGGCCGAGTGGCGCAGGGTCGCGTCGCGGATCAGGTGGACGAGCAGGTCCGGGTCGGCGGCGGCCGGGTCCCGGGCCACCGCCTCGGTGACCGCCTCCCGGAGCGGGAAGAACGCGCCCGCCGTGTCACGGGCCTCGGTCACCCCGTCGGTGACCAGCAGCAGTGTCTCGCCGGGAGCGAGCGGTACGCGGAGCACCGAGGGCGGCTCGGCCGTCAACTCGCTCAGCCCGAGCGGCAGTCCGTTGCCGGGCGGCAGGTTCCGCACCCCCTTCGGACCGATCACCAGGGGCGGTTCGTGGCCGAAGTTGACGACCTCGACCGTGTCCGGGGTGTCCTCGGGGAAGGCGACCAGGACCCCGGTCGCGAACCGGTCGCCCTCGTCGCGGCCGAGCGCCGCGCAGTAGACGACGTGCCGGATCATCCGGACCTCCAGGCGTCCGGCGACCGTCTCCAGGAGCGGTTCGTGGTAGGCCGCCTCGCGGAACGTGCCGAGCAGCGCTGCCGCCGCCTCCACCGCGCCGAGCCCCTTGCCCTGGACGTCACCGAGCAGCAGCCGGGTGCCGTGCAGGCCCGGCTGGATGTCGTAGAAGTCGCCGCCGACCCGGGCCTCGCTGTCGGCGGCGAGATAGACGGCCGCGTGGTCCAGGCCGCCCCAGCCCGGCGCCATCGGACGCAGCACCGTGCGCCGGGTCGTCTCGGCGACGTCCTGCATGTGCAGCATGCGCCGCTCGCCCCGCGTCCGCACCAGGCAGGCGAGCACCGCGAGCAGACCGCCCGCCAGGACCAGGATGAAGTCGGGCAGGCCCGTCTGGTACTGGTGCGGCCATGAGCTGTCCATGACGATGTAGGTGAGCAGCGACAGCACGGCGAGGGCCGTCGTGCCGGCCACCCCGCAGATCGCCGCCGCGATCGCGGGCACCAGCGCGACCCAGGAGATGATCCGGAACCGGCCGGAGGTGTTCGCGTCGAGCAGCGCGATGCCGATGAGGAGCAGCATCGGGGGCATCCAGGCGACACTGTGCCCGCGCACCAGCAGCGGCTTCTGCCGCTGGACGGCGTCGCGCCGCCCGGCGCGCGGGAGCTGGTCGAGCAGGGATCTCCGGGCGGCCACCGTGCCGTACCGCCTTTTCCTCCAGGGCCGGGCGTCGCGGACCCGGGCCGGTCCGGGCGACGGTCCCCGCCTCGATCAGTACGCCACCGACATCCGGCCGTGCGGGTGGACGGGCATCTCCAGCTGGTCCACGAACGCCATCGCGTAGTCCTCGGCGCTGATCCGGCTGTTGCCCTCGGCGTCGAAGAGCATCCGGTCACCGCCGATCCGGAACTCGCCCGTCCGCTCGCCCGGGGCGATCTCGGCCGCGGGCGAGACGTACGTCCAGTCGAGGTCCTCGACGTCGCTCCGGTAGAAGGCGAGGGTGTCGCGGTGGGCGAGCGCCTCGGGGAGGTAGGCGTCGGGGAAGTCGGGGTGCTCGCAGGCGGGCCGGCCGGGCGCGACCTCCAGGGTGCCCGCGCCGCCGACGATCACGAGCCGCCGTACCCCGGCCGAGCGGACCCCGTCCACCAGGGACTGGTTGAGGGCGAGGAAGGGTTCGCGCGGATCGGAGCCGTCCCGGGGCGGTACGCAGGCCGACGCCACCGCGTCCGCGCCGGCCACCAGTTCGGCGACCTTCGCGGGGTCCGAGGCGTCGGCCGCCGTCGCGGCGATGCCGGGCACCGGGGACTGGCCGGACCGGCTCACCGCGACGACCTGGTGTCCGCGCGCCGACGCCTCCGTGGCGATACGGCTGCCGACCATGCCGGTGGCGCCGAAGAGTACGAGCTTCATGGACCTCAGCGAAGCACGCGCCCATGATCACCGCATCCCGGCACGCGGCCGGAAGGAGCACACGCCGTCGAGGGCGACCGGAGGGGGCACACGCCTCCGGGAGAGGGGCGAGGGGCCTGGTGAAGGGCCGGTTCCGGCCCGAGTTGCCAGGGGGTCGGGCGGGGTGTGACCTGGAAGCCGGGGGCGAGCAGAGAGGAGTCCTCCCATGGCGCATGCCGCACCCGTGTCACGGACACCGCGCACCACCTCCGGACCCGTCGACGTGTTCAGCCCGCGGGCCCACAGCGTCGGCAGGTGGGCGGTGCCCGTGGCCGCCGGTCTCGTCTACGGCTTCTGGGCCGCCAACATCAACCGGGACGCCGGCGCCTTCACGGGCTGGAACGTCCTGTTCGGCTTCGTGTCGGCGATCGTCTTCGCCGCCGCGTTCTACGCCGTCCTCACGCTGACCAAGGCGACGCATCCCGCGCTGCACGCGCTGGCCTGGACCGTGTTCGCGGGCTGCGCGTTCGGCTTCATCTACAGCCAGACCGACGCGACCATCCTGCGGTCGGTGTTCATGTCCCTGGGAGTCTCCGTGGGTGTCTTCGCGGCGGCCTTCTACCACTACTACACGCACGAGGACGCGCAGGGACGGGCGCGGTGACGTACTGGGCGTGTCCGCAATGTCGGTGGGTCGTTGGTCCGTTCGTGGTGCGTCGTCATGAAGTGACTGATCAGGCTTGGGCGGTGATCGGGCCGTTGCTG
>NZ_JBEYFY010000053.1:0-47354 GCF_040703595.1 Streptomyces sp. NPDC007084
GGCGGCGGGGGCGCACCGGGCGGCGCGGGCAGCCCGTGCCGGGCGTGGAGGCAGACGACGCCGGGGATGGAGGCGGCCGACGCCGGGCGTGGCGGGCAGGCGACCTCGGCGGTGCGGGCAGGCCATGCCGGGCAGTGCGGGCAGGCGATAGGGCCCGTTCGCACTTACCTGCGGGCCCCGGTCCGGCCACCATGGGAGAGGCAGTTTGGCCATTTCTGGCTGGATTGAGCTGATATCCCTGGAGGGCTCATGGACGCCCCGACCGCGACGACGGCCGACCAGGTCGCGCAGGACGACCCGCACGACGACGCGACCGATCCGACCGTTCACATTCTCTGGATCAACGCGGGGCTGAGCTGCGACGGGGACTCGGTGTCGCTGACCGCCGCGACCCAGCCGAGCATCGAGGAACTGGCGCTCGGCGCCCTGCCGGGACTGCCCAAGGTGGCGGTGCACTGGCCCCTGATCGACTTCGAGTGCGGGCCCGTCGAGGGCGCCGACAATTTCGTCGAATGGTTCTTCAAGGCCGACCGCGGCGAGCTGGAGCCCTTCGTGCTGGTCGTCGAGGGGTCCATCCCGAACGAACGGGTCAAGCCCGAGGGCTACTGGTGCGGTTTCGGGGACGATCCGGAGACGGGCCAGCCGATCACCACCAGCGAGTGGCTGGACCGGCTCACCCCGAAGGCGCTCGCCGTGGTGGCGATCGGGACGTGTGCGACGTACGGCGGGATTCACGCGATGGCCGGCAACCCGACTGGGGCGATGGGCGTGCCGGACTATCTGGGCTGGGAGTGGAAGTCGAAGGCGGGCATCCCGATCGTCTGCATCCCGGGCTGCCCCGTGCACCCGGACAACGCCTCGGAGACACTGCTGTATCTGCTCTACCAGGCGGCGGGCGCGGCGCCCATGATCCCGCTGGACGAGGAACTTCGGCCGACCTGGCTGTTCGGCGCCACCGTGCACGAGGGCTGCGACCGGGCCGGGTACTACGAGCAGGGCCAGTTCGCCACCGAGTACGGGTCCCCCGAGTGCCTGGTCAAGCTGGGCTGCTGGGGGCCGGTGGTCAAGTGCAACGTGCCCAAGCGTGGCTGGATCAACGGGGTGGGCGGCTGTCCGAACGTCGGCGGGATCTGCATCGCCTGCACGATGCCGGGCTTCCCCGACAAGTTCATGCCGTTCATGGACGAACCGCCGGGCGGCCATGTGTCCGCGACGGCGAGCGGTATCTACGGCTCGGTCGTGCGGCGGCTGCGGCACATCACCGAGAAGACCGTCGAGAAGGAACCCAAGTGGCGCGGCAAGGGCGAGAAGCTCACGACCGGCTACAAGGCCCCGTGGTGACCACGGTCATCCGCTGAGCAGGACATCCGACAGGAAGGCGGCGCGGCACCATGGCGACGGCGACGAACAAGCCGGCCGGTGACGGCCTCACGGAGATGTCGTGGGATCCGATCACCCGGATCGTGGGCAGTCTCGGCATCCACACCAAGATCGACTTCAAGGCCAAGCGGGTCGCGGAGTGCTACAGCACCTCGTCCGTCTTCCGCGGGTACAGCGTGTTCATGCGCGGTAAGGACCCGCGCGACGCGCACTTCATCACCAGCAGGATCTGCGGGATCTGCGGCGACAACCACGCGACCTGCTCGGTGTACGCGCAGAACATGGCCTACGGGGTGGCGCCCCCGGCCCTCGGCGAGTGGATCATCAACCTCGGCGAGGCCGCGGAGTACATGTTCGACCACAACATCTTCCAGGAGAACCTGGTCGGGGTGGACTACTGCGAGCGGATGGTCCGCGAGACCAACCCGGGCGTGCTGGAACTAGCCGAGCGCACCGAGGCCCCGCACGCCGCCGACCACGGCTACCGCACGATCGCCGACATCATGCGCTCGCTCAACCCGCTGGAGGGCGAGTTCTACCGTGAGGCGCTCCAAGTCAGCCGCTACACACGGGAGATGTTCTGTCTGATGGAGGGCCGCCATGTGCACCCCTCCACGCTCTACCCGGGCGGCGTCGGCACGGTCGCGACCATCCAGCTCTTCACCGACTACCTGACCCGGCTCACCCGCTACGTGGAGTTCATGAAGCGAGTCGTCCCGCTCCACGACGACCTCTTCGACTTCTTCTACGAGGCGCTGCCGGGCTACGAGGAGGTCGGCAGGCGCCGGGTGCTGCTCGGCTGCTGGGGCGCGCTCAACGACCCGGAGTACTGCGACTTCCAGTACGCGCACATGGAGGACTGGGGCCGGCGGATGTTCGTCACCCCCGGGGTCGTGGTGGACGGCAAACTCGTCACCAACAGCCTGGTGGACATCAACCTCGGCATCCGCATCCTGCTCGGCAGCTCGTACTACGAGGACTGGGCCGACATGGGGAAGTTCGTCGAACGCGACCCGCTGGGCAACCCCGTCGACGAGCGGCACCCGTGGAACCAGCACACGATCCCGGCGCCGCAGAAGCGCGACTTCGAGGACAAGTACAGCTGGGTGATGTCACCGCGCTGGTTCGACGGCAAGGACTATCTCGCGCTGGACACCGGGGGCGGCCCGATCGCCCGGCTGTGGTCGACGGCGCTGTCCGGGCTGGTGGACACCGGCTACGTGAAGGCGACCGGGCACAGCGTCCAGATCAACCTGCCGCGCACGATGACCAAGCCGGAGATGGCTCTGGAGTGGCGAATCCCGCAGTGGAGCAACGCGCTCGAACGCAACCGGGCCCGCACCTACTTCCAGGCGTACGCGGCCGCCGCCGCGCTCTACTTCGCGGAGCGGGCGATGGAGGAGATCCGCGCCGGACGCACCCAGACCTGGGAGAAGTTCGACGTGCCGGACGAGTCGATCGGCTGCGGCTTCACCGAGGCCGTACGGGGCGTGCTGTCCCACCACATGGTGATCAGGGACGGCAAGATCGCCAACTACCACCCGTATCCGCCGACGCCGTGGAACGGCAGCGTGCGCGACAGCTACGGCACACCGGGACCGTACGAGGACGCGGTGCAGAACACGCCCATCTTCGAGGAGAACCCGCCGGAGACCTTCAAGGGCATCGACATCATGCGGGCCGTGCGCAGCTTCGACCCGTGTCTGCCGTGCGGCGTGCACATGTACGTCGGCGGCGGGCGGACCGTCGAGGAGACGCACATGCCGACCGGGCTGAGCGGACTGGCGGTCTGACCTTCCTCAGGAGAGGTGCTTGCCGATGGCCGGACAGGAGACGGGCGAGCGGATCGAGGCGCTGCTCGACGAGCTGGCGCAGCGGGCGGGGCCGGAGGCGCGCGACACCGCGGACGAACTGGTGCGCTCCCTGGTCGAGTTCTACGGCGAGGGCCTGGAGCGGGCGGTACGGCTGCTGGGCGCCGCGCCCCGGGGCGCCGACCCGCTGGCCGTCCTCACCGCCGACGAACTGGTCAGCGATCTGCTGATCCTGCACGACCTGCATCCGGAGGACACCGCGGCCCGGGTGGGCCGGGCGCTCGACAAGGTCCGGCCCTATCTCGGCTCGCACGCGGGCGACGTCGAGGTCGCCGGGCTCGACCTGGCGGCCGAGGACGGTCCGACGCTGCGGCTGCGGCTGCGCGGCAGTTGCGACGGCTGTCCTTCCTCCACCCAGACCGTCCGCTGGACCATCGAGGAGGCGGTCGCCCGGCTCGCCCCGGAGGTGGCGCACATCGAGGTCGAGGGAGTGGCCGCCGAGGAGCCGCGGCCGGCCCTGCTCCAGATCCTCCCGCACCGCCCGGACGACGCACCGGGGCCGGACGGCACAGCGAGCGCGGCGGGTACGGCGGGTGCACCGGGCACGGCGGGCGCACCGGGTACGGCGGGCACGGTGGGCGCACCGGGTACGGCGGGCACGGCGATCACGGCGGGCACGGCGGGCACGGCGGGTGCACCGGTCGGGACGGCCGGTCCCGAGCACGCGGAGGACCCGGCCCGCTGGTACACCCTCGGCCCCGGCACACTGCCCGTCGGCGAACACACCACCGGCGTCACCGAGGTGTCCGGACGCGCCCTGCTCCTCGTCCGGCTGCCGGGCCGTTGGTACGCCTACCGCGACCGTTGTCCGGTGTGCGCGGCGAGCCTCGCTGCCGCGGCGCTCGACGGTGAGCTGCTGCGCTGCGCGGAGTGCGCCGCCGTCTTCGACGTGCACCGGGCG
This sequence comes from Streptomyces sp. NPDC007084, assembly GCF_040703595.1. Lineage (NCBI taxonomy): Bacteria > Bacillati > Actinomycetota > Actinomycetes > Kitasatosporales > Streptomycetaceae > Streptomyces > Streptomyces sp. NPDC007084. The sequence continues at coordinate 4,153 of NZ_JBEYFY010000053.1, forward strand.
GGCCGGGGCGACCGGGCCCATCTGGAGCCCGTCCCGCTGCTGGAGGAGAACGGCGAGGTACGGGTGGCGCTGCCCGGCGAGCTGCTGGGGGCGGGACCGTGACCACCGACGTGCTCAGGCAGTTCACCCGCCGGCCGCCTCCGGTGGGGGAACGCTGCGACCTGTGCGGCGAGCCGCTGCCGGCCGAGCACCGGCACCTCGTCGACACCGCCCGGCGGTCCCTGAAGTGCGCCTGCCCGCCCTGCCATCTGCTGTTCACCCGGCCGGGCGCGGGACAGGGCCGCTTCCGGGCGGTGCCCGGCCGGTATCTCACCGATCCCGGGTTCGAGCTGGCCGAGGCGGACTGGAACCGGCTGCAGATCCCCGTCGCGCTGGCGTTCTTCTTCCGCAACTCCGACCTCGACCGGCTCGCGGCCTTCTACCCGAGTCCGGCCGGCGCCACCGAGAGCGAACTCGACCCGCGGACCTGGGACACCGTCCTCGGCCGCGGCCGGCTCGCCGCTCTCCTCGAACCGGACGTGGAGGCCCTGCTGTTGCACCACGAACCCGGCACCCCGGTGACCTGCACACTCGTCCCGGTGGACGTCTGCTACGAACTCGTCGGACGGATGCGGCTGCACTGGAAGGGCTTCGACGGCGGAGCGGAGGCCCGCGCGGACATCGCGGAGTTCTTCGAGCGGATCACGGCGGCGGCCCGGCCACTGGAACCCGACCAGAGCCCGGAGACGGGCCGCCCGGCTCCCGGCGGCACGGGGACAGCCGGCACGGGGACAGCCGGCAAGGGGCCGGGCTCCGGGAGCACGGCCACGCACCCCGGAGGCGCCCCGTGACCGATCTCCGCTTCACCTGCACCGGTGTGCGCCCCGAACCCTTCGGCGCCGGGCCCACGCTGCTGTTCGGGCTGCGCATCGAGGAGGCCGACCACCAGCCCGTGCACGCCGTCGCGCTGCGCTGCCAGATCCGGATCGAGCCCGCGGGACGCGCGTACGACCCGGACGAAGTCGGCATGCTGGGCGACCTGTTCGGTGAGCCGGAGCGCTGGAGCAGCACGCTCAAGCCGCTCCAGTTCGCGCACGCCTCCATCACCGTGCCGGGATTCACCGGCGCGACCGAGGTGGATCTCCCGGTGCCCTGCACCTACGACACCGAGGTGGCCTCGGCCTCGTACTTCCGGGCGTTGTCCCGGGGCGAGATCCCGCTGCTGCTGCTCTTCTCCGGCACGGTGTTCACCGGCCGGGACGGTTTCCGGGCCGAGCCGGTGCCCTGGCACAAGGAGATCGCGTACCGGATGCCGGTGGACGTGTGGCGGAACATGATCGAGCAGTACTTCCCCAACTCGGCCTGGCTGCGCGTCCGGCTGGACGTGCTGGACGCCCTGCGCCGCTACCGCTCCTCGCGCGCGCTGCCGTCCTGGGAGCGGGTCTTCGAGGAACTCCTCGCGAGCACCGAGGCGAAGGGGGCGCAGTGAGATGAGCAACCCTCTGGAGGACGGCTTCGAGCAGGCCCGCGCGGTCGCGGACGCGGTGCTGTTCGAGGGGTACGTCCTGTATCCGTACCGCGCCTCGGCCGCGAAGAACCAACTGCGCTGGCAGTTCGGCGTGTTGGTGCCGCCTGCCTGGACCGCCACCACCGGGGAGCACGCCGTGCAGCGCACGGAGTGCCTGCTGGAGCCGCGCGCCGCCGACCGGCTCCACGCCGAACTGCGCTTCCTGCACATCCGCCGGCGCACCGTCGAGCGGCTCGACGCGGACGGCGGCTACACGGAGGTGCCCGAACTGGAGCTGCCCGACCGGGTGCTGGTGCCCTGGGACGAGGGGCACGAGGAGCGCGTCCTCGTGCACGAGACGTTCGCGGAGCTGACGGGCGATCAGGCGGCGTCGCACGCGGTGCGGTTCGAGCTGCCGGCCGCCGTCGAGCACGAGCCGGTGACCGACGCCGAAGGCCGGACGGTGGGCCGGCTCGTCCGGCGCCGCCAGCGGCTGACCGGTGAACTGCGGCCCGGCATCGAGGAGTTGCCCGGCCCCTACCGGGTGCTGCGACTGACGGTGGGCGTGCACAACACCACCGCCGTCGAGGAGGACGCCGGGACCGGCCGGGAGACGGCCCTCGCCCACGCCATGATCGGCACCCATCTGCTCCTCGGTGTGCCCGGCGGCCGGTTCCTGTCGCTGACCGACCCGCCCGAGTGGGCCCGGCCGCTCGCGGCGGCCTGCTCGAACGACCACACCTGGCCGGTGCTCGCGGGCCCGCCCGGCACCGAGGACGTCATGCTGTCCTCGCCGATCATCCTGGAGGACCACCCGGCCGTCGCCGCCGAGAGCCCAGGCCCGCTCTACGACGCCACCGAGATCGACGAGATCCTCTCGCTGCGCACGGCCGCGCTCACCGAGCGGGAGAAGCGCGAGGCCCGGGGCACCGACCCGCGCGCCGCGGAGGTCATCGACCTCGTCGACGAGATGCCGGAGGCCGTCCGGGAACGGCTGCACGGGGCGATCCGCGGGCTGCGCGACATCACCGGAGAGGGTGTCCCGGGCGAGGCACCGGCCGGTCCGCAGAGCGGGCTGAGCCTGCCGGAGGGCCCCGGCCGGCCCTGGTGGGACCCCGCGCTCGACCCCGAGGGTCCCGAAGTGCCGGCCGGTGTGGTGATCGACGGCGCCACGGTACGGGCGGGCAGCCGGGTGCGGCTCACCCCGGGCGCCCGGCGCTCCGACGCCCAGGACTCCTTCCTCGTCGGCCGGCACGCCACCGTCGAGGCCGTGGTCGGGGACCTCGACGGCGAGACCCACCTCGCGGTCGTCCTGGACGACGACCCGGGGACCGACCTGCGGCGCGCCCAGGGCCGCTTCCTCTACTTCAAGCCGGACGAGGTGGCGCCGCTCGGGGAGCGGCTACAGGACGGGAAGGAGGCCGCGCCATGACCGGCCCCGAACGCACCGGCCCAGAACGTACCGGCCCCGAACGCACCGGCCCAGAACGCACCGGCCCCGACGGCACCGGCCCAGAACGTACCGGCCGCGACCGCACCGGCCCGGACGGCACCGGCCGCGAACGCACCGGCCCGGACGGCACCGCACCCGGACACACGGCCCCCGTGGGCTCCGCGCCGTCCGGTCCCGCCGAGCCCGACGGCGACGGGCGGGTGCTCGTGGCCGGGGTCGGCAACGTGTTCCTCCAGGACGACGGGTTCGGCGTGGAAACCCTGCGGCGGCTCGCCGTCCGGACCCCCGAACTGCCGCCCGGCGTCGAGCTGATGGACGCCGGCATCCGAGGGGTGCACCTCGCCTACCGGCTGCTGGAGGGCTATCGCACCCTCGTCCTGGTGGACGCCGTCGCCCGGGGCGGCCCGCCGGGCACGCTCTACACGATCGACGTCGGCCCCGCGCCCCCCACGGAGCGGCCCGCCCCGGGCCCCCTGGACACCCACGCCATGGACCCCGCGACCGTGCTGGCGCTGCTGCACGACCTGCACGCCGGCGCGGGCGGCACACTGCCCGGCGAGGTGTACGTCATCGGCTGCGAACCCGGCGCGACGGACGAGGGCATGGGCCTGACACCGCCGGTCGCCGCGGCCGTGGACGCCGCCGCCGGCCTGGTACTGGACCTGGTGCGCCGCGACAGCGCCGTACCGCAGAGGAGCTGAGGACGATGGAGGCAGGCATGGAATGGACATGGGTCGGCGTGGCCGCCGGACTCGTGGTGGCCTACGGGCTCGCCAGGAACCTGTCCGACATCCGCCGCTACTTGCGCATGCGGCGCATGTGATCCGGCGTGCGCGCGTGATCGGGCGAACCACCCTCGGCGGCACCCGGGCCCCCGCCCTCACGGCCGGGACGTCCGGCGACCCCGTCGAGCTGCACGTACCGCTCCAGGAACAGGTGCAGTGTGCCGTGCAGGTCGCCGAGCCGGACGAACCACAGGGCGAGGTTCATGGCGCCCTGCTGGGTGATGGCGTAGACCCGGCGGGCGGGGCCGCTCTCCGAGGCGTGCCAGTGCGAGGTGACCTCGCCGCCGCTCTCCATGCCCCGCAGCAGCCGGTACACGTGGGCCGGGTCCGCGTCCGCGCAGCCGAAGGCGCCCAGGCGCTGAACGAGCTCGTAGCCGTGGCCCTGTCGTTCGGCCAGCAGCAGGAGCAGCACCGGGGTCAGCAGCGCGCGTCGCTCGACCTCGTGGCCAGTCATCGTCTTCTCAGACTAGCCAGTCGTCCGCGCACCACCCACCGGAGCGCGACCCGGGGTCACCGCAGAGCGACCCCGGCCGGGGCGGCGGCCACGGGAGGTGAGCGACGTGCATGAGCTGTCCATCGCCGTGGCGGTCGTCGAACAGGTCGAGGAGGCCGTCGGCGGTCAGGGGCGCCGGGTGGAGTCCCTGACCCTGCGGATCGGTGAGCTGGCCGGGGTGGTGCCCGAGGCGCTGGACTTCGCGTTCGCGCTGGCGACGGAGGGCACCTCGCTGGCGGGCGCCCGGCTGCTGATCGAGACTGTCGAGGGGCGGGGGCGCTGCGAGGGCTGCGGCCGTGAGGCGCCGACGGGGATGCCACCGGTGCTGTGGTGCGCCGCCTGCGGGGCGACGCTCTCCCTGCTCGGCGGCCGGGAGCTGGAGATCGTCCGGGTGGTGCTCGCCGACGGGCCGCCGGGCACGCGGGGCGCGCAGGACGGGCCCCGGCCCGCCGTGGCCGGGCCGCCGACACGCGACGAGGAGGCGGGCCATGTGCCGCACCGTTGATCTGCATCAGGCCGTGCTGGCGAGGAACGACGAGAACGCGCTCGCCCTGCGGGGCTATCTGGGTGACCGAGGCGTGGTGGCGGTCAATCTGCTCTCCAGTCCGGGCAGCGGCAAGACGGCCCTGCTCGAACAGTTGCTGGCCCACGCGGTGGCGGGCGGTGTCCCGGCCGCCGCGGTGACCGCCGACCTGGCGACGGAGAACGACGCGACCCGGCTGGCCCGGTCGGGTGCCCCGGTGCGGCAGATCCTCACCGACGGGCTGTGCCATCTGGAGGCGGGCATGCTCCAGGGGAAACTGGAGGGCTGGCTGCCGGAGGGCACCCGGCTGCTGTTCGTGGAGAACGTCGGCAATCTCGTCTGCCCCGCCTCCTACGACCTCGGCGAGACGCTGCGGATCGCGCTCGCGTCGGTCACCGAGGGCGAGGACAAGCCGGTGAAGTACCCGACGGCTTTCGGCCTCGCCCAGCTCGTCGTGATCACCAAGACGGACATCGCGGACGCCGTCGGTTTCGACCGGGAGGCGTTCCTGGCCGGAGTCGAGCAGGTCAACCCCGGGGTGCCGGTCCTGGAGACCTCGGCCCGCACCGGGCAAGGGGTGGACGCCCTGCTGGCCCACGTCCTGAGCGCCGCCGACGGCGCGCGATCCCACGTCCCCGTCCTGGCCCGGGACCACGAGCGGTACCTGCACAGCCACGACCACGGGGACGGGACGCACCCGCACCCGCACCCGCACGACGACCACGGTCACGGTCACAGCCCCGACCACGCGACCGGGCCGCACTCCCACGACGACCCCGACCACCATCACGCCGACGGCCACCGGCACGACGGGACGCCCCACGGGGCCGACCCCGCCACCGCCGAGGCAGCCGCCGCCCCCGTAACCGCCGCGCCACGCGGGGAGGTGCCGTGACAGGCCCCCCGGAGCGCGAGCGCCGGCACGTCACCGTCACCGGTGTCGTGCAGGGCGTCGGCTTCCGGCCCTTCGTCTACACCCTCGCCGAGGAGTTCGGCCTGTCCGGCTGGGTCACCAACAACGCGCGCGGCGTCGAAGCCGAGGTCGAGGGCCCGGCCGCCGCCGTGGCCGGGTTCTGCGCGGCCCTCCGGACCCGGCCGCCGCCGCTGGCGGTGGTCGAGTCCGTCGAGGCGCGTGCCCTGCCGCCGGAGAACGACGGTCCGGTGTTCACCATCCGCCCCTCCTCCGGCGGCCCGGGGCGCACGCTGGTCTCCCCCGACACCGCCACCTGCGACGCCTGCCTGCGCGAGCTTGCCGATCCCGACGACCGGCGTTACCGGCACCCGTTCATCACCTGCACGCACTGCGGGCCCCGCTTCACCATCGTCACGTCGCTGCCCTACGACCGGGACCGCACCACGATGGCGGGCTTCCCGATGTGCGCGGACTGCGCCCGGGAGTACGCCGATCCCGCCGACCGGCGCTTCCACGCCCAGCCGATCGCCTGCCCCGCCTGCGGCCCCCGGCTCACGCTGCGCACCGGGATCGGCGAGTCCGGCGATGCGGGTGATCCCGGCGATCCGGGCGTGCTGCGCGACGCCGACGCACTGGCCGAGGCGCGCCGGCTGCTGGCCGGGGGTGCGGTGGTGGCGGTCAAGGGGATCGGCGGCTACCACCTGGCGTGCGACGCGGGCGATCCGGCGGCCGTGCGCGCCCTGCGCAAGCGCAAGAACCGGGGCGGCAAGCCGTTCGCGGTGCTCGCCGACTCCCCGGAGACCGTACGGCGCCTCGCCCTGCTCGGCCCGGCGGAGGAGGAACTGCTGACCGGGCCGCGCAAACCGGTGGTCCTGCTGCGGCGCCGGGACGCCGCCGCCGACGCGCTCGCCGCGGGGGTCGCGCCCGGCAGCCCCGACCTCGGCTTCATGCTCCCGTACACCCCCCTGCACCGGCTGCTGCTCGGTCTGCCCGGCGATCCAGCGGGGCCCGCCGTCCTGGTCATGACCAGCGGCAACCGCTCGGGCGAGCCCATCGTCACCGACGACGAGGAGGCGCTGACGAGGCTGGCGGGGCTGGCCGACGCCTGGCTCGCGCACGACCGCCCGATCCACGTGCCCTGCGACGACTCGGTGGTCCGGATCTGCGCCGGCGCCGAACTGCCGGTGCGCCGCTCGCGCGGCTACGCCCCCTTCCCGGTCGCGCTGCCGGTCCCGGTACTGCCCGCGCTGGCCGTCGGCGGCGACCTGAAGAACACCTTCTGCGCAGGGGACGGCCGCTACGCCTGGCTGTCCGCGCACGTCGGGGACATGGACGACCTCGCCACCCTGACCGCGTTCGAGCGGGCCACCGGACATCTGACGGACCTCACCGCCGTCACACCCCGGCTGCTGGTCGCCGACCGGCATCCCGGCTACCGCTCGACCCGCTGGGCGCAGCGGGCCGCCGAGGCGCGCGGGCTGCCGCTGCGCCGGGTGCAGCACCATCACGCCCATGTCGCCTCCTGCATGGCGGAACACGGCCTGGACGGCTCGGCGCCGGTGATCGGCGTGGCCTTCGACGGGACGGGGTACGGCGACGACGGCGCGGTGTGGGGCGGTGAGGTGCTGCTCGCCGACTACGACGGATACCGGCGCTTCGCGCACCTGGACTACGTGCCGCTGCCGGGCGGCGACGCGGCGGTCCGCAACCCGTACCGGATGGCGCTGTCCCATCTGCGGGCGGCGGGTCTGCCCTGGTCGGAGGAACTGCCGTGCGCGGCTGCCGCGACTCCCGAGGAGCGGCGGCTGCTCGAACGGCAGCTCGAACGAGGGCTGAACTGCGTGCCCACCTCCAGCATGGGCCGGCTCTTCGACGCGGTGTCCTCGCTCGCCGGGGTCTGCCACCGGGTCGAGTACGAGGCGCAGGCGGCGATGGAGCTGGAGAACGCGGCGCTCGCCGATCTGAGCGGGCCGCCGGGCGAGCTGTCCAGGCCGCTCGGCGACGACGAGCGGGACGGCGCCTACCGGTTCATCCTGAAAGCGGGCCCGGAGGGTTCCCAGGGGCCCCGGGGCCGCCGCGAGGACACCGGGTCGACGCCCCCGGAGGCCGATCCGGGGCCGGCCCTGGTAGCCGATCCGGGGCCGGTCCTGGCCGCCGCCGCGGCGGACGTCCGGGACGGCGTCACGGCGGGTCCGGTGGCCCGCCGGTTCCACTGGGCGGTGGTCGCCCTGGTCCAGGAGGTGTGCGCGGTGGCACGAGACCGCACCGGAATCCGCACGGTGGCCCTCAGCGGCGGGGTGTTCTGCAACGCCCTGCTCTCCGAGGGCTGCGGCGCCGTCCTCGAACGGGACGGCTTCACCGTACTGAGGCACCACAGGGTTCCCCCCAACGACGGCGGTCTTGCCCTCGGGCAGTTGATCGTCGCCGCCCGAGCACAGGACTAGCGAGGAGCGCGTCATGTGTCTGGCCGTACCCGGCCGAGTGCTGGAGATCGAAGAACGCGACGCGACGCGGATGGCCAAGGTGGACTTCGGCGGAGTCGTCAAGGACGTGTGTCTGGAGTACGTGCCGGACATGCGGGTCGGGGACTACGCCATCGTCCACGTCGGGTTCGCCCTGCAACGGCTGGACGAGGAGTCGGCGAAGCAGACCCTGGAGCTGTTCGAGAACCTCGGGGTGCTGGAGGAGGAGTTCGGCGACGCCTGGGGCAAGGCGGCCCGGGACGCGGGGGCCGAACGCCCCGCCGGAACCGGACCGCCGCCCGTGGACGGCACCGGGAAGCCCGTGGAGGAAGCGGGGAAGTCCGTGAACGGCACCGGGACACCCGTGGAGGACGCGGGGAAGTCCGTGAACGGCACCGGGAAGGAGGCGCTGTCATGAAGTACCTGGACGAGTTCAGCGACCCGGTCCTCGCCAAGCGGCTCTTCGACGACATCAGGGCGATCACCACCCGGCCCTGGGCGCTCATGGAGGTGTGCGGCGGCCAGACGCACTCGATCATCCGGCACGGCATCGACCAGCTCCTGCCCGAGGAGATCCAGCTCATCCACGGCCCGGGCTGCCCGGTCTGCGTGACCCCGCTGGAGATCATCGACAAGGCGCTGGAGATCGCCTCCCGTCCCGACGTGATCTTCTGCTCGTTCGGCGACATGCTGCGTGTGCCCGGCAGCGGACGCGATCTGTTCAAGGTCAAGAGCGAGGGCGCGGACGTCCGGGTCGTCTACTCGCCGCTGGACGCGCTGAAGATCGCCCAGGAGAACCCCGACCGGCAGGTGGTGTTCTTCGGCATCGGCTTCGAGACGACGGCACCGCCCAACGCGATGACCGTCTACCAGGCGAAGAAGCTCGGCATCCCCAACTTCAGCCTGCTCGTCTCGCACGTGCGGGTGCCCCCGGCCATCGACGCGATCATGCGCTCGCCGGACTGCCGGGTGCAGGGCTTCCTCGCGGCGGGCCATGTCTGCACGGTGATGGGCGTGGCGGAGTATCCCGCACTCGCCGAGGAGCACCGGGTGCCGATCGTGGTGACCGGCTTCGAGCCGCTCGACATCCTGGAGGGCATCCGGCGCGCGGTACGGCAGTTGGAGGCGGGCGAGCACACCGTGGAGAACGCCTATCCGCGCGCGGTGACCGCCGAGGGCAGTCCCGCGGCCAAGGCCATGCTGGCCGACGTGTTCGAGGTGACCGACCGGGCCTGGCGCGGGATCGGCGTGATCCCGGCGAGCGGCTGGCGGCTCTCGCCCAAGTACCGCGACTACGACGCCGAGTACCGCTTCTCGGTGACCGGCATCGAGACGCGGGAGTCGACGGTGTGCCGCAGCGGCGAGGTGCTCCAGGGGCTGATCAAGCCGCACGAGTGCGCCGCGTTCGGCAAGGAGTGCACCCCGCGCAATCCGCTCGGCGCGACCATGGTCTCCAGCGAGGGCGCGTGTGCCGCCTACTACCTCTACCGGCGGCTGGAGACCCCGGACAAGGAGGCGAGTTCCGTTGGCTGATTCCGCGTCGGCTCCGGTCGACTTCTCGTCCTGGACCTGTCCCGCGCCGCTGCGCGACCACGACCGGATCGTCATGGGACACGGCGGGGGCGGCACCCTCTCCGCCGAACTGGTCGAGCACCTGTTCGCCCCCGCGTTCGGCAGCGACGTGCTGGCCGAACTGGGCGACTCCGCGCACCTGAACCTGGGCGGCGCCCGGCTCGCCTTCTCCACCGACTCCTTCGTCGTACGGCCGCTGTTCTTCCCCGGCGGCAGCATCGGGGACCTGGCGGTGAACGGCACGGTCAACGACCTGGCCATGGCGGGCGCGGTGCCCGCCTATCTGTCCTGCGGGTTCATCCTCGAAGAGGGCATCGAGCTGTCCGTGGTGGGCCGGGTGGCCGAGGCCCTGGGCGAGGCCGCCCGCACGGCCGGCGTGGTGGTCGCGACCGGCGACACCAAGGTGGTCGACGCGGGGCACGGCGACGGCATCTTCATCAACACCGCCGGGATCGGGCTGATCCCGGACGGCGTCGACATCCGCCCGCAGCGCGCGGCACCCGGTGACGTGGTCCTGGTCAGCGGGCCGATCGGGGTGCACGGCGTGGCGATCATGAGCGTCCGGGAGGGGCTGGAGTTCGGGGTGGAGATCCAGAGCGACACCGCCTCCCTGGCCGGGCTGGTCACGGACATGCTGGCCGCCTGCCGCGACCTCCATGTGCTGCGCGACCCCACCCGGGGCGGTCTCGCCACCTCGCTGAACGAGATCGCCGCGGCGGCGGGCGTCGGCATCACGCTCGACGAGCGGTCGCTGCCGATCCCGGACACGGTCGCCAACGCCTGCGCGTTCCTCGGCCTCGACCCGCTGTACGTGGCCAACGAGGGCAAGCTCGTGGCGTTCGTGCCGGCCGAGCACGCGGACGCCGTCCTCGCGGCGATGCGCGCGCATCCGCTGGGCAAGGAGTCGGTGGCGATCGGCCACTGTGTGCCCGAGCATCCGGGCATGGTCGTCGCGGCCACCGGACTGGGCGGCACCCGGGTGGTCGACATGCCGCTCGGCGAGCAACTGCCCCGCATCTGCTGACCCCGCCCGCCTGATGCCCGGCCGGTGTCCGGCTCCTCATGCCCGGCCGGTGTCCGGCTTCTGATGCCTGGCCGGTGTCCGGCGGGGTGTCCGGCTCCTGCAACCCCGTCGCAACGTCGGGCGTGGTGTGCTGATCGGCGCCCTCGTATCAGTCGTGGTGCGCCCCGGTGGGAGTCGTAGGAGGCGGCGGGCGCGAGGGCCGCGTAAACAGCCGCGAGGAGCCGCAAGCAGTCGTGAGTAGCTGACGGGATGTGCCGATGGACGACGACAAGGACGACGTCGCGCGAGTGGAGCTGACCCCGGCCGCCGCCGATCTGCTCCGGCGGCTGCACGGCCTGCACGGGCCGCTGATGTTCCACCAGTCGGGCGGCTGCTGTGACGGCAGCGCGCCCATGTGCTACCCGGCGGGCGAGTTCCGCACCGGCGACTCCGACATCCTGCTCGCGGAGCTGGAGGTTGAGGGCGTCAAGGAGCCGGTGACCTTCTGGATGTCGAAGAGCCAGTACGAGCTGTGGAGTCATACGCGCCTCACGGTCGACGTGGTGCCGGGCCGGGGCAGCGGCTTCTCCCTCGAAGCACCCGAAGGAGTGCGTTTTCTGATCCGTTCCCGGGTCGTCGGCGGCTAGCCACCGGCCCGGGCACCGTCCTCTGGTGCAATCCCCCTGAGTCCTGGGAAGGTTGACGAGACATCAGGGGGAACCGTGACGCGTCGCGACGGACGGTTCAGATCGGCACTGACGGTTTTCACGGCATGCGGAGCGCTGGCCGGTATCGCCCTCGTCGGGGCGGCACCGGCCAGCGGCGCGCAGGGCACCGCCGCACAGGGCACCGGCGCGCGGGACACCGCGACCACCACCATCGCGCCCGGTGTCGAGTACAGCGAACTGGACATCCCGGCCGCCAGGGGAGTGGCGCGCGCCCACGTCCTGACCGTCGACCTGCGCGATCCCCGGGTGCGGGTCGACCTGCTGTATCCGGGAACCGTGGCCGCGCGGGCGCCCGTGTCCCGGCTGGCCGCCGACCGGGGCGCGGTCGCGGGGGTGAACGGCGACTTCTTCGACATCGAGGAGTCCCAGCACCCGGGCGTCGAGGCGACGGGCGCGACCGTGGGGCCCGCGATCGCGGGCGGCCACGCGCTCAAGGCCGCGGTCCCGGACGGCCAGCGTTTCGGACCGGCGCTGCCGCCCGGCACGCACACCGAGGACGTGTTCGGGGTCGGCGTCGACCGCACGGCCCGGCTGGACGCCCTGGACCTCGACGGGTCCGTGCGCGGCGAGGACGGCATCTGGCCGCTGGGCGGGTTCAACCAGTACGCGCTGCCGGTCGGCTCCGTCGGCGCCTTCACCGCGGACTGGGGCGCCGTCTCCCGGCTGCGCGCCACCTGCGGTACGGACACCGACCGCGCCGCGCCGTGCGGCACCGACACCTACGAGGTGACGGTGCGCAGCGGGCGGGTGACCGCCGTCGCCGATGTCCCCGGCAGTGGGGCCATCGCGGCGGGCACGACGGTGCTGGTGGGACGGGAGGCGGGCGCCCAGCGGCTGCGGAAGCTGTCCGTCGGCGAGCGCGTCCTCGTGCGGCACGGGCTGGTGGCCAGGTCGTCCCGAGTCCCGTTCCGCTTCGCGCTCGGCGGCTATCCGATGATGACCGGCGGTGTGCCGCTGCCGGGCCTGGACGACACGGTCTCGGCCGTACGGACCGCGGTGGGCCTCTCCGACCACGGGCACCGGCTGCGGCTCCTCGCCCTGGACGGCGCACCGGAGTTCCGCGGCGGGCTGACCATCGCCGAAGTGACGGGCGTGATGCGGGAGTTGGGCTCGCAAGACGCCTTCACCCTGGACGGCGGCGGCTCCACCACGATGGTCGCCCGGCAGCCGGGCTCCGAGACCGTCGGCGTCCTCAACCACCCGACCGGCGGCGCCGAACGCCCGGTGCCGAACGGCATCGGGGTGTTCTCCCGTCCGTGACACACCGTCACTCCCCTTGCCTCCGGGGCGGCCCGTCGGGCCGGGCGCGCCCCGGAGCGTCAGGGCGTGAGGCTGCCGACGATGTCCGCGGTGGCGGTGAGTCCGCTGTGGATGGTCGGCGCCATGCTCGTACTGGCCAGCAGGAAGCCGAGCAGGGCGCAGACCAGGGCGTGGGAGAACTTGAGTCCCCCGCTGCGCAGGAAGATCACCGCCAGCACCAGGAGCAGCAGCACCGCAGAGATGGAAATCGCCATCGTCACCCTCCTCCGCCACGTCCGCTTCGCGGCGTTCGGCCGCAAGTGTGGCGCAGCGGGGAGTTCGTCCGGGTGACTGACGTGTCCTCCGAACGAGTGGTGTCCTCGGCCCTGTCGTCAAATCCCCGCCCCCCTGCCTGCCGGCCGAACGACGGGGATGCGACGAGAGGACCTAGCGACGGTCGTGGGCGTCCAGGAACCGTTGGAGACCGCCCAGGTCATCGGTGTTGAGGTAGTCGACGCCCGCGGCGAGCAGTTCGCGCCACAGGGCCTCGCGCTCCGGTCCTGCCACGTCCGGCGTCGCCCAGAACCGCACCTTCTGCCCACGCCGGTGTGCGGTGGCCGTGATGCTGCGCAGCTTGGCCCGTTCGGCGTCCGGGAAGGGTCCCGAGCCCAGCCAACCGAAGCTGAGCGTCCAGTTGTCGCTGATCAGCGGGACGAAGGAGGCGGGGGCGGCGCTGCCGAGGTCGGTGAGCCGGCCGTCGTAGAAGGCGTGCCGGACGGTCTGCGCCTCCATCGGCGCCCGGGCCGCGCGGTCCCCGGAGATCACGGCCGTGACCGGCCCGGGGTGCACCCGGCCGTGCGCGTAGGTCGTGAACAGGTGTCGGTGGCGGCGCAGTTGGCGGTCGAGTTCGCGGTACGCCGCGGAGCCCTCGGTCTTGATGTCGATGAGCAGTTGCAGCGGGGTGCGGTGCCCGCGGTAGACCGAGCCGTGCTGGGCGCGCACGCGAGCGGCCAGCGGCTCGAGGTAGAGGGATTCGAGGGTGCGGGCGGGGTCGAGGTCCACCGGGTCGTGGGCGACGAGGAGTTGGCCGCCGACGAGGTAGATGTCGGCCTCGACGCTGCCGAAGCGGTGGTCGAGCGCGTCGAGCAGGGGGCGCGGGTGGTCGTAGTCGTTGTGGGCGTGGGCGCGCCACAGGGGCCGGGTGCGGGGCTTCGCGTCGGCGGCCAGGGCCCGGGACGCGGGCGGCGCGACCGAACCGGCGAGGGCGGCGCCGAGGGTGCCGAGGGCTCTGCGGCGGGTGGTGAGGGCCATGCTCTGCCTCCCTTGAGGGGTGCCGTACGGGACCTCAGGGAGTATGCGGTGCGGCGGCGGGCGGCCAACCCTGTCCGCGCGGGAGTTGGCCGGACCGCCGCGGGGCGTTCACTTCACCGGATCCGGGCGTTCCACGGCGTATCCGCACGGGTGGTGACGCCCCGTCACGCGCCGGGACCGTCCTCGCTCGGGCCGCCTGTGCTCGGGCCGCTGGACCGTCTCCGCTCAGGCCGCCCCCGCTCGGACCACCTGCGCCGGGCCGTCTCCGCTCGGCTGTGGCCGGGCGCACGGCGAAGGCCCGCCCCGAGGGGGGCGGGCCGTGCGGGGCGCGATGTGCCGTGGGCCTCAGGGGGCCTGGAGGTCGACCAGGCCGGCCAGGGCCGTCCGGTGCGCGCCCGCCGTGCCGTAGGCGATCGAGTCGGCCTTGGCGCGCTTCAGGTAGAGGTGCGCCGGGTGCTCCCACGTCATGCCGATGCCGCCGTGCAGTTGAAGGGCCTCCTCCGCCGCGTGGACGGCGACCGGGGCCGCGTACGACTGGGCGACGGCCACCGCGATGTCGGTGTCGGCGCTGCCGGTGGCGAGCGCGTCGGCGGCGTTCCGGGCGGCGGCACGGGTGTTGACGACCTCCAGCCACACCTGGGCCAGCCGGTGCTTGAGCGCCTGGAAGCCGCCGACCGGCCGGTTGAACTGCTTGCGCTCCTTGAGGTAGCGGACGGTCTCGGTCAACGCCCAGTCGGCGAGGCCGAGTTGTTCCGAGGCGAGCAGTCCGGCACCGGCCCGCAGCGCGCGCCGTACGGCGGTCGGCGCGTCGTCGGTGAGCAGGCGGGCGGGCGCCCCGTCGAAGGAGATCCGGGCGAGCGGCCTGGTCTGGTCGAGGCAGACCTGCCCGGTGACGGTGACGGCGTCCGCGTCGACGGCGTACAGCCCGCCGTCGTCGGCCGGTACCAGCAGGACGTGGGCGGCCGCCGCGTCGGCGATGCCCGTCAGCTCGCCGTGCAGGGCGCCGTTCTCCAGCCGGACGGTCCGGTGGGCGCCGCCAGGGCCGGTGTTGAGCGCGACGGCGAGGACGCCGACGGTGCGGCCCGAGGCGAGGGCGGTGAGCAGGCCGGCCGCCTCCGGTGTCGTACGGGCGAGCAGGGCCTCGGTCGCGACCACGGCGCTCGTCAGATAGGGGACGGGGGCGACGGCGCGGCCCAGTTCCTCCAGGACGACGGCGGCCTCGCGGTGGGTGGCGCCCTGGCCGCCGTGCTCCTCGGGGACCAGGAGTCCGGCGAGTCCCATGCCGTCGGCGAGGGCCTTCCACAGCTCGGGGTCGTGCGGTGTGGCGGACTCGCCGCGGGCGATGACGTCGGCCGCGGCGCAGCGGTCGGTGAGGAGGTCGCGGACGGCGGCGCGCAGCGCCTCTTCCTCCTCCGTGTAGAGGAGATCGGGCTCGGTGCTCACCTGGCTCATCGGGCGAGGTCCTTCCATGCGACGTCCTTGTCGGTGCGCGGCTCGGAGGGCAGGCCGAGGACGCGTTCGGCGACGATGTTGAGCAGGACCTCGCTGGTCCCGCCCTCGATGCTGTTGCCCTTGGAGCGGAGGTAGCGGTATCCGGCGTCCCGGCCGGTGAAGTCGACCAGTTCGGGCCGGCGCATGGTCCAGTCCTCGTACAACAGGCCTTCCTCGCCGAGGAGTTCGACCTCCAGGCCGCTGATCTCCTGGTTGAGCCGGGCGAAGCCGAGCTTCATGCCGGAGCCCTCGTGGCCGGGCTGTCCCGCCACGAGCTGCTGACGCAGGCGTTCGCCGGAGAGCCGGGCGACCTCGGCCTCGACCCACAGCCTCAGCAGGCGCTGGTGGGTGTCGTGGGTGCGCAGTTCGGGCCGTTCGCGCCAGGTCTTCGCGACCGGGCCGATCATGCCGCCCTCGCGCGGGACGCGCATGCCGCCGATGGACACGCGCTCGTTCATCAGCGTGGTCTGGGCGACCCGCCAGCCGTCGCCGACCTCGCCGAGGCGGTGGGCGTCGGGGATGCGGACGTCGGTGAGGAAGACCTCGTTGAACTCGGCCTCGCCGGTGATCTGGCGCAGCGGCCGCACCTCGACACCGGGGTCGGTCATGTCGCAGATGAAGTACGTGATGCCGCGGTGCTTGGGCACGTCCGGGTCGGTGCGGGCGATGAGGATGGCCCAGCGGGCGAGGTGGGCGCTGGACGTCCACACCTTCTGCCCGTTGATCACCCACGTGCCGCCGTCGGGCGCGTCGGCGCCGGTGCGGACGGCGCGGGTGCCGAGCGCGGCGAGGTCCGAGCCGGCGCCGGGCTCGCTGAAGAGCTGGCACCACACCTCCTCGCCGGTCCACAGGGGGCGCAGGAAGCGCCGCTTCTGCTCCTCGGTGCCGAAGCCGAGGATGGTCGGGGCGGCCATGCCGAGGCCGATGCCGATGCGCCGCGGGTCGTTGTCGGGCGCGTCGGCGGCGGCGAGTTCGGCGTCCACGACGGCCTGGAGGCTGCGCGGGGCGCCGAGGCCGCCGAGCCCCTGCGGGTAGTGCACCCAGGCGAGTCCGGCGTCGAAGCGCGCCTTGAGGAAGCCCAGCCGGTCCGTGTCGGCGGGCGGGTGCGCGGCCAGCAACTCCTGGGTGCGGCGGCGCAGTTCGGCTGCGTCGGTCATGCGGCGGCTCCGTTCTCCAGTGCGGGCACCACGGCGATACGGCCGGTGGTGACCCCGTCGGCGACGCGCTGCACGGCGGCGGCGGCCCCGCCCAGCGGTACCCGCTCGCTCACCAGCGGCTTGATCGCGCCGCGTGCCGCCAGCTCGGTGAGCTGTTCGTGGCAGTGCTGGACGAGCTTGGGGTTCTTGGTGTTGTACAGGCCCCAGTGCAGGCCGAGGATGGCGTAGTTCTTCACCAGGGCGTGGTTGAGCGCCGGGCTCGGGATGGTGCCGCTCGCGAAGCCGACGACCACGATCCGGCCCTCGAAGGCGACGACCTTGGTGGACTGGGTGTAGGCCTCACCGCCGACGGGGTCGTAGACGACGTCGGCGCCGCGTCCGCCGGTCGCCTCCTTGACCGCGCCGATCACGTCCTCGGCGCGCCGGTCGATGACGACGTCGCAGCCCAGTTCGCGTGCCACGGCGGCCTTGCCGGCGCCGCCGACGACCCCGATGACGGTCGCGCCGGCCGCCTTGCCTAGCTGGACGGCCGCGCTGCCGACCCCGCCGGCGGCGGCGTGCACGAGCAGCGTCTCGCCGGCTTCGAGGCGGGCCCGGCGGTGCAGGCCGAACCAGCCCGTCTGGTAGCCGATGTGCAGGGCGGCGGCCTCGGCGTCGTCGAGGGCGTCCGGGGCCGGCAGCAGGGCCGCGGCGTCGGCGACCGCGTACTCGGCGAATCCGCCGTACGGCAGCACGGGGTTGGCGATCACCCGGCGTCCGTCCTCGGTCTCGCCGCAGATCTCCACGCCGGGGGTGAACGGCAGCGGAGGCCTGACCTGGTACTGGCCGCGGCACAGCAGCGCGTCGGGGAAGTTGATGTTGGCGGCGCGGACCGTCAGCAGGACCTGGCCGTCACCGGGCGTGGGCCGGTCCACCTCCTGGAGGCGCATCGCCTCCGCGGGCTCGCCGTTCTGGTGCACTTGCCATGCCTGCATGCGGGGCCTCCAGGGGACTGCGTCGTCTGACCGGGGTCGATCGCATACTAAGCGGTCGCTTGCCCACCTGGGAACAGGGGACGCCCGTCCTCTTCACCACGCCCCGCGGGATGCCCGCCCCGCCCGGATGGCCGCACCCGCCCCCGAATCGCCACGCCCGATGGCCGCACCCGCCCCCGAATCGCCACGCCGCCCCGCCGGACGCCCGCACCGCCCCCGGATCGCCACGCCGCCGGATCGCCGCGCCACCCCGCCGAAGCGCCCCCAGCCAGTCAGACCTCCCGACCGCGCACCTTCGGCCGGGCCCGTACGTGCATCCGCTCGCCCTGCGGCCCGAACAGGCTCAGGAACTCCACCGGCCCCTCCCCCGTCGACCCGAACCAGTGCGGCACCCGCGTGTCGAACTCCGCCGCCTCCCCCGGGCCGAGCACCACGTCGTGCTCCCCGAGCACCAGGCGGAGCCGCCCGGACAGCACGTACAGCCACTCGTAGCCCTCGTGGGTCCGCGGGTCCGGGGCCATGGTCCGCTGCGGTTCGAGCACCTTGTAGGCCTGGAGGCCGCCGGGCTGGCGGGTCAGCGGCCAGTGCGTGCGCCCGCCCCGCACGATCGGCTCGGCCCGCACCCGGGGGTCGCCGACCGGCGGGGCCCCGACCAGTTCGTCGAGCGGGACCTGGTGGGCCCGCGCGATGGGCAGCAGCAGTTCCAGGCTGGGCTTGCGCAGCCCCGACTCCAGCCGCGACAGGGTGCTCACCGAGATGCCGGTCGCCTCGGACAGGGCGGCGAGGGTCGCTCCGCGCTCCTTGCGGATACGGCGCAGCCGGGGCCCGACCTCGGCGAGCACCTCGTCCGTCCCGGCGTCCCCGTCCGCCCCTGGCCGGGCCGCCGGGTGCGCATGCGTGTGCGTGTGCGTCTGCTCGCTCATCCCTTCATTGCAGAATCGGCAAGCCGATTTGTCAATCCGGTGGTCGTCGGCGACGTTCGGGGGCGGAGGTGGTCACCATGACCCAGACACCCGGAGCAACCGGGACATACGAAGCGGTCGTCGTCGGCGGCGGCGCGGCCGGACTGTCCGCCGCGCTGGTCCTCGGCCGGGCGCGGCGCCGCACCCTCGTGGTCGACGCGGGCGAGCCGCGCAACGCGCCCGCGGCCCACACGCAGGGCTATCTGACCCGGGACGGCATGCCGCCCGCCGCGTTCCTCGCCGAGGGCCGGCGGGAGGTCGAGGGCTACGGGGTGGAGGTCGTCCGGGACCGGGTGGTGGACGTGGCCCGGGACGGCGCCGGCGAGTTCGAGGTGACGCTGACGGCCGGCGGCGGCGTCCACGCGCGCCGGCTGATCGTCACGACCGGTCTGGCCGACGAACTGCCCGCGGTGCCCGGCGTGGCCGAGCGCTTCGGACGCGATGTGCTGCACTGCCCGTACTGCCACGGCTGGGAGGTCCGCGACGAGGCCTTCGGCGTGCTGGCGACGACACCGATGGCCGTGCACCAGGCGCTGATGGTGAGCCAGTGGTCGAAGGACGTGACGCTGTTCCGGCACACGGTCGCCGAGGACGAACTCGCCGACGAGGATCTGCGCAGGCTGTCCGTCGCCGGGGTGGCCGTGGTGCCCGGGGAGGTCGCGGAGCTGGTGGTCGACGCCGACCGCCTCACCGGTGTCCGCCTGGCCGACGGTTCCACGCACGAGCGGTCGGTGCTGTTCGTGGCGCCTCGCGCGCTGCCGCGGACCGGCCTGCTCGAACGGCTGGGCGCCGAGCTGACCCAGACCCCGTTCGGCTCCTATCCGGTGACCGACCAGAGCGGGCTGACGAGCGTGCCGGGCGTCTGGGCGGCGGGCAACGCGGCCGGCTTCGCCGAGCAGGTCGTGAACGCGGCGAGCGGCGGCTATCGCGCGGCGGCGGCCCTCAACGGCGAACTGCTCTTCAGCGACCTGGACGCGGCCGTGGCGCGGACCCGGACCTGACGCGGCCGGTCCTCCTCGGCCCCGCACGGGTGTGAACCCGGCGTCCGCGTTGCACCATGGCTGCATGCTGCTGAGCCGGCTCGCCCATGTGTCCCAGGAGGTCGCCGCCACCTCGGCGCGGACCCGGAAGACCGCTCTGCTCGCGGAGCTGTTCCGGGACGCCGAGCCCGACGACGTGCCGATCGTCATCCCGTATCTCGCGGGCCGGCTGCCGCAGGGCCGGCTCGGTATCGGCTGGAAGGTGCTGGGCAACCGGGTCGCCCCCGCCGCCGAGCCCACCCTCACGGTGCGCGGGGTGGACGCCCGGCTGACCGCGCTCGGCCAGGTGTCCGGCGCCGGATCACAGGCCGAACGGGCCCGGCTGGTGGGCGAGTTGATGTCGGCGGCGACCGAGGAGGAGCAGCGCTTCCTGTTCGGGCTGCTGACCGGGGAGGTGCGGCAGGGCGCGCTGGACGCGGTCGCCGTGGAGGGGCTCGCCGCAGCGACCGGCGCCCCCGCCGGGGACGTACGGCGGGCGGTGATGCTGGCCGGTTCGCTCCAGACGGTGGCGCGGGCGCTGCTCGCCGACGGTCCGGAGGCGCTGGCCGCGTTCCGGCTCACGGTCGGCCGGCCGGTGCTGCCGATGCTGGCGCACAGTGCCGCGTCGGTGTCCGAGGCGGTCGGCAAGCTCGGCGCCTGCGCGGTCGAGGAGAAGCTCGACGGCATCCGCGTACAGGTGCACCGCGACGGCGAGGTGGTGCGCGTCTACACCCGCACCCTCGACGACATCACCGACCGGCTCCCCGAACTGACCTCTGCCGCGAGGGAGTTGCGGGGCGAGCGGTTCATCCTGGACGGGGAGGTGATCGCGCTGGACGAGGACGGCCGGCCGCGTTCCTTCCAGGAGACGGCAGGTCGCGTCGGGTCCCGCGTGGACGTCGAGACGGCCGCGCGGGCGGTGCCCGTCTCCCCCGTCTTCTTCGACGCCCTCTCGGTGGACGGGCGGGATCTGCTGGACCTGCCGTTCACCGAGCGGCACACGGAACTGGCCCGCCTGGTGCCCGAGCCGATGCGGGTCCGGCGGACGCTGGTGCCGGGCCCGCAGGACACCGCCGACGCCGAGCGGTTCCTCGCGGACACGCTGGCGCGCGGCCACGAGGGTGTCGTGGTGAAGGCGCTCGACGCCCCCTACAGCGCGGGCCGGCGCGGCGCGTCCTGGCTGAAGGTCAAGCCCGTGCACACCCTCGACCTGGTGGTCCTGGCCGCCGAGTGGGGGCACGGGCGGCGCACCGGCAAGCTCTCCAACCTGCATCTGGGCGCCCGCGCCGAGGACGGCTCCTTCGTCATGCTCGGCAAGACGTTCAAGGGCATGACCGACGCGATGCTCGGCTGGCAGACCGAGCGGCTCCAGGAGCTGGCGACCGGGGAGGACGGCCATGTGGTGACCGTACGGCCGGAACTGGTCGTGGAGATCGCCTACGACGGTCTCCAGCGGTCCACCCGCTATCCGGCCGGCGTCACCCTGCGCTTCGCGCGCGTGCTCCGCTACCGCGAGGACAAACGGCCGGAGGAGGCCGACACGGTCGACACCCTGCTCGCCGCCCACCCGGAGGTGTCGGGATGACCGGCAAGAGCCCCGGGAAGGTCAAGCGGAGCGCGGGGCTGCTGCTCTTCCGGCGCACCGACGACGGTCTGGAGGTCCTGCTCGGCCATATGGGCGGCCCCTTCTACGCCCGGCGCGACGCCGGGGCCTGGACGGTCCCCAAGGGGGAGTACGAGCCCGACGAGACCGCCTGGGACGCGGCCCGCCGCGAGTTCGGCGAGGAACTCGGGCTCCCGGCGCCGGACGGCGAGGCCGTCACGCTCGGTGAGGTCACCCAGGCGAACGGCAAGATCGTCACGGCCTGGGCGATCGAGGCCGACCTCGATCCGGCGGCGATCGTGCCGGGCACCTTCACGATGGAGTGGCCGCCCAGATCGGGCCGGCGGCAGGAGTTCCCCGAACTGGACCGGGTGGAGTGGATGAGCCCGGACCGGGCCCGGGCGCTGATCGTCTCCGCCCAGGCGACGTTTCTGGACCGGCTGACGGAGCACTCGCTCTGAGAGCCGGCGTTCGGCCACGTGCGCCGGCTCCCCCAGCAGCCCTCCGCGTTGCGCCGTACCCCGGCGCGCGGGAGGGTCGAGGAACAGCACGCTCTCAGGAGGTCGGCCCATGGCCATCGCGACGGTGAACCCGGCGAACGGCGAGACGCTCAAGACGTACGACGCGCTCGGCGCCGAGGAGATCGAGCACAGGCTCGCCACGGCCGAGGCCACGTTCCGCGCGTATCGCACGACCTCGTTCGCCGAGCGGTCGCGGCTGCTGCACCGGGCCGCGGACCTGCTGGAGCAGGACCAGGACGACATCGGCCGGGTGATGACGGTCGAGATGGGCAAGCCGGTCAAGCAGGCCCGCGCGGAGGCCGCCAAGTGCGCCAAGGCGATGCGCTGGTACGCCGACCGCGCCGAGTCGCTGCTCGCCGACGAGCACCCGGACGCCGCCGACGCGAAGGACTCCGGCGCGTCCCGGGTGCTGGTGCGGTACCGGCCGATCGGCCCGGTGCTCGCGGTGATGCCGTGGAACTTCCCGCTGTGGCAGGTGGTCCGGTTCGCCGCGCCCGCGCTGATGGCCGGAAACGTGGGCCTGCTCAAGCACGCCTCGAACGTGCCGCAGACCGCGCTCTACCTGGAGGACCTGTTCCGCAGGGCGGGTTTCCCCGAGGGCTGCTTCCAGACGCTGCTGATCGCCTCGGGCGCGGTCGAGGACATCCTGCGCGACCCGCGCGTCAAGGCGGCCACGCTCACCGGCAGTGAACCCGCGGGCCGGGCGGTCGCCGCGGTCGCCGGTGACGAGGTGAAGAAGACGGTGCTGGAGCTGGGCGGCAGCGACCCGTACATCGTGATGCCGTCCGCCGACGTCGAGCGCGCCGCGGCGACCGCCGTGACCGCGCGGGTGCAGAACAACGGGCAGTCCTGCATCGCGGCCAAGCGGTTCATCGTGCACACGGACGTGTTCGACGCGTTCGCGCAGCGCTTCGCGGAAGGGATGCGGGCCCTCAAGGTGGGCGACCCGCTGGACGAGGACACCGAGGTCGGCCCGCTCTCCACCGAGCAGGGCCGCGCCGATCTGGAGGAACTCGTCGACGACGCGGTGGAGAACGGCGCGACCGTGCTGTGCGGCGGGGAACGCCCCGAGGGGCTGCGGGACGGCTGGTACTACGCGCCGACCGTGCTGGCCGACATCACGCCCGAGATGCGTATCCACCAGGAGGAGACGTTCGGCCCGGTCGCCACGCTGTACCGCGCGGCCGACCTGGACGAGGCGGTCGCCATCGCGAACGACACCCCGTTCGGGCTCAGCTCGAACGTGTGGACGCGGGACGAGGCCGAGGTGGAGCGGTTCGTCCGGGACATCGAGGCGGGCGGCGTCTTCTTCAACGGGATGACGGCCTCGCACCCGGCGTTCCCCTTCGGCGGGGAGAAGCGGTCCGGGTACGGACGTGAGCTGTCCGAGCACGGAATCCGCGAGTTCTGCAACATCACCACCGTATGGCACGGAGCGTGAGCGTTCCGCGGCTACGATCCCCCCTGTGAACCGCGAAGTGACCCTCCCCCTGATCGTCGACGACCGCGGCACGTTGCAGGTGGCGGCCGCCGACGTCAGCAAGCTGCTGCGCACGGTGGGCGGCCGGTGGCTGCATCTGGTGGAGGCCGGTCAGGACGGGCTCGACGAGGACACGGTGGCCGCGCTCACCATCGAGCTGGCGAAGCTGGCCGACCGCATCGACGTGGCCTGCATCGCGCACAGCAGCGGGACGAGCGCCGACTGACCCGGGCGCCGGCCGGGCCGTGGCGCGTCACCCCGCGCCCGGCCGCACCGGCGCCGCGCCGTCCGTGCGTCCGCCCGACTGCGGCCCGTCCCCCGGTCCATCCGTCGTTCTGCGGCCCATCCCCGGTCCGGCCATCCGCGGCTAGCGGATCGGCATGCCGGACAGCGTCCGGGCGATGACCAGCCGCTGGATCTCGCTCGTGCCCTCGAAAATGGTGTAGATAGCGGCGTCGCGGTGCATGCGCTCCACCGGGTACTCGCGGGTGTAGCCGTTGCCGCCGAGGATCTGGATCGCCTGGCCGGTGACCTTCTTCGCCGTCTCGCTGGCGAACAGCTTCGACATCGACCCCTCGGCCGCCGTGAACGGCTTGCCGTTGACCGCCATCCAGGACGCCCGCCAGACCAGCAGCCGCGCCGCGTCGATCGAGGTGCGCATGTCGGCGAGCTGGAAGGCGACGCCCTGGTTGTCGATGATCGGGCGGCCGAACTGCTCGCGCGTCCGGGCGTAGTCGAGGGCGACCTCGTACGCGGCGCGGGCGGTGCCGACGGCCATCGCCCCGACCGCGGGACGGCTGGCCTCGAAGGTGGCCATCGCCGCGTTCTTCACCCGCTCGCCGCCCGTCCTGGCCCGCTCCCGGGCGCGGGCGAGCCGCTCGTCGAGCTTGTCCTTGCCGCCGAGCAGGCAGGAGCCGGGAATCCGCACGTCCTCCAGGACGACCTCGGCGGTGTGCGAGGCGCGGATGCCGTGCTTCTTGAACTTCTGGCCCTGGGACAGGCCGGGCGTGCCGGGCGGCACGATGAAGGAGGCGTGGCCCTTGGAACCCAGCTCCGGGTCGACCGCCGCGACCACGACGTGGACGTTGGCGATGCCGCCGTTGGTCGCCCAGGTCTTCGTGCCGTTCAGGACCCACTCGTCCTTGGCCTCGTCATAGACGGCGCGGGTGCGCAGGGAGGCCACGTCGGAGCCGGCGTCGGGCTCGGAGGAGCAGAAGGCCGCGACCTTGACATCGTTGGCGTCGCCGTACATCTGGGGGATCCAGGTGCCGATCTGCTCCTCGGTGCCGTTGGCGAGGACGCCCACGGCGGCGAGGCCGGTGCCGACGATGGACAGGGCGATGCCCGCGTCGCCCCAGAACAGCTCCTCCATGGCCATGGGAATGCCGAGGCCGGTGGGGTCGAAGTACTGCTGGGCGTAGAAGTCCAGGGAGTAGATGCCGACCTTCGCGGCTTCCTGGATGACCGGCCAGGGAGTTTCCTCGCGCTCGTCCCATTCGGCGGCCGCGGGGCGGATGACGTCGGCGGCGAAGCCGTGCAGCCAGTCCCGGACCTCCTTCTGTTCGTCGTTCAGCTCCATGGTGAACTCGGCCATGACCCCTCCAGCGCTGCACTGAATGTTACTTGCGGTAACGAGGAGTCTGTTACCGGCCAGTAGGAAAAGTCAACTCCCGGCCCCGGCTCGGCAGCCCGTTCGATCCCCGTATGCCGAACAGTGTTAGTTTGCGCAGGCGTCACCGAATCACCACGGGTGGGGAGAGCACATGGACACCACACAGCGGACCGACCAGCAGAGGTCCGCGGACCGTCGCAGGCGGGAGCTGCTGGAGGCCGCCGACCGCGTGGTGCTCCGCGACGGCCCCGGTGCCTCCATGAACGCCATCGCCGCCGAGGCCGGCATCACCAAGCCCATCCTGTACCGCCACTTCGGCGACAAGGGCGGGCTGTACGCCGCGCTCGCCAAGCGGCATACGGACGCGCTCCTCGGGGCGCTGCGGGCGGCACTGGACGCTCCGGCCGCCCGGCGTGAGCGCGTCGAGGCCACCCTCGATACGTATCTCGCCGCCATCGAGGCACGCCCCCAGGTGTACCGCTTCCTGATGCATCCGTCGGAGGGCGGCCAGCCCGGCGACCCCGGCTTCGACGTCGGCAAGTACTCGGCGCCGGTGCTGCGCCGCATGGGCGAGGAACTGGCCGAGGTGATCGAGGAGCGCGTGGACCTCGGTCCCGGCAGCCAGCAGCTCGCCCGGGTCTGGGGCCACGGGATCGTCGGCATGATGCACGCGGCGGGCGACTGGTGGCTCGGGGAACGGCCCTGCACGCGCGCCGAGTTGGTGCGCGGCCTGGCCGACCTGCTGTGGGGCCGGCTCGCGGCGGCGGGTGACCGCGTCGGCGGCCCCGGCTTCTGACCCGGGCTCAGCGGTTCCAGGAGGCCCGGCCGACCTGGCGCAGGAGCCGCTTCCCGCGCCACCCGGTGAGCCGGTCGGCGTACACCAGGCCGTCCAGGTGGTCGCACTCGTGCTGGAGGCAGCGGGCGAACCAGCCGGTGCCCTCGACGGTCACGGGCTCGCCGGTGACGGTGACCCCCTCGACGACGGCACGGTCGTGGCGCTCCGTCCCGGCCTCCAAACCCGGCAGCGACAGACAGCCCTCCGGCCCGCGCAGGACCACCCCGTCCGCCGCGACGAGCCGGGGATTCACCACATGGCCGACATGGCGGACATCGTCGTCATCCGGGCAGTCGTATACGAAGACCCGGAGTCCGACGCCGATCTGGTTCGCGGCGAGACCGACGCCCTCGGCGGCGTACATCGTCGCGAACATGTCCTCGACGAGCGCGGCGAGTTGGGGGCCGAAGTCGCCGACCTCGGCGCAGGCCGCGCGCAGGACGGGGTCGCCGAGCAGGGTGAGGGGCCGGACGCGCCCGTGGGTGCCCGGGATGGAGCCGTGTCGCATGGCGGCAAGGGTACGGTCCTCGAAGGCGCGCGCATGTCGCGCGGGCACCCAGGTGGTGCCGCGATTCGGGCACGTGAGTGGATCTCGATAGGCTGAGGCCCACACGGTGCCGGGGGCAGGGGCGCGGCGCGTACGCAAGGAGGATCGAGAAACGATGTCAGGCAACTCGGACCCGCTGTCGCCGCGGGCCAAGCTGGCCGTGACGGCGGGCAAGGCGGCGGCGGCCGTCTCGCGGGCCGCCGGACGCGGCAGCGGATCGGTGATCGGCGGCCGGGTGGCTCTCAAGCTCGACCCCGATCTGCTGGCGAGGCTCGCCACCCACCTGGACGTGATCCTGGTGTCGGCGACCAACGGCAAGACCACGACCACCCGGCTGATCGCGGAGGCGCTGCGCGCCGCCGGACCGGTCGTGTCCAACGCGCTCGGCGCCAACATGCCCGCGGGCATCACCTCGGCGCTGGCCGGCGGTTCGGACGCCAAGTTCGCGGTCATCGAGGTCGACGAGAAGTACCTCTCCGGTGTGGCGCGCGACACCGACCCGAAGTGCATCGCGCTGCTGAACCTCTCGCGCGACCAGCTCGACCGGGCCGCCGAGACCCGGATGATGGCCGAGCACTGGCGTGAGGGGCTCGCCGGTTCCAAGGCCGTCGTGGTCGCCAACGCGGACGACCCGCTGGTCGTGTGGGCCGCGTCCTCCTCGCCGAACGTCCTGTGGGTGGCGGCCGGCCAGATGTGGAAGGACGACGCCTGGTCCTGCCCGTCCTGCGGCGGTGTCATGCAGCGCCCCGGCGACGACTGGTTCTGCGGCGACTGCGGTTTCCGCCGCCCGACGCCGACCTGGGCGCTGTCCGGGGACCACGTCCTCGACCCGCACGGCTCCGCCTGGCCGATCCACCTCCAGCTCCCCGGCCGCGCCAACAAGGCGAACGCCGCCTCCTCGGCCGCCGTCGCCGCCGTCTTCGGGGTGCCGCCGCAGGTCGCCCTGGAGCGCATGTACCAGGTGCAGGCGGTCGCCGGACGCTACGACGTGGTGCAGTTCATGCAGCGCGACCTGCGTCTGCTGCTCGCCAAGAACCCGGCGGGCTGGCTGGAGACCTTCTCGCTGATCGACCCGCCGCCGACCCCGGTCATCCTCTCGGTGAACGCGCGCGGCGCCGACGGCACCGACACGTCCTGGCTGTGGGACGTCGACTACACCCGGCTGACCGGGCACCCGATCTTCGTCCTCGGCGACCGCAAGCTCGACCTCGCCGTGCGCCTCGAAGTTGCCAACCAGCAGTTCCAGGTCTGCGAGAACCTCGACCAGGCCGTGCAGATGGCCCCGCCCGGACGTATCGAGGTCATCGCGAACTACACCGCTTTCCAGGACTTGAGGCGTCGTGTCGGCAACTGAGCCACGGAGGACGAAGAGAATGAGTGACAACAGCCTGCGTCTGGTGTGGATCTACCCGGACCTGCTGAGCACCTACGGCGACCAGGGCAACGCCCTCGTCGTGGAGCGCCGGGCCCGCCAGCGCGGTCTCGACGTGGCCCGCCTCGACGTACGCAGCGACCAGCCGATCCCCACCTCCGGGGACATCTACCTGATCGGCGGCGGCGAGGACCGGCCGCAGCGGCTCGCGGCCGAGCGGCTGCGCCGCGACGGCGGTCTGCACCGCGCGGTGGGCAACGGAGCGATCGTCTTCTCGGTGTGCGCCGGCTACCAGATCCTCGGGCACGAGTTCATCAACGACCTCGGCCAGCGCGAGCCCGGCCTCGGCCTGCTCGACGTGGTCTCCACCCGCGGCGAGGGCGAGCGGTGCGTCGGCGACGTGCTCGCGGACATCGACCCGCGGCTCGGTCTGCCCCAGCTCACCGGGTTCGAGAACCACCAGGGCGTCACCCACCTCGGCCCCACCGCCCGCCCGTTCGCGAACGTGCGGCTCGGCAAGGGCAACGGCACGGGCGACGGCACGGAGGGCGCGTACAACGACACCGTGTTCGGTACGTACATGCACGGGCCCGTCCTCGCCCGCAACCCGCAGATCGCCGACCTGCTGCTGAAGCTGGCGCTCGACGTGAACGCGCTGCCGCCGATCGACGACCGCTGGTACGAGGCGCTGCGCTCCGAGCGCATCGCGTCCGCCACCCAGCCGGCCTAGTCGCACCGGCCCGCCGGGCTGAGGCCCGGGCGGCGGGCCGGGCAGAGGGGAACCGTTCCGAGGAGGAACGGTTCCCCTTCGTGTTTGCCCGGGTGGCGGACCGGGGCGGCCCCGGGGCCCGTCTGGCGCCGGGCCCGCACAGGTGAGCGGGTACGTCCAGCAGGCGGACGCACGGTGCGGTTTCGCCCCCTTCCGCCGGTAGGGTGGCGGGGATCCTGCCGGACAACGTGGTCCGGTCCCCGGCCCACGTTGAGAAGGTATTCCGGGCTATGCGCATTGGTGTCCTCACGTCCGGCGGCGACTGCCCCGGCCTGAACGCCGTCATCCGGTCCGTCGTACACCGTGCCGTCGTCGACCACGGCGACGAGGTCATCGGCTTCCGCGACGGCTGGAAGGGACTGCTGGAGTGCGACTACCTGAAGCTGGACCTCGACGCGGTGAGCGGCATCCTGGCTCGCGGCGGCACCATGCTGGGCTCCTCGCGGGTCCAGCCCGCCCACCTGCGTGACGGTGTGGAGCGCGCCCGCGGGCACGTCGAGGAACTCGGGCTCGACGCGATCATCCCGATCGGCGGCGAGGGCACGCTCAAGGCGGCCCGGCTGCTGTCGGACGCCGGCCTGCCGATCGTCGGCGTGCCGAAGACCATCGACAACGACATCGCCGTCACCGACGTCACCTTCGGCTTCGACACGGCCGTCGGCGTCGCGACCGAGGCCCTCGACCGGCTGAAGACCACCGCCGAGTCGCACCAGCGGGTGCTGATCGTGGAGGTCATGGGCCGCCACACCGGCTGGATCGCGCTGCACTCCGGCATGGCGGCCGGCGCCCACGCCATCGTCGTACCGGAGCGGCCCTTCGACATCGAGGAGCTGGCCGCGAAGGTCGGCGAGCGGTTCGAGGCCGGCAAGCGGTTCGCGATCGTCGTCGCCGCCGAGGGCGCCAAGCCCCGCGCCGGCTCCATGGAGTACGACGAGGGCGGCAAGGACGTCTACGGCCACGAGCGCTTCGCGGGCATCGCCCGGCAGCTCTCCATCGAGCTGGAGGAGCGGCTCGGCAAGGAGGCCCGGCCGGTCATCCTCGGGCACGTGCAGCGCGGCGGCACCCCGACCGCGTACGACAGGGTCCTCGCGACCCGGTTCGGCTGGCACGCGGTGGAGGCGGTGCACCGCGGCGAGTTCGGGAACATGACCGCGCTGCGCGGGACCGACATCGTCATGGTGTCGCTCGCGGAGGCGGTGGAGACGCTGAAGACGGTCCCGGACGAGCGCTACGCCGAGGCGGAGTGCGTGCTCTGAGCCGTTCGCCACTGGAACCGCCCCCGGTCGTCGACACGACCGGGGGCGGTTCTAGTCTGGTGCGGACAGACAGCGCACAACCCTCCCTCAGTGCCGCAAAAGGCCCGGGCCTCGACAGGCCCGGGCCTCGGACCGGCCGGGGGGACACCCCAGAAACAGGAGCCGGTGGATGGATCACAGCGGGCACGGCATGACCATGGATCTGCCGCCGTTCACGCTGGGACGGGGGCTCACATGGTCCGCGGACCCGTTCTTCCTCGTCGCCTGCCTGCTCGGCCTCGCCCTGTACGGCTGGGGTGTGGTCCGGCTCGCCCGGCGCGGCGACTCCTGGTCCTGGGGCCGCACGGTGTCCTTCGTCATCGGCGTGCTGACCGTGCTGCTCGTGATGTGCACCCGGCTGAACGACTACGGCATGGTCATGTTCAGCGTGCACATGGTGCAGCACATGGTGATCAGCATGCTCTCGCCGATCCTGATCCTGCTCGGGGCGCCGATCACCCTGGCGCTGCGGGCGCTGCCGGTGGCGGCGAAGCGGGGCAACAAGGGGCCGCGTGAGCTGCTGCTGATGTTCCTGCACAGCCGGTACATGCGGATCGTCACCCACCCGGCGTTCACCATCCCGCTGTTCATCGCGAGCCTCTACGCGCTGTACTTCTCCCCCGTCTTCGACTTCCTGATGGGCTCGAAGACGGGGCACATCGCGATGATGTGCCACTTCCTCGCCGTCGGGCTGGTGTTCTTCTGGCCGATCATGGGCGTGGACCCCGGCCCGCACCGGCCGGGCTATCTGATGCGGATGCTGGAGCTGTTCGCGGGCATGCCGTTCCACGCGTTCTTCGGCATCGCGTTGATGATGGCGTCGGAGCCGATGGTCGAGACGTACAAGAACCCGCCCGCCTCCCTCGGCATCGACGCGCTCGCCGACCAGACCGCGGCGGGCGGTATCGCCTGGGCGTTCAGCGAGATCCCGTCGGTTCTCGTGCTGCTCGCCCTGCTCTTCCAGTGGTACGGCTCCGAGCAGCGGCAGGCCAAGCGCCAGGACCGGGCGGCGGACCGCGACGGCGACAAGGAGCTGGAGGCGTACAACGCCTATCTGGCCTCGCTCAACGCCCGCGGCAACTGACCCCGCCCGGCGGTCCGGGGCGTCCCGCCCCTGGCGAAGCGCGTCCGTCCGGGTGAAAATGGCACCCAAGGCCACGGCCCGCGCTGCGGGCCCCGGCTGGAGGAGGGTGTCGCGATGCCCGGTACGACGAAGACGATGGGGGCGCTCACGGTGGGCGGGCTCGTCATGGTGACGGCCTACACGGTGGCGCTGGGCAGCAACGGCTGGCTGTGGTTCGGCTGGGTCGTGCTCGGCCTGATCACGCTCGGGATGGTGGTGTCCCACGCCTGACCCCGGCGCGGGCATCCGGAACGCCTGGACCGGGGGCTCGGGCGGGGGCGCAGTCCGGTCACCGCCCGGGGCGTGTGCCGATTCACGGCGGGGGGCGCGAGGCCGGTCAGGGCCGGGAGCACAAGCCCGGTCACCCGCCGAGGGCGCGAGCCCGGTCAGGGCCGGGAGTGCCGGGTCGCCGAGTGGACGCCCGGCTGGTACTTGGGCAGTCGCGCGGTGATCTTCATGCCCGCGCCCACGGCCGTCTCGATGACGAGGCCGTGGTCGTCGCCGTAGACCTGGCGCAGCCGTTCGTCGACGTTGGACAGGCCGATCCCGCCGGAGGCGCCGGCCTCCCCGGACAGGATGCGGCGCAGCCGGTCGGGGTCCATGCCCACTCCGTTGTCCTCGATGACGACGAGTGCCTCGGCGCCCGCGTCCTGCGCCGTGATGCTGATGTGGCTCTTGTCGGCCTTGCCCTCCAGGCCGTGCTTGACGGCGTTCTCCACCAGGGGCTGGAGGCAGAGGAAGGGCAGCGCGACCGGCAGCACCTCGGGGGCGATCTGGAGGGTGACGGAGAGCCGCTCCCCGAAGCGGGCCCGTACGAGCGCCAGGTAGTGGTCGATGGCGTGGAGTTCGTCGGCGAGGGTGGTGAAGTCGCCGTGTTTGCGGAACGAGTAGCGGGTGAAGTCGGCGAACTCCAGGAGCAGGTCGCGGGCGCGCTCGGGGTCGGTGCGGACGAACGAGGCGATCACCGCGAGCGAGTTGAAGACGAAGTGCGGGGAGATCTGGGCGCGCAGGGCCCTGATCTCGGCCTCGATCAGCCGGGTCCTGGACCGGTCGAGGTCGGCCAGTTCGAGTTGGACGGAGACCCAGCGCGCGACCTCGCCGGCGGCGCGTACGAGGACGGCCGACTCGCGGGGCGCGCAGGCGACGAGCGCTCCGTGCACCCGGTCCTCGACGGTGAGCGGCGCGACGACGGCCCAGCGCAGTGTGCAGGAGGGTTCGTCGCAGCTCAGCCGGAAGGCCTCGCCGCGGCCGGTGTCCAGCGGGCCGCCGAGCCGTTCCATGATCTCGGCGCGGTGGTGGGAGCCGACGCCGTCCCAGGCGAGGACCGACTCCTCGTCGGTGAGGCACAGCGCGTCGGTGCCGAGCAGGGTGCGCAGCCGGCGCGCGGAGCGGCGGGCCGTCTCCTCGGTGAGGCCGGCGCGCAGCGGGGGCGCGGCGAGCGAGGCGGTGTGCAGGGTCTGGAAGGTGGCGTGCTCGACGGGTGTGCCGAGGCCGCCGAGGTGCTGCGGGCGTGCGGTGCGCCGGCCGAGCCAGAATCCGGCGGCGAGCAGCGGCAGGGCGGCGACGCAGAGGCCGGCGAGGAATCCGCTCACCGGCCCGCCGCCTCGGTGAGTTCCTCCGGGAGGTGGAAGCGGGCGAGGATCGCGGCCGTTCCCGCCGGTACGCGGGCCGCGGTGGCCAGGGACACGAGCAGCATGGTGACGAAGCCGAGCGGGACGGACCAGAGGGCGGGCCAGGCGAGCAGGGCGTGCAGCGAGCCGGTGCGGGGATAGCCGGCCATGGTGGCGCCGACGGCGAGCAGGGCGGCGCCGCCTCCGACGAGCATGCCGGCGGCGGCGCCGGGCGGGGTGAGCCGGCGCCACCAGATGCCGAGGACGAGCAGCGGGCAGAAGGAGGACGCGGAGACGGCGAACGCGAGCCCCACCGCGTCCGCGACGGGCAGGCCGCCGACCAGGACGCTCGCGGCGAGCGGTACGGCCATCGCGAGGACGGTGCCGAGCCGGAAGTGCCGCACGCCCCGGGAGGGCAGCACGTCCTGGGTGAGCACTCCGGCGACGGCCATGGTCAGTCCGGAGGCCGTGGACAGGAACGCGGCGAAGGCGCCGCCCGCGACGAGTGCGCCCAGCAGGTTGCCGCCGGCTCCGCCGATCATCCGGTCGGGCAGCAGGAGCACGGCGGCGTCGGCGTCGCCGCTGAGGCTCAGTTCGGGGGCGTAGAGGCGGCCGAGGGCGCCGTAGACGGGCGGGAGGAGGTAGAAGGCGCCGATCAGGCCGAGCACGGCGACGGTGGTGCGGCGGGCGGCGACGCCGTGCGGGGAGGTGTAGAAGCGGACGACGACGTGGGGCAGGCCCATGGTGCCGAGGAAGGTGGCGAGGATCAGTCCGTAGGTGGCGTACAGCGGGCGTTCCTCGCGGCCGGCCGCGAGGGAGGTCGACATGCCGCCGTTGCTGCCCCGGTCGGCGGCGGGTACCGGGGCGCCGGGGTCGAAGGTGAGCCGGGTGCCGCGTTCGACGCGGTGGGTGCCGGCCGCCAGGTGCAGGCGCGCGCTGTCGTGGCGGCGGCCGTCCACGGTGCCGGTCGCGGTGACGGTGAGGGGCCGGGACAGTTTGAGGTCGAGGGTGGCGTCGATGCGGACGAGGCGCTGGTCGCGGAAGGCGGGCGGTTCGTCGAAGGCGTGGCGGGGCGCGCCGTGCGACTGCCAGGCGAGGACGAGGAAGAGGGCGGGGACGAGCAGGGCGGTGAGTTTGAGCCAGTACTGGAAGGCCTGGACGAAGGTGATGCTGCGCATGCCGCCCGCGGCGACGGTGGCGACCACGACGGCGGCGACGAGGACGCCGCCGAACCAGCCGGGCGCGTCGGTCATGACGGCGAGGGTCAGTCCGGCGCCCTGGAGCTGGGGCAGCAGATAGAGCCAGCCGACGCCCACGACGAAGGCTCCGGCGAGGCGTCGTACGCCCTGGGAGCCGAGGCGGGCCTCCGCGAAGTCCGGCAGGGTGTAGGCGCCGGAGCGGCGCAGCGGGGCGGCGACGAACAGGAGCAGGACGAGGTAGCCCGCGGTGTAGCCGACGGGGTACCAGAGCATGTCGGGTCCCTGGACGAGGACGAGTCCGGCGATGCCGAGGAAGGAGGCGGCGGAGAGGTATTCGCCGCTGATCGCGGCGGCGTTGAGCCGGGGGCCGACGGTGCGGGAGGCGACGTAGAAGTCGGAGGTGGTCCGGGAGATGCGCAGACCGAACGCGCCGACCAGGACGGTCGCGACGACGACGAGGGCGACCGCGGGAACGGCGTAGTTCTGGTTCACCGGTCAGCGGTCCTCGACGAGCCGCACGAAGTCGCGTTCGTTGCGTTCGGCCCGGCGCACGTACCAGCGGGCGAGCAGTACGAGGGGCGGGTAGACACAGAAGCCGAGGACGGCCCATTCGAGTCCGGGGCGGTCGGGCAGGGCGGCGAAGAACAGCGGCAGCGGGGCGACGAGCAGCACCAGGACGGCGAACACGGCGAGCGCCGCCCGGAGTTGACTGCGCATCAGGGAGCGTACGTAGGTGTGGCCGAGGGTGGTCTGTTCGTCGATCTCGGTCCGTGGCCGGTAGTAGCCGGACGTGTGGGGGTGGCGGCCGCGCGTGCGCGACCGGGCGTGGGTGAGGGTGCGCCGGGGCGTTCCGGTGACGACGACGCGGCGTTCGGCGGGGTCCTGCGGCACGCCGTCCTCCTCAGCTCGCGGTCCGGCGCAGCAGCAGATCGCGCAGTTGGCGGGCGTGGCGGCGGCTGACCTGGAGTTCGACGGATCCGACGAGGACGCTCACGGTGCCGGCATCCAGGCGGAGTTCGGCGATGTGGCGCAGGGCGACGAGGTGGCGGCGGTGGATGCGGACGAAGCCCCGGGAGCGCCAGCGCTCTTCGAGGGTGGACAGCGGGATGCGGACCAGGTGGGTGCCCTGCGGGGTGTGCAGCCGGGCGTAGTCGCCGTGGGCCTCGACGTGGGTGATGTCCTCGACGGCCACGAAGCGGGTGACGCCGCCGAGTTCGACGGATATGTGGTCGGGGTCGGGTTCGTGGACGGGGATCAGCGGTGCGGTGTCGCGGAGTTGGGCGGCCCGCCGGATCGCCTCGCCGAGCCGTTCGCGCCGTACGGGCTTGAGGACGTAGTCGACGGCCTTGAGGTCGAAGGCCTGGACGGCGAAGCCCTCGTGCGCGGTCACGAACACCACGAGCGGGGGCTGCGCGAACCCGCCGAGCAGCCGGGCCAGGTCGAGTCCGTCCAGGCCCGGCATGTGGATGTCGAGGAAGACGACGTCGATCGCCTCGGGGCCGCCCGGTCCGGACTCCAGGGCGCGGTTGATCCGGCGCAGCGCCTCGGTCGCGTCGCCCGCGCCCTCGGCGCTGCCGATCCGGGGATCGGCGTTCAGGAGATACAGAAGCTCCTCCAGGGAGGGTCGTTCGTCGTCGACGGCGAGGGCGCGCAGCATGAGAGTGGAGTGTAAGAGCGATTCGGGCGGCTGGACATGTGCGGGACATGGCCGTCGTGCCCGGCCGGGTGGCGGTCGCCGCTGGATACAGTGCCGCCATGAACAGCAAGCCCGCGATGTTCGACGAACTCGACCGCAAGATCATCACCGCTCTGATGGCCAACGCCCGGACGAGCTTCGCGGAGATCGGCGCGGCGATCGGGCTGTCCGCCACGGCGGTCAAGCGCCGCGTCGACCGGCTGCGCGAGACGGGGGTGATCACCGGGTTCACGGCCACCGTGAAGCCGGCGGCGCTCGGCTGGCGCACGGAGGCGTACGTCGAGGTGTACTGCGAGGGGGCGGCCCCGCCCAGGCGGCTCGCCGAGGTGGTGCGCAACCATCCGGAGATCACCGCGGCGATGACGGTGACCGGCGGCGCGGACGCGCTGCTGCACGTTCGGGCGGTGGATGTGGAGCACTTCGAGGAGGTGCTGGAGCGCATCCGGGTGGAACCGTTCATCCGGAAGACGATCAGTTACATGGTGCTGTCCCATCTGCTGCCCGAGGCTCCGGAGGCGGGAGCGACCCATGCCGCCCCCGGCGACGCAGGAAACGTGCGCTGACCCAGTCGATCACGCAGCGATACTGCGCAGACACGCAGCTCTCCTCGCTTGTCGCCCGTATCCCCCGTTTCCTACCGTGGAGGTATCCACCCAGCCGACACCGCAGGAAGCGGAGGGACCCCTCTGTGCCCGACAGCCGTGTGCCGCGCCCCCGGCGCTTTCTCGTCTGCGAACCCAGACACTTCGCCGTGCAGTACGCGATCAATCCCTGGATGCATCCCGACGCCCCCGTGGACGCGGATCTCGCGCGCGCCCAGTGGCGGGCGCTGACCGACGCCTATCGCGCGCACGGTCACACCGTCGAATCCGTCGAGCCGGTCGCCGGCCTGCCCGACATGGTCTTCGCCGCGAACTGCGCGCTCGTCCTCGGGGGCCGGGTCTTCGGCTCGTACTTCCACGCGCCGGAGCGGCGCCCCGAGTCCACCGCGTACGACACCTGGTTCAAGACGGCCGGGTTCGACGTCTACCGTCCCGAGTCGGTCTGCGAGGGCGAGGGCGATCTCGTCCCGACCCGGCACTTCGTCCTGGCGGGCACCGGCTTCCGTACGACACCAGAGGCGCATCGCGAGGTCCAGGAGTTCTTCGGCGTCCCGGTGATCACGCTGCGCCTGACGGACCCGCGGTTCTACCACCTGGACACCGCGCTGTTCGTCCTCGACGACGAGAACATCGCCTATTACCCGGACGCCTTCTCGCCGGGCAGCCGCGAGGTGCTGGCCCGGCTGTTCCCGGACGCGGTGATCGCCACCCGCGAGGACGCGTTCGCCTTCGGCCTCAACTCCGTGTCCGACGGCCGTCATGTGTTCATCGCGCCGCGCGCCGAGGCCCTCGCCGGGCAGCTCGCCCGGCGCGGCTACGTTCCCGTCCCCGTCGACCTCTCGGAGTTCCAGAAGGCCGGCGGCGGCATCAAGTGCTGCACTCAGGAGATCCGCTCATGACCGCTCCCGCCCGTGTGGGTACCTCCGCCGCCGACGGTACGCGCGGCTCCGCCGAGCTGATCCGTGCCGAGGCGCCGGTCCTGGCGCACAACTACCACCCGCTGCCCGTGGTCGTCGCGCACGCCGAGGGCAGCTGGGTCGAGGACGTCGAGGGCCGCCGCTACCTCGACATGCTGGCCGGCTACTCCGCCCTCAACTTCGGCCACCGCAACCCGGTGCTGATCGAGGCGGCGCACCGCCAGCTCGACCGGCTCACTCTCACCTCGCGGGCGTTCCACAACGACCGGCTGGCCGGATTCGCCGAGTCGCTGGCCGAGTTGACGGGCCAGGACATGGTCCTGCCGATGAACACCGGCGCGGAGGCGGTGGAGAGCGCCGTCAAGGTGGCGCGCAAGTGGGCGTACGAGGTGAAGGGCGTCGAGCCCGGCCGGGCGACGATCGTGGTGGCGGCGGACAACTTCCACGGCCGCACCACGACCATCGTCAGCTTCTCCACGGACGAGACGGCCCGGTCCGGGTTCGGCCCCTTCACGCCCGGTTTCCGGGTCGTGCCGTACAACGACCTGGCCGCGCTGGAGGCGGCCATCGACGAGACCACGGCGGCGGTCCTGATCGAGCCCGTCCAGGGCGAGGCGGGCGTCGTCATCCCGGACGACGGCTATCTCGCCGGGGTCCGCGACCTCACGCGGCGCGCGGGCTGCCTCTTCGTCGCGGACGAGATCCAGTCGGGCCTCGGCCGTACGGGCACCACTCTCGCGGTGGACCACGAGTCCGTCGTCCCGGATCTGGTGCTGCTCGGCAAGGCGCTGGGCGGCGGGATCGTGCCGGTCTCCGCGGTCGTCGGGCGGCGGGACGTCATGGAGGTGCTGCGGCCGGGCGAGCACGGCTCGACGTTCGGCGGCAATCCGCTCGCCGCCGCGGTCGGCTCGGCGGTCGTCGGCCTGCTGAGGACGGGCGACTACCAGCGGCGGGCCGCCGCGCTGGGCGTGGTCCTGCGGGAGGGACTGACGACGCTGGTCGGCCGGGGCGTGGTGGGCTTCCGCTCGCGCGGGCTGTGGGCGGGCGTCGACATCGACCCGGCCATCGGCACGGGCCGGGAGATCAGCCAGGCGCTGATGGAAGAGGGCGTCCTCGTCAAGGACACGCACGGCTCGACCATCCGCCTCGCGCCCCCGCTCACCATCACCGAGGAGGAACTCGGCTCGGCGCTCGGGTCCCTGGAGAAGGTTCTGGCCCGAGGGGTCTGACACTGGCCGGAGGACCGGCCCTGAAGACCTGCCCGGAGGACCGGCCCAGAAGACCGGCCTGGAAGACCAGCCGGGAAGACCGGCCGGGAGGACTGGTGGGAAGACGAGCCGGGAAGACGTGCTCCGAGGCGACAGAGAGTGACGTCCTGGTGGTTACGCCCGGCGACGGCCGCGCCTACACTGATCGCTCCCACGGGGAAACGAGGAGCGCTCAGTGTTCTATTACGTGCTCAAGTACGTGCTTCTGGGTCCACTGTTGAGACTGGTCTTCCGGCCTCGGATCGAGGGCCTTGAGCACGTACCGTCGTCGGGCGCGGCCATCGTGGCCGGCAACCATCTGTCCTTCGCGGACCACTTCCTGATGCCGGCGATCCTGAAGCGCCGGATAACCTTCCTCGCGAAGGCGGAGTACTTCACCGGGCCGGGGATCAAGGGCCGGCTGACGGCCGCGTTCTTCCGCAGTGCCGGGCAGATCCCGGTGGACCGCTCCGGCAAGGAGGCCGGGCAGGCCGCGATCCGCGAGGGCCTCGGCGTCCTCGCCAAGGACGAGCTGCTCGGCATCTACCCCGAGGGCACCCGCTCGCACGACGGCCGCCTCTACAAGGGCAAGGTCGGCGTCGCCGTGATGGCGCTGCGCGCCGAGGCGCCGGTGATCCCCTGCGCGATGATCGGCACGTTCGAGGCGCAGCCTCCCGGCCGCAAGCTCCCCCGGATCCGCCCCGTGTCGATCCGGTTCGGCGAGCCCCTCGACTTCTCGCGCTACGCCGGGATGGAGAACGAGAAGACGGTCCTGCGCGCCATCACCGACGAGATCATGTACGCCATCCTGACGCTCTCGGAGCAGGAGTACGTCGACCGGTACGCCGCCGACGTCAAGAAGGAGGAGGCGGCGAAGGCGGAGTCCCGGCGCCCGTTCCGCCGTACGCCGTCGAGCTGAGCGGCGCCGTCTGCCCGCGGGTCCGGTGGTCCCGCCAGGACGGGCGGGCAGCGTGACGGGGCGGCCGGTCGGAACCGGCCGCCCCTCGGGTCGCGGGGACTACGGCTGCGGAGTGGCGTGCGGCGCGCACGTCACGTCGGCCGCGTCCGTCTTCCCGGTGAGCAGGTAGGAGTCGACCCGCCCGTTGACGCAGGGGTTGACCAGACCGGTCACACCGTGCGAACCGGCGCCCTTCTCGGTGATGAGCCGGGATCCCTTGAAGCGCTTGTGCAGTTCGACGGCGCCCACGTACGGGGTGGCGGCGTCGTTCGTGGACTGCACGATCAGGACCGGCGGCAGGCCCTTGCCGGTCCTGACCTCGACCGGCGTCTGCTGCTTGACCGGCCAGGTGGCGCACGGGAGGTTCATCCACGCGTTGGCCCAGGTCATGAACGGGTAGTCCTTGTGCAGCCGGGAGTTGTCCCGGTCCCACTTGCGCCAGCTCGTCGGCCACTTGGCGTCGGTGCACTCGACGGCCGTGTAGACGGCGTTGCCGTTCTCCGCGGAGGCGTTGCCCGCGGTGTCGGACAGGTCGGGCGCGGCGGCGTCGACGAGCGCCTGGGTGTCACCGGCGACGTACTTGCTGAACACCGTCGCGATCGGCACCCACGAGGAGTCGTAGTACGGGGCGCTCTGGAAGAAGGAGATCAGCTCGGCGGGGCCGACCACACCGCCCAGCGGGCTCTTCTTGGCGGCGGCGCGCACCTTCAGCCACTGGTTCTGGACCTTGGCGCGGGTGTCGCCGAGGTGGAAGGTGGCGTCGTTCTTGGCGACCCAGTCC
Organism: Streptomyces sp. NPDC007084; assembly: GCF_040703595.1. Lineage (NCBI taxonomy): Bacteria > Bacillati > Actinomycetota > Actinomycetes > Kitasatosporales > Streptomycetaceae > Streptomyces > Streptomyces sp. NPDC007084. The sequence goes on from NZ_JBEYFY010000053.1 coordinate 43,891, forward strand.
TGCCAGTCCTTCCAGCGGCCCTCGAAGGCGATGTCCTGGTTGAGGTTGGCCTGGTACCAGATGTTCTCGCGCTCGGGGTTGACGACACTGTCGACCACCATGCGGCGGACGTGGCCCGGGAAGAGCGTGCCGTAGACGGCGCCCAGGTAGGTGCCGTAGGAGACGCCCAGGTAGTTGAGCTTCTTCTCGCCGAGCGCGGCGCGGATGACGTCCAGGTCGCGGGCGGTGTTGGGCGTGGTCATCTGCTGGAGCACGGCCTTGCCGGTGCGCTCGGCGCAGCCGTCGGCGTACTCGGCGGCCAGCTTGCGCTGGGCGCGCTTGTCGGCCTCGCTGTCGGGGACCGGGTCCGCCTTGGGCGCCTTCACGAACTCCTGCGGGTCGACGCAGGAGATGGGCGCGGAGTGGCCGACACCACGCGGGTCGAAGCCCACGAAATCGTAGGCCTTCGCCGTGTTCACCCACAGGGGGTTCTTGCCGGTGACGCGGGTCGGGAAGCGCATGCCGGAGCCGCCGGGGCCGCCCGGGTTGTAGAGGAGGGCGCCCTGCCGCTCCTCCTTCGTGCCGGTGCTCGCGATCCGGTCGACGGCGAGCTTGAGCTGCTTTCCGTTCGGGTGCGCGTAGTCCAGCGGCACGCTGACCCAGCCGCACTGGATCGGCTTCACGAAGCCCCAGTCGGCCGGACAGTCCTGCCAGTCGATTCCCGCCTTGGCGGCCCGCTGCGCGGCCACGGCGGCACCGCGCTGCTCGCGGCTCTGCCCGTGGCTCTGTCCGTGGCTCCGGCCGTGACGCGAGTCGGCGGTGGCCGACGGGGCCGCCACGGCTCCGGCTATCAGGGTCGCCGTGACGAGCACGCCGGCCGAACCGAGCGCCGTCACCCGTTTCGTGGGTCGCTTGGACCTCAAGTGGGGCCTCCCGTACATCGTTGCGATTGGTACGGGGATCCTTTCGGCTGTGAGTCCCCTGAGAACAGATGTGACCGGCGTTCTTTACCATTCCGATAGCCGGTACGCCGTGCTCCGGTCAGCGGTGAGCTTTCCGTGAACCCGCCTTCCACCGGCGGTTTCTGACGTCATGTGAGGTCGTGCGACGCCTCGTCCAGGACCCGGCGCAGCAGCAGCGCGTCGGGGGCGAGCGCGGTGACGAGCGCCGCGGGGCCGGCGAGCGGGGTGAGCGCGGCGTACTCCCCCAGCAGCCGCGGGACCGGCGGCTGCCGCCCGAACTCCGGCCGTACGACGACGAGCTGGCCGAGCGCCCGGCGCCCCGCGAGGACGGCGGGACCGTCCCAGCCGCCCGGCGCTCCCGGGCCGCACGCCAACTCCTGGTCCAGCAGCGTCCGTCCGTCATAGCGCACGGTGAGCCGGCTGGTGAGCCGGCCCGGGTCCTCCCCCACCCGCCCGAGCACCTGCTCCTCCCGGAGGACGAGCCGTGCGCCGGGCCCGAGGTCGGCGCGCGTGGTGACCGTCAGCTCGCTGCCGCAGGCGGAGATCAACTGCTCGGGCAGCCAGTGCAGTTCGCCGCCCTCGGCGACGTCGAGCCGCACGTCGTAGCGTGCCTCGCCCTTGGACTGGCCGGGCAGCGCGATGGTGGCGGCGGCCGATCCGACCCGCAGGCAGGCGTCCGGGCCCACCCGTGTCCGCACGGTGAGGTGGTCGCCGCCGAGCGGCCCGTTCATCGCGCCGACCAGCGTCACCCGCGCCTCGGTTCCGGCGGCTCGGGTGCGGCGCGGGGCGAGCGGTCCCTCACCGTCGAGCACCGGCAGGGCCGTGCCGCCGCGCCCGTCCGCCCTGGCCTCGATCCGGGCGGTGGCGCGGACCCCCTGGGCCGTCATGCCGTCCATGCGACGAGCCGGTCGCGCACCCAGCCGGCGACGTCCGCGACGCCGGCCTCGCTACGCAACGACTGGAAGACGACGGGCAGTTGGTCGCGCTGCGCCTTGGCGTCGGCGGCCATGCGCGCGAGGTCGGACCCGACGTGCGGCGCGAGGTCGGTCTTGTTCACGACGAGCAGGTCGGCCGTGGTGACGCCCGGTCCGCCCTTGCGCGGGATGTCGTCCCCGCCGGCGACGTCGATCACGAAGATCTGCGCGTCGACCAGGCCCTTGGAGAAGGTCGCCGTCAGGTTGTCGCCGCCGGACTCCACGAGGATCAGGTCCAGTGGCCCGACCTCGTCCTCCAGGTCCTCGACCGCTTCGAGGTTCGCGGAGATGTCGTCGCGGATCGCGGTGTGCGGGCAGGCGCCCGTCTCGACGGCGGTGATCCGCTCGGGCGGCAGCACGGCCTCCCGGAGCAGGAACTCGGCGTCCTCGCGGGTGTAGATGTCGTTGGTGACGACGGCGAGGGACAGTTCGTCGCGCAGCGCACGGCAGAGTGCGGCGACGGTGGCGGTCTTGCCCGAACCGACCGGACCGCCGAGCCCGATCCGAAGGGCCCGACGCCGACCGTCGGGCCGGTGCGCGTCGGCACTGACGGCGGCGGGGCCGTGGTGGGAGTGGTCGAGATGCATGGGGGGCTCCTGTTTCTTCCGGTCGCTGGGATTCCGGTGGTTCCGCTGGGTGGTGCGATGCCGGGGTTTTGCCGGGTGGTCCGGGTGGTGCGATGCCGGCGGTTCCGCCGGGCGGGGTGATTCCGGCGGTTCCGCTGGGGGTGATTCCGGTGTTCTGTTGGGCGGTGTGATTCCGGTGTTCTGTTGGGCGGTGTGCTTCCGGTGGGTGCCTTTCGGTGCGCGTGTCCTTCGGTCCGCGTGTCCTTCGGTCCGCGTGTCCTTCGGGGGCTTGCCTCCTCCGGCCGGGTCCGCTCGGGCCGGCCCGACCTGGGTGGGCGGCGATCGAAGAGTCCGGGCCGGACGGCGATGCCCGGGCCGGACGGCGACGCCCGGGCCGGACGGCGACGTTCGCCGGGCACGTCGGCCGGTTCGCGCTCGGCTAGGACGCGAAGAGGCGTACCGGCCAGGCGGCGTGCGCCTCCGCGCTGATCTCCAGCAGGGGCGCCGACCCGGCGGGGAGTGCCTCGACGCCTTCGTCGAGCACCCGCCGCGCCGCACTCGCCGCCGCGTGCGCGACGATGTCCAGCTCCGGTGCCAGCCGCGCCAGGACGGCCGTCGCGTCGAACGGGTCGAGGCTCAGGAGTCGTACCGTCGCCGACGCCGGCCCGCTGACGCCCTCGTAGGCGGCGCAGTACGCGGCGTCCTCGGGTCCGAGCCCCGCGGCCCGTGCCGCCACGCCGAGCACCACCGGCTGGTGGGCTCCCTTGGGGAACTCCTCGGCCAGCCGGTCGAGTTCGGCGCCGGGCCAGGTGGCGCGGGCGGCCCGCATGAGCTGCCGCCCGAGCCGCCGCGCGGCGACGCGCAGCGCGAGCGAGGGGGTCCGGGCGTCGGCGGCGGCGTCCGGCCCGACGTGCGGATCGACCCCGACAGCTTCGCCGTGCACATCGACGGCGACCTCGTCGAGGTGACCCCGGCGGCCGAAC
>NZ_JBEYFY010000054.1:0-46983 GCF_040703595.1 Streptomyces sp. NPDC007084
CAGCACGGCGAGTTCACCCCGGGTGTACGAGACGAGGCGGTACGGCCCCGTCGCGACCGGCCGCAGCCGGTACTCGGCGCCGGTGTCGAGCCGGCGCGGCACCGGGGTGGTACTCGGCATCGTCGCCAGCAGGTCCATCCCCGCGAACGGCTCCGCCAGCCGGAACACCAGGGTGCGCTCGTCCGGGGTCTCCAGCGTGTCCGGCCCGTCGACGCCCGGCTCGCGCCACGGTCCGCCGTACCCGGTGCCGAGCAGATGCCGGAAGTAGGTGGGCCCCGCGCCGAGCACGTCGGTGCCGTAATTGCTGCGCGCTATCGCGTACTTGACGTCGGCGGCGGTGACCGGGCTCCCGTCCTCGAACCGCAGCCCCTCCCGCAGCCGGTACGTCCACACCCGGCCCCCCTCGGAGGACTCCCCCAGCGCCTCCGCCAGATCCGGCACAAGCCGCTGCCCCGCCTTGCCCGGCGCGGTGTCGAAGGTGACGAGGGTGCGCCCGATGAGCCGCAGAAAGTTCCACGTGTACGCGTAGTAGGTGTTGCCCGGGTCCAACGAGTCGAAGTCATCGGTCCGCACCAGCCGCAGCGTCCCGCCCAGCCCGTCCCCCGGCCGCACCACCCCGCGAGCCCCCGCGTCGTACCCGTCCTCGCCGGCGGACGTCCTCGTACTCTCCATACCCCTGCACCCCTCCAGCCGGATACCCTGTCCGCCCCCATCCTGAGCCCACCCGGCCTCGGGAGGGCCCCTGGACAGGGGCGACGCATAGCGCCCGCCAACTCGGCATACCCGAAGGCTCTTCGCCCCCTCCGGGTGCCGCGCCCCCGCACCGGGACGGGTAGGGGCGGAGGGGGCGGAGGGGGCGGAGGGGGCGGAGGGGGCGGATCAGAGTGGCTCGGCGGTCAGGTCGTGTACTCCGAGTTGAGGCGGACGTAGCCCTCCGTGAGGTCGCAGCCGTAGACGGTGAAGGCGCCCTCCGCGATGCCGAGGTCGATGCCGATGACGACCTCGGTGCCCTTCAGGTGCTCCGCGACAGCGGCCCGTACCGCGTCCTCTTCCTCCGCGTCCGCGGCCCCCGTCGGATACACCTCCGTCTCGCCGAACCGGATGCGTACCGCGTCCTGCTCGATGTCGGTGTCGTCGGAGCACTTGCCGACGGCCATCACGACCCGCCCCCAGTTGGGGTCGCTGCCGTGCACGGCAGTCTTCACGAGGGGCGAGTTGACGACCGTCTTGCCGACCCGCTTGGCCTGGGCGGCGTCCCGCGCCCCGGTCACCCGTACCTCGATGAGCTTGCTCGCGCCCTCCCCGTCGCTCGCGATGTCCTTGACCAGGGTGAGGGCGGCCTCGTGGAGGACCCGCTCGAACTCCCCGGGGTCGACGTCACCGGCGAGGCCGTTGGCGAACAGGACCGCGGTGTCGCTGGTGGAGGTGTCCGTGTCGATGCTGACCGCGTTGAACGTCCGGTCCATGACCCGCCGGAAGATCCGGTCCTGCTCGGCCGCGTCGAGGCGGGCGTCGGTGGCGAAGAAGGTGAGCAGCGTCGCCATGTCGGGCTCCAGCATGCCGACCCCCTTGGCGATCCCGACCAGGGTCGCGTCACCGCAGCGCAGCCGGACCTCCTTGGGCCGGGTGTCGGTGGTCATGATCGCCCGGGCCGCCCGTTCGAAGCCGCCCTCGGGGAAGGGCAGGGCCAGCGACTTCAGGTGCTCGCGGATCCGCGGCATGGGGTACTGCCGGCCGATCACTCCGGTGGACGCGATCAGCACCTCCCCCTCGGGCACGCCGAGCGTCGCGGCGACCGAGGCGCGGATCTCCCGCGCGTTGGCCTCGCCCTCGCGGCCGGTCGCCACGTTGGCGTTGCGGGCGAGCACGACGACCCCCCGGGCCTGTCCGTCGGCGACCGCCTCCCGGCTCAGCAGCACGCTGGGGCCGACGAACCGGGACCGCGTGAACACCCCGCTGACCTGGGCAGGGGCGGTCGAGGCCAGCACGGTGAAGTCGTCCCGGCCGTCGTCGCCGAGACCGACCGGGGCGGTGTGTACGACGAAGCCCCGCGGCGTCGCCCGGTCCGTCGATGTGGAGTCGGACATGTCGATCGTCTCCCGTCTGCGTAACTTCCAGTGAGCCAGCGTAGGCACGCGCCCCGGCCGGCGCCGCCGCGAACGGCCCGAACGAGCCGCGGCCCCCGTTCCGCGCCCCGGCCGGAACCGGGACGCGGAACGGGGGCCCGACGGCCGTACGACACAGAACGCCGTCACCGGCGAGGACCGTACGGCAAGGCGCTGCCAGCGGCGGCGACCGCACGGCAAAGCCCGCTCAGCGGCGGCGACCGTCCGGGAAAGCCCCGTCAGCGGCGGGGACCGTACGGCGAGGCGCGGTTACCGGCGTGGGGAGAACGACACCACGTCGCCCGCCCGTTCACCGCCCGAGAGCTGCCCGTTGCGCTCGGTCCTGATGTACACCCGGTGCAGCCAGCGGTCCTTGCCGTCCCAGCGCGGGCTGAACGGCGTACGGGCGTGCGTCGTCCGGAAGTTGTCGATGATCAGCAGGTCGCCCGGGGTCAGCTTCACGGCCTCCGTCACATCGTCCAGGGCCTGCGACAGCGCGGCGACGGCCTCCTTGTCGGCGGGCTCCTCCGGGGTGAGCAGTTCCCGGTCGTAGCCGAGGTAGGGGTCCTTCTCGTCCCCGTACAGCGCCTTGACCTCGGCGATCGCGCCCGGGTCCTCGACTCCGCCCCGGAAGGCGACGTCGACGCAGCAGGGCAGCTTGCGGTCGAAGAGCCGCGCCTTGGTGTCCTCGTCGAGCAGGGCGAGCGCCTTGCGCACCGAGCCGACCAGCGTCTCGGCCCGGCGCTCGTGGTCCGCGCGGGAGCAGGCGAGCATCACGTAGTTCGGCTGGAGGACGTGGTACGCCATCTCCGTGTGGAACTCCAGGAGCGTCTCGGAGGTCTCCGAGCTGAGGTAGTGCGCGCCCGGCGAGGGATACACGTCGTGGTAGACCGTGCCGGAGCGCAACTCGGCGTAGCCGGTGTGCAGTCCGAGCCTGCGGCCGGCCACGGCGAGCATGGCCTCCATGAGCAGCCGGGGCCGGTCCACCGGCGCGGGAGTGGTGGTGGGCGTCGGCGGCAGCTCGTCCTCCGCCTCCAACGGCAGTCCGCGCAGCAGCAGATAGCCGTCCTCGGTGCCCTCGGCGTTGAACCTGTCGAGAGCGCCGGCTATGTCGCGCGGCAGCCGCTCGGACAGGGCCTTCGCCTGCTCCAGGAAGCCGTACAGGTCGGCGCGGGGCACCTCGGGGAGTTCGGCCGCGAGGGCCCGCAGGTGTTCCTGGTGGGCGGTGCAGTCGATGATCGGAGAAGCCATGGGTGGGATGTCTCCTTTACGTCTGGGTCACGCCGGGGCGCGGTGGGCGCGGGCGTACTGGTAGAGCAGTTCGGCGCCGATCTCGGTGGCCAGGACGGAGGTGATCCCGGCGTGGTCGTACAGCGGCGAGACCTCCATGACGTCGAAGCCGACCGGTTTGAGGTCGCCGACGCAGCGCAGCAGGGCGAGCAGTTCACGGGAGCTGAGGCCGCCGGGCGCTGGGGTGCCGGTGCCGGGGGCGAAGGCGGGGTCGACGACGTCGATGTCGACCGACACGTACACGGGCCGCCCGCCGACCCGCTCCCGCACGAGGTCCGCGGTGCCCGCCACACCGAGGTCCCCGAACTCGTCGGCGGTCACGACGCGGACGCCGTTGCCGCGGGCGTAGTCGAGCGAGTCGGGCTTGGGGTTGTGGCCGCGTATCCCGATCTGCACCATGGCGGCCGGGTCGATGAGCTTCTCCTCGATGCCGTGCCGGAAGGGCGTGCCGTGGTGGTAACGGCCGCCGTAGAAGGCGGGGTTGGTGTCGGAGTGCGCGTCCAGGTGCAGGACGGCGACGGGTCCGTGCTGCTCGGCGACGGCCCGCAGGGCGGCCACGGTCAGCGAGTGGTCGCCGCCCAGCATCATGAACGCGGCGTTGGCCTTGAGGAGTTCGGCCAGATGACGTTGCGCGGTCTCGATCGCGATGTTCATGTCGAACGGCGTCAGGTCGATGTCCCCGCCGTCGACACAGCTGATGAGGTCGAAGGTGCCGGGGCCGCGGTCGATGCCGACGCCGTGGATCAGCCCGGACTCGTTGCGGATGGCGCGCGGCCCGAAGCGGGCGCCGGGCCGGTAGCTGGTGCCGCCGTCGTAGGGGGCGCCGATCACGACGACGTCGTAACCGCGCGGGTCCTGGTCGTGCGGCAGGCGCATGAAGGTGGGGATCTGCGCGTAGCGGGGCGAGACGTGCGAGTCGATGCGTTCCACGACTCAGTTCCCCTCCGGGATGTCGACGGTGGACACGGCCCCGGCCGGGACCGTGCGACGGGAGTACGGCTGGACGCGGTGAGCGGGGGCGTACGGCTCCCGACGGGGACCGCGAGCCGCCCGCCATACGCGGTGACCGGGGGCGTACGAGCTGACGCTGTGGCCGGGGGCGTTCGGGCGCACGTTGCCGTGGCCGGCGGCGTTCGGGCGCACGCTGCCGTGGCCGGGGGCGTACGGGCTCACGCAATCACCACGTGACCAGGACCCGGCGCGGGTGCCGGGCGCACGGCCGGAACCGGCGCCGGCCGCACGGGACTTCGGCGCCGCGCCGCCTGCGGACGGCCTCATGCGGCCCCCCGTTCCAGGCGCTTCGCCACCGAGCGGACCACCTCGGTGGTGCTCACCTCGCCGGGGTCCTCGGCGGCCACCACCGTGCGGTCGAACAGCGCCCGCACCACCTGCTGTTTGGCCGCGTCGACGGACCTCTCCGGGACACCCTCCGCGAGCAGCAGCAGCGAGAAGGACGAGGTGGTGCCGGAGCCCTCGTGGACGCCCAGCTTGGGCCGGTTGACCGTCTGTTCGGGCAGCAGGCCGGCCATCGACGCGCGCAGCACCCACTTGTCGCGCCCGTGGCGGCGCTTGAGACCCGCCTCCAGCGAGACGAGCAGGTCGAGCACGTCACGGTCCCAGTACGGGTGGGTGGACCAGTGGCCGGACACCGCGGACAGCACCGGGGACATCTCGTTGAGCCCGTCGTACGTCGCCATGTCGTGGGCGACCGCCGTGTCCAGGTCGGGCAGCCGGTCCTCGCGGTGCATGCCCGCGAGCGGGATGTCGGCGCCGTACCCGGTGAGCACCCGGCGCGGCGGTCCGTCGAGCGCGCGGTAGAGCGCGACCAGCGGCAGCAGGTACTCGATGATGCTCGGGTCCTGCGACTCCGACGCCCAGACGGCATACGGGAGTTGGGCGAGCAGGTCGGTGGTCGGGACGGTGATCTCCCGGTGCCGGCTGCCGAGGTGTTCGGCGACCGTACGGGCCTGGGCGAACTCGTCGGAGACGTCCGTGCCCATGGACAGCGAGTCGATGCCGCCCGCGGCCCGGTGGGCGAGCGCGGCCACCCCGGAGGAGTCGATGCCGCCGGACAGCACGACCAGCGGGGTCGCGCCGGGGGTGACGCGGGCGCTCACCGCCCGGTCGAGCGCCGCGTGCACGGCGTCCACCGCCTCGCCCTCGTCCATGATCCGGCGGGCCAGCGGGGGTGCCCAGGTGCGGTGGGCGGTGGCCGTGCCGGTGCCGAGGTCGACGTCCAGCACGGTGCCCGCGGGCACCTGGTAGACGCCCGGCAGGCCGCGCACCCGGCGGGCGTCCGCGAGCGGGAAGCCGCGCGGACCACCGCGCCCGGACAGGGCCTTGGCCTCGGTGGCCGCCGTGACCTCGCCGGGCCCGGCAGACACGTACAGCGGTACGGACCCGGCGTGGTCGGTGGCCAGCAGCACCCGCCCGCCGGTGTGGACGACCGCCGCGAAGCGGCCGTTGACCAGGCGGAAGGCGTGCGGCCCGTAGCGGTCCAGCAGATCGAGCAGCAGCCGGGCGTCGCCCGCCGTGCCGGCGCCGGGTGCGAGGACGGAGGAGAGGTCGCCGCGGTTGTAGATCTCCCCGGCGAGCACGACGGCGGTGTCCGCGTCCCGCGCGAGGGCGGCGTCGGGCGGGACCCCGGGGGTGTGCACCAGCGTCGCGTCGAGGCTCCGCGAGCGCGGCCGCAGGTCGACGTCGGTGCGGGTGCCCCGGGTGGCGAAGGCGGCTCGGGGGGCCCGGCCCCCGCTCGGGCGAGCGGAGACCAGGAACCCGAAGGCCGCGGGAAGGTCCTGGGAGGCCATGATCAGATGCTCAGCGCCCCGAAACCACCGGGCTGGAAGTCGTATTCGATCGGCACCTCGATCAGGAACGGGCGGCCCAGCTCCGCGCCCTTGCGCAGCGCGGCGAGCAGTTCCTGCCGGTCGGTCGCCTTGGTCGCCTCGACACCGTTGGCCTCGGCGAGGGCGACGAAGTCGACGCCGGTGAACTTGACGGCCGGATCGTGGCTGCGCCGGTGTCCGAGGTTCTGGTACAGCTCGATCAGCCCGTTGGTGTCGTTGTTGACGACGACGGTGACGATCGGCAGGTCGAGGCGGGCGATGGTCTCCAGGTCGGCGCTGTTGGAGTGGAAGCCGCCGTCGCCCGCGATGAGGAAGGTGGGCTGGCCGGGGCGGGCGAGCTGGGCGCCCATGGCGGCGGGGATGCCGTAGCCGAAGCTGGAGCAGCCGGCCGAGGTGAGGAAGCCGAAGGGCTGGTCGGCGCGGGCGAAGAGCACCCCGTAGTGCCGGAAGAAGCCGATGTCGGAGACGATCGTGCCCTCGCCGGGTTCGGCGACCTCCGCCATGACGGTGTTCATGGAGTCGATGACCTGGTGGACGCGCATGCCGTCCTCGTAGGCGGTCGGGTCCGCGAGGAACTCGGCGACCCGGGCGCGCAGCGGCTCGATGTCGTGCCGCTCCTTGGCCTTGAGGGAGGCGGTGGCGGCGTCGAGGTGCTCGACGAAGGCGAGGACGTCGGTGACGACGTCGACGGTGGGCCGGTAGACGCGCGGGATCGGGTTGGCGGTGGGCGAGACCCGGACGGTCTTCTTCTCGCCGCCCTTCTGCCACATGGAGGGCCGCAGGTCCTCGGCGTAGTCGTAGCCGACGGTGAGGATGAGGTCGGCGGGCCCGAACAGGGTCTCCAGGGCGGGGAAGTCGAGAATGCCGTCCATGTAGCCGGTGACGGCCCCGTAGTTCAGCTCGTGCCCGTGCGGCAGGACGCCCTTGGCGATGTACGTGGTGATGACCGGCACGTTCAGCCGCTCGGCCAGCGCGCGGACGGCCGGCACCGCGCCGGAGCGGATCGCGGCGGCGCCGACGACCAGGACCGGGTGCCGGGCGGCGGCGAACAGCTCGGCGGCCTCGTCGGCGGCCCGTTCCCAGCCGTCCTGCACGGCGCCGATCGGCTTGCCCGGGGTCCGGGCCGGCGGCTGCTCGGCCTCGGCGTCGATGCCCTCGGAGGAGCCGAGCAGGTCCACGGGCAGCGAGATGAAGCTGGGGCCGACCGGCTCGGTCATGGCGGCGGTCACCGCGGAGTCGACGAGGTCGGTGATCTCGTGCGGACGCTCCAGCTCCACCGCGTACTTGGACATCGGCGCGATGATCGACACGGAGTCCAGGCACTGGTGCGTGTCGTTGGGGAAGATGTCGTGCGACTCCGACTGGGCGGCCAGCGCGATGACCGGCGACCGGTCCAGGACCGACGTGGCGATGCCGGTGGAGAGGTTGGTCAGGCCGGGGCCGAGGGTGGCCCAGCAGGCCTGCGGGCGTCCGGTGATGCGGGCGAGCACGTCGGCGGCGACGCCGGCGGTGAACTCGTGCCGGGTGAGGACGAAGTCGATCCCCTCGACCTCGTCGAAGAGGATCGACGCGGCCTCCCGGCCGACCACGCCGAACACCTTCTCCACGCCGTGGTCCCGCAGCCGCGCGAGGAGCGCGTGCGCTGCGGTGGGCTTGCTGCTGGGGCCGGTCGATACACGGGACATGGATGGTCTCCAGACTCGGTCAGCGGTGAACACGTCGCGGCCACCCTGACCAGGGCCCCTCTTCGCCGCCTCTCCCGCACGTATCGGCCGGCGTATCGGGGAGAGCGCGGAGAGGACCAGGAGACGGAAGGGACGGTTCCGATTCGACTCTCTTCAAATCGGACAGAGTTCGTCCGATTTCGACGGCGAGGCAACCCCGAGCCGGATGAGTTCCGGCCACTGTTGTCTCCGGCGCGCATCGGGCCGGCCGTCTTTTCTTCTGAGGTCTAGACCAGAAGAAAAGGATTATCACCGGTTCCCGGCCAGCGCACCGGCGGGCATTCGGCCGCACCTCGCGGCGACCAAGCGGAGGGGACGGATACCCGCCATCGGCCGTCCATGATTTCTTTCTCCGGCGCCGTGTCTCGAACCGTGCGTCCGGGGAGAGACCGGAGAGAGCGGGGCGATTAATCTGCGCCACATGATTCGTTCGGATGGCTACGTTGACCGCCCGCGATACGACAGGCGCAGGTCCCGTCGTCGCGCGGTCGTATCAACGTTTGTGGCACTTGCCGTGACCGCCGGAATCGGCTACTGGGCCTACAACGCGCTGGTCAGGGACGACGGGGACGATCCCCAGGTAGCCGCCGCCACCGAGCGGCTCGACGCCTTCCTGGCCGCCTGGGCGGCGGGCGACGCCCCGGGCGCGGCCAAGCTGACGGACACGCCCGAGAACGCGGAATCGCTGATCAAGTCCGTCATGACGAACCTGGAACCGTCGAAGACGGAGATCACGTCGGGCGAGGGAAAGCGGGAAACGGAAGGGGAAGTCAATATTCCGTTCACCGTGAAGATGGCTCTGCCGGGGGCCGGCGATTACCGGTGGCACTCGAAGGCGCAGATCGTCCGGAAGAACGGCGCCTGGACCGTCGAATTCCACACTCCGCTCATTCACCCGGATCTGGTCCCGGGCCAGACCCTCGCGCTGAAGTCCCGGGAACGCGCCGAGATCCTGGACCGCAACGGCGACGAACTGCGGTCGGCCTCCCTCGTCGGCTCCGTCGACCCGAAGACCGGGAAAGGCGTCTCCGGCCTCCAGGCCCGCTACGACAAGCAGCTCACCGGAGGCGCCGGCGCGGCCCGGTCCGTCGTCACGGTGGAACGGGAGAGCGGCCGGGTCGTCAAACAGCTCAGCGGCTCCGGCGAAGCCACCGGCAAGGCGGTACGGACGACCATCGACCCCAAGGTGCAGGAGGCCGCCGCCGCCGCGCTGGAGGGGGTCAAGAAGAACGCGGCCCTCGTCGCCATCGACCCCGGCACCGGGGACATCCTCGCGGCGGCCAACATGCCGGCCGGCATGAACCGCGCCCTGGAGGGCCGCTATCCGCCCGGCTCCACCTTCAAGGTCGTCACCTCCGCCGCCCTCCTCAAGCAGGGGATGAAGCCCTCGGACCGCGCCGACTGCCCCAAGTTCGCCTACGTCGACGGCCAGCGCTTCGAGAACCAGGACCAGTTCACGCTGCCCGCCGGCTCGACGTTCAAGGACGCGTTCGCCCACTCCTGCAACACCTTCTTCGTCGGCGCCCGGGGCAAGCTGTCCGACTCGGCGCTGCACGACACCGCCGAGGCCTTCGGGATCGGCGGCTCCTGGGACGCGGGCGCGGTGACGTACGACGGGAGCGTCCCGGTGGCGAACGGCGACAACGACAAGGCCGCCGCCACCATCGGCCAGGCCAGGACCCAGGCGTCACCGCTGGTCATGGCCTCGATCGCGGCCACGGTCAAGGAGGGCGTCTTCAAACAGCCCGTGCTGGTGCCGGACGCGGTGAAGAAGCGGCACAAGGCCCCCGCCCGGCTGGAGCCGGCCGTGGTCGGCAGCCTGCGGGAGATGATGCGCGCGACGGTCACCGACGGAGCGGGCTGGGCCCTGAAGGGAATCCCCGGCGAGCCGCACGCCAAGACGGGCACCGCCGAGTTCGGCGGCGACAGCCCGCCCCGCACCCACGCCTGGATGATCGGCTACCAGGGCGACCGCGAACTCGCCTGGTCGGTCCTCCTGGAGGACGGCGGCTCCGGCGGCTCGGACGCGGGCCCCATCGCGGCCAAGTTCCTGAAGAACCTGACCTGAACGGGCCGACGACAGGAGGGCACGAGGGCACGAGGACACGTCCGTACGACGGCATAACGGCACGTTCGTGTGACTGCACGCTCGTACGACAGCACGCTCGTACGACGGCACCAAGAGCACGCGACACGCAGCACGCAGCAGCACGTAAGTGATCAGCCGACCGACGGTCACCGGCGGGACCTCCCCTCCGGTGGACCGACCACCACGACGAGCACCACCCATCCGTGACCAGCACAGCGGGACCGGCACCCCGGGACCGGAGCGGCAGGGACCGGCACCCCGGGACCGGCACAGCGGTCAGGCGTCACGGAGCACTTGAGCCGACGGTACGGGGGACGCACCAGTACGCTCCGCAAGACCGACGGGACCGGCCCCTCCAGGCCCCCCGGCGGCTCCCCTCCGTTCCGCCACCACCTCAGCCCCTGTTGGGCGACGGCGCGATTCACACACACAAGGGGAACCGTCATGAACAGCAGGACCAGCCTGACGATCCAACTGCTCGGCCCCGTGACCCTGGTGAGAAACGGCGTACCGATACCGATCCGGGGTCAGCGGCAGCGGCGGTTCCTCGCTTCCTTGGCGCTGAAGCCCGGACAGGTCACCACCAAGGAAGCGATCATCGAGGACTCCTGGGACGGCGAACCACCGCTGACCGTCTCCGGCCAGCTCCAGACCTCCGCCTGGATGATCCGCACCGCGCTGGCCGACGCCGGCCTCGGCCGGGACGCCCTCGCCTCGCACGCCCTCGGCTATGAACTGCGGGTCCCGGCCGACCGTATCGACGTCTTCGTCTTCCGCGACGCGGTACGGCACGTGCGCGAACTGCACGTCCGCGGCCAGTACAAGAGCGCCTCCGAGTCCCTCGACAGCGCGCTCGCGATGTGGCGGGGCGCGGCCCTCACGGACGTCACGTCGAGCCGGCTGCGGATGAAGGGCGAGGCGCTGGACCGGGAACGTACGGCCGCGGCGGAGCTGCGCGCCCTCATCGACGTGGGGCTCGGCCACTACGGCGAGGCGATCTCCCAGCTCTCCGAGCTGGTCGACCACGACCCGCTGCGCGAGGACCTGTACGCGGGGCTGATGAAGGCGTACTACGGCGAGGGCCGGCAGGCCGACGCCATCCGCGTCTTCCACCGCGCCAAGGAGATCCTGCGCGAACAGATCGGCATCAACCCCGGCTCCCGGCTGCGTGAGCTGATGCAGGCGATCCTCCAGCAGGACGAACAACTCCTGCGGGCCACGGGGATTCCCCTGTCCGGGGACAGGGTGGGGTGAAGGGCGGGGCGGCGCGGGCGGGGGCTCCGCCTCCCGAGGCCCCCGGGGAGCCTCCCCCTCCCGACACTCCCGCCGCAATGACCGAAATTCCCCCCATACGCCACCCCTTGTCGTAGCGTTCCTCGGACTCATGGCCCTCGTCGGTCATCAGTCGTCGGAGGAGAGCGGGGCGGAACATGGCCGGGCGGCGTGCGGTCCTCAAGGGTGTCCTGGCGGTGTCGGGGACGGCGGCGGCCGGGGCCGGTCTGGTCGGAGCGGCGCCGACCACCCGGCGCGGCGCCCCCTACCCGACCTCCGTGCAGATGCGCTGGCTCGGCGTCTCCGGCTGGGAGATCGTCATCGGCGGCGACCGCAGCATCCTCTTCGACCCGTATCTGAGCCGGATGCCCTACGCGGACGCCAAGGGCGCCCTGAACCCCAGCCTCCCGCTGCGCTGCGACCGTACGGCCGTGGAGGCGCTCGCCGCCGGGCACCTGCGCGGTGCCCCGGAGCTGATCCTCGTCAGCCACGGGCACTTCGACCACCTGGCGGACGTACCGCAGCTCCTGGCCCGCCCGGCCTGGGCCAAGCACCGTATCCGGACGGTGTGCGACGAGACGGCGGGCCATCTGCTGACGGCGATGGGTACACCACACACCCGACTGGAGGATGTGATTCCGGTCAAGGGCGGCGAGTACCTCCAGTTCGACGGCTACACGGTGGAGGTGTTCCGCAGCCTGCACAGCCAGCAGGCCGACTACGGCTACTTCGCCCCCGGCAGCAGGACCGCCCCGCCCCGCCGCCCCGCCACGCTGGGCGACCTCGTGGAGGGCGAGACCCTGGCGTACCAGGTCACGGTGGAGGGCGGCCCGAGCATCCTGCTGATGGGCGCGAGCAACTTCGCCGAACGCGAGCTGTCGGGCATCCGCCCGGACATCGCGACGATCGCCATGACCTCGCACTCGGCGCTGCACCGCTACGTGGAGCGCCTGCTGTCGGCGACCGGCAACCCGCCGCTGCTCATCCCGAACCACCACGACGACATGGTCACCCCCCTCTCGAAGACCCCCGCCGCGCTGGCCGCGACCACCCCCGCCACGGCGGCCGAGCAGCTCACGGCGGCCTGCGCGGCCTCCTCCCGGGTGCTGAACCCGCAGCACCTGCGGGCGGTGGACGTCACCGCGGCCCTCAGCTGACCCGCGGGAGCCCGTCGATCATCAGGCGGAGGGTGAAGCCGAAGCGGTCGTCGACGGTTCCGGCGGTGAGTTCGGCGGCGTAGCGCTTGGTGTGCGGGAAGGTGTCGTCGGGCAGGGCGGCGAACCGGCGGAGCAGTTCCTCGCGGCTGACCACCCACTCGTCGTCGCCCCGGCCGAGCCGGCTGTTCACCAGGGCGACTTCGAGGCTGTACGCGTTGACGTACAGGGACAGCGAGTCGAGGGCCCAGGCGGCGATCTGCGGGTCGATGCCCCCGGCGAGCAGCAGGGCGAGCATGCCCTCGCCGACCCGCAGTGTCTCCACGTTGGAGGGGGCGGCGGCGATGGCCGCGCGGGAGATGCCCGGGTAGCGCAGGTACTGGTCGCGGAGCTGGGTGCAGACGCCGATGAGCTGCTCCCGCCAGCGCGCGGGGTCCGGCTCGGGCAGCTCGATCTCGGCGCAGAGCCGGCCGATGAGCAGCTCGTCCAGGTCCTCCTTGTTGACCACGTGGGCGTAGAGGGAGGACGGCCCGGTCTCCAGCGCGGTGGCCACCCGCCGCATCGTGAGGGCGTCGTACCCCTCGGCCTCCACGATGGCGAACGCGGTGCCGATGATGGCGTCGACCGTGATCGGCTTCTTGCGCCCGCCGGACGGTCCGCGCCGCACGACGGGCGCGTCCGCGCCGGTGCCGAGCTGGTGCCGGGCCGCGCGCCGTTGCTCCGGGGTCGGTGACATGGGGCCAGTCTACCCAGGCGACGAACGCCGTTCTACACACGAACGAACACCGTTCAGGCAACTTCGGAACACCGTTCGCCTTGCAAGGAACACCGATCGAGAGTAGAACGGTGTTCGTGCCTACTGACCAGCGCTCATCCGAAGCGCACCCCAGTCCCCCCGAACCCGGTGCGTCCACCGCGCCCCCGACCGCCACACCTCCCACCGCTCACGCCCCGGGCCCGGCCCCCGCCGCGGGAGAGGGCGGCGCCCCCTCCCGTACGGCATGGCTCGTGCTGACCGTCGTGGTGATGGCCGACGTCATGGACCTCATCGACTCCAGCATCGCGAGCCTCGCCGGCCCGTCGATCCACGCCGACCTGGGCGGCGGCCAGGTCACCGTCCAGTGGGTGATCAGCGCCTACACCGCCGCCTTCGCGCTGGGCCTGGTCACCTCGGGCCGGCTCGGAGACGTACTCGGCCGGCGTCGTCTGTTCCTGTTCGGCATGACCGGCTTCACCCTGACGTCGCTGGCCTGCGGACTCGCGCCCGGCCCGCTCTTCCTGATCGTGGCCCGCACCCTGCAAGGGCTGTGCGGATCGGTGATGATCCCGCAGGGCCTGGCCCTGGTGAAGGTCGTGTTCCCGCCGCGGCACCTGCGCAAGGCGCTCACCCCGGTGGGCCCGCTGATGGGCCTGACCATGGTCGGCGGCCCGATCCTGGCCGGCTGGCTGCTCCACCTGGACCTGTTCGGCAGCCAGTGGCGCTCGATCTTCCTGATCAACGTGCCGCTCGGCGTCGTCGCCGGCACCCTCGCCCTGCGCGTCCTGCCGCGCCGCGGCGGAGAGGACCCGGCAGCCCGCGTCGACCTCACCGGCGTAGGCCTGCTCACCGCGGCCTCGGCCCTGCTGATCGTCCCGCTGATCGAGGGCCGCGACCTGGGCTGGCCGGTCTGGACGTACGTGATGATGGCGGCGTCGGTCGTGCTGCTCGCGCTGTTCGTCGTCTCCCAGCGGCGCAGCCGGCACCCGGTCACCACCCCGTCGCTGTTCCGCAAGCGCAGCTTCGTCGTCGGCCTGCTGATCGTCGCCGGGTTCTACGCCTCACTCAGCGCGTTCGTCCTTGTCATCAACCTGCTGCTGCAACAGGGCCTGCACTGGAGCCCGTTGCACACCGGCGTCACCCTGATCCCGTGGGCACTCGGCACGGCCGTCGCCGTCCTCCTCGCGGGCGCGGTGCTCGCGGAGAAGCTGGGCCGGGCGACCCTGCACCTCGGACTCGGCATCGCGGTGGCAGGCCTGCTGTCCCTGTGGTGGACCGTCGCCCTTTTCGCGGCCGGCATCACCTTCTGGAACCTGACCCCGGCCCTCCTGCTGACCGGCTTCGGCTCGGGCCTGGTCTTCGTTCCCCTGGTCGACTTCATCATCGGCGACGCCACCCCCGAGGAGGTCGGCACCGGCGCGGGCCTGCTGAACGCGGTCCAGCAGTTCGCGGGCGCGATCGGCGTGGCAGCCCTGGGCACCCTCTTCTTCACCCGGGTCCACCCCGCGTCCCTCTCCTCCTACCTCTCAGCAGCGGAACTGATCTTCGCCACGACGGCGGCCCTCAACTTCCTGACGCTGCTCCTGGTGGGCCTGCTGCCGAGGCATGCGCAGCAGGCGCACGGGTGAGGCGGGGCGGCCACTCGACGCAACACGGTGTCTCGCGAGCACCGGCGACGGCCGGCTGATCGATCTTGCAGGCCATCAGCAGTTCGTTGGCCCGGGCCGGGATTCCGGCGACGGTTCCTTCACAACGACGTGCCAGCGAAAGGATCTGATGCATCAAGCGGCCTGACCCGCGCCCTGACCACGCCGGGCGGAGGAAAGACGGTTCTCGCCGGTGGCGTCGGACAGAGCCGCACCGAGTACACGTCCCGGCGCCCGGAGGCACCATCGCCTATGGCCGACGACGAATCACCGCACGCTCGATCCGCTTTCACCGGGTCAGCGGCTTGCCGACCTCGCCCGACGTGACATCAATCCCCCATGGGGCCTCCCCGTCCGCTCACGCATCGACGGCTTGTGCGGTGCCACCGACAGCACCCTGGGCCATGGCGACGAAACGCGGGATCAGGGGGTGCCCGCCGGGCCGGGAATAGACCAGGTTGAGAGGCACCAGCGGCGCGTCGGGAATGGTGAGGAACGAGACGAAGGAATGGATGTGTTGTCGTCCAACGAACTCGGGGACCACACCCACCCCCTTGTTCGCGGCGACGGCCTCCAGCCATTCGTCGAAATTCCGGCAGACCACGGAAACACCGGGCTGGTTGCCCACGGGCCAGTCAGCCAGATCGGTCGTACCGCTCACCTCGTTGATGACAAGGCCCAATTCGGCGATTTCCTGCCAACTGATCTCCTCGCGCCCGGCGAGTTCGGATCGCGTGGAGACCGCCGCAACTCTGCGTTCGTGCAGCAGGGGGAGGACCTCCACGTCGGGAGCCCTGATTCGGCCCCGCAGAATGGCCACATCCGTGTCGCCGGTGTCCACTCCGGCGAGCTTGGCATCGTGACGGTGCACACGTACCGAGAGGCCCGTCGCTTCCTCGAAGCCCGCGATGACTTCCTGTGGCCATCCTGTCGGAAAGCCCCAGGCGAAACCCACACGGAAGGTCTCGTCATCGGCTTGCGGGCGCAACACCGCTTCCAACCTGGGGATGAGGAAGCGAAGTTGTTCGTAAAGACTCTCGCCTTCTGCTGTGAGGTGAACCTGGCGGGTGGTCCGTTCCAGCAGACGGCGGCCGAGCAGTTCCTCCAAGCGCTTTATGTTGCGGCTGAGCGTCGGCTGGGACACATTCATCCGCTTCGCTGCCCGGGTGAAGTGTTTCTCGTCCGCCAAGGCCAAAAACCCTCGGAGGTGGTGCAGCTCGATACCCATGATCAGGAGCATATACAGCGCTGTGGAAGCGCCCTTGGCCCCATCGGATGGCCCTCGCTCCCACGACGTGTCGTCCACCCGGTCCGCCCCTCGCCCTCGCGTCGAGGGGCCCCACGGACGAACCGTGGGGCCCCGGGACGTGCCGTTCACTTCAAGGCCGTCCGGCTCTGCCCGAGGGCATGATCAGCCCCTGTAGTCCTCGTCTGCCACGTGCTCCTTCCAGTCAGTGGGCCCGTCCGTAACCGCAATGTGCGTCATGAACGTGCCCGGTGTCGCTCCGTGCCAGTGCTCCTCGCCGGGGTGGCAGACCACCGTGTCTCCGGCCCTGACCTCCTGGCGCTCGGCGCCCCGGGCCTGCACATATCCCACGCCTTCGGTGATGTGCAGCACCTGCCCCGCAGGGTGCCGGTGCCAAGCACTGTGGGAGCCGGGGGTGAACAGTACGTTCCGCACCTCGGTGTTGGCCGTGGCGCCGATGTGCGGCCACAGCCACACATCACCGGCGAACCGGTCCTCTGGGCCCTGGGTCGCGTCTCCGGGGTGACGGATGACGTCCATGCTGAACTCCTTCGTTGTCATGAGTGAGAGGGGGTGATGGTTCGGGGCTTTCCTGCAAGCAGGATCAACGCGGAGGCCGTGACCGATACGGCGGCCAGGATGGCGCTCGTCGTGCTGAACGCGTCATGCGGCGTCCCGCCGCGCGTGATGAGGTTCAGGTAGACGGTGCCGAAGACGGCTACGCCCAGCGTTCCGCCGACCTGCAGCGTCGTGTTGAACAGGCCACTCACGTCCGGCGCGTACTGCGCTTCGACGGCGTCGGTGAGGCGAGCCAGGGTTCCGCTGAACGCTGCGCCGTAGCCGATGCCGCCGATACCGAGGAGCAGGATGAGCGGCCCGGTGCTCTGCGCGCCGGCCGCTACCGCCGCGAAGCAGACCGCCATCAGCAGGCCGCCGGCCGGAGCCGCAAGCCTTCGGGAGCGTGCTCCCATCCGGCCGAGAACCGGGCCGACGACAGCGAAAGTCGCCACCCAGGCGATCGGGACCAGGCCCGAGTAGACCGCGCTCTTGCCAAGTCCCTGCTGTAGATAGAGCGCGAGGACGAACAGGATCGCGAAGTAACTCGCCCGGGCCACAGCCTGGGAAACGAGCACCAGGGAGACCTGCTTGCGGGCGAGCAGCGCAACGTTCATCAACGGGTCGCCCGCGCGCCGTGCGATGCCCCGCTCCACCCTGGCGAAGAGGACGAACACAGGCAGCGAGGCAGCGAGACACAGCCATGTCCACAGGGGCCAGCCCGCGTCCTGGCCGAGCACCAGCGGAGTCACCAGGAGGAGGAGCCCGAGCGAGAGGAGGCCAACGCCGCGCATGTCCAGCTTCGTCTGTCCCGAGATCACGTCATCGGGCAGGAAGACGTACGAGGCCGCAAGAAGGACGATGCCGATCGGCACGTTGATCAGGAATATGGGCCGCCAACCGGTGCCCAGGATGTCGGCGGACACCAGGACACCGCCCAGCGCCTGGCCGACAACTGAGCTCACCCCGAGGACGCCGGTGTACGCGCCCAGTGCCCGCCGGCGTGCGGTGCCCTCGAAATGAACCTGAATGCCCGTCAGGACCTGCGCGACCATCAGGGCCGCGCCGACCCCCTGCACGACACGAGCTCCGACCAGAGTGGTGCTGTCGGGCGCAAGGCCACAGGCGAGCGAGGACAGGGTAAAGACGGAGAGCCCGATCAGGTACGTCCATCGACGTCCGCGGATCTGGCCGATCCGAGCTCCGGTGATCAGCAGCACGGCGTAGGCCAGGGTGTATCCCGAAACGATGAGTTCCAGTTCGCCGCCTGACGCACCCAGTCGCTCACGAATGGACGGGATCGCAACGTTGACGACAGCGATGTCGACGTTTCCCAGGAACATGCCGCCGAGCAGGCAGGCAAGCAACCAGCCTGGCCGTCTCCCGCGCAGACCGGCCAGGGCCCGCGCGGCTCTGGCCCGCGTCGGCTCGGTTGAAACAGACGTATTCAAGGAATCCACCTGACTGTGACTACGGGGCGAGGACTAGACCGCGTCCCGCTGGACCAGCTGGAACTGGATGCCGGAGGACGTCTCCGGCTTCGTCCAGGCGTTGAGGTTCGGACCGACGGGGACGGGCTTACTCGTCGTGAATGCGGCGCCGAGCCCCTGGACCGCCTTCATGATCTGAGGCACGTCGTCGACCTCGACACCGATGTGCTCAAGGCGGGCCTGGTTGCCCTCGCCCAGCCGGTTCCGTCGGGCTTCCTCGGTCGTGGGCTCGATGAGTTCGATCCGGCCGTCCCCACAGTGGTAGAAGGCGATCTTCACGTTCCGCTCGGGCACCTCCTGGGCCCGCTCCAACCGCATCCCCAGGCTTTCCAGGAACGCTCTCGCTTCGGTGATGTTGTCGACCACCACGCCTATGTGGTCAATCCTCTTGAACATCTCTTCCTCCTGCTTCGACAAATGCCTTGTCACGCATGCTCTTTGGAGAAGTTGTTTTGCAGACCGGCCAGTTGGGGCAGGTTCGACATGTTGAGGAGCATCAGGTCCTCGGCTCCATCGCGATTCTCGAAATGGTGCACGGACCAGGCCGGGATGAGCATGATGTCGTCCGCGCTCAAGTTCGCCGAATCGCCTGTATCGTCGAATATCACGGCCCCTGATCCGGCCCGCACGAAATAGAGGTGCCACCAGGAATGCGAGTGCGGAACGGTGCGCTCACCGGGTCGGACAGCCTGGAAAGTCATCGAAGTTCCCGGGACGACTTCGTGGCTGCCACCGGGTACGGCCAGCGTGAGGGTGCCGTACGGAGTGTGCTCAGCAGCCTCGATCTCCTTGGCCAGGGTCTCCCACCGCCACACGACGGGGCTCTGCCGCTCCCGCACATGACGGCTGCGGAATTCAGGGTAGGGAAACTGGCTTCCGGTCTGAACTGGCATACGTCTCCTTCGGGTTGACTTCGTCGCGGTGTCGTATGTGCGCGATCATGTCGCGCACGGAGACATCGGCATCGGTTGTGAATTGCGATGTCATTCCATGCCGGGGCAGCGCATGGGTGTAGAACCGCGGCCCCTCGGCGGGGTAGCCCACTGCCCAGGCGGTACGGAGCGGCTCGCCGGCCGCCGTGATCAGACGTCCCCGCTCGTCGATGTCCAGACCGCCCGGCTTGAACCCGCCATTCGCGTAGGGGCGGACGAGGCCGCGTACCAGGAGGTTCGCGGTCAGTGGCGACCTGTCTCGTTCAGGGTGGAACGCGTCGAGACGGGCGATGACCAGCGCATCGGCGTGGCAGATCGCTGTCCCTTCCGGGTATTCGGTCCGGATCGCGAACCGTGCCGCGTCCCGGTCCGGAACCACCCGGCAACCCGGCCCCCCAGCCAGGTCCACTGTCCCTGCTCTGAACAGCGCGAGGAGCTGGTGGTTACGGTGGCGGGGCGGGCCGAACGAAACCCTGTTCATGACAGGGACGTACGTCGAATTGAACGTCCGGTGAGAACCGGGGGTGAGCCCGGAGAACTCCACGGCCTCACGCAAGCTCGCCCGGGTGTCGCGGATGACATCAGTGGCGGCCTTCACCGGACTCGTCAGATTGCCGAGCCCCGCGTGCGTCAGGTCGCTCTCGACATAGTCGAGGAAGAACTTCGTGAATGCGTCCTGGTCCTTGAACTCCCGGCCGTGCAACGGATCGATGATCTCCTCGACCACGCGCCGGTCAGCTGGGGTGAACTCGTACTCCTCCGGAGGAATGGAGTCAGGCGCTTGTGCCGAGCGGTAGGCGTATCCCATCTCCTTCAGGAGGAGCGGCAGGACTTCTTCCTCGAAGTCGAGCCTGGGGTCTTTCCGATGTCGTGACGCCGCCTCCCGAAGGGCCTGTACGGCTTCCTTGGTGAAGAACTGCGGCCGGTGCCCGCCGGTAAGACCCTTCTGGTTCACCCCGCGCGCGGCAAACGGCAGGCACCTCCGGGAGAACAGGTGGATCTGTGGCTCACGTCCCGAGGGCAGGTACTCCATCTCCGCTCCGGTCCCGCGGAACCGGCCGCCGCGGCCGACGGTGAGTTCGGAGATGACGTCGTGCGCGGTCAGTCCGAACCCCTGGACGGCCACGGACGAGCCTGGGGCGATCTCCTGGAGCCGGTCGACCGGATAGGGGTTGGGGCAGTACACGAGCTGCGGGTTGCGGTGGGCGTGCTCGCCGGCGAACTCTTCGTACCCGCGGTCCTCGTCAGTTGCGATCCGTTCGCAATGTCCCGTGGCCAGGAAGACGTAGTCGCTGGGCAAAGCCACGCCCTTCGCAAGATGAACAGCGAAGGCCCCGCCGCCTCGCGCCTCAATGTCCACGGCGCGGTCGCGATGGTGGACCACGCGAATGTGGTGCGGCAGGTTCCGTATCGTCTGGTCGAAGACCCAGCTGAGGTAGGAACCGAGGATGTGCCGCGGCAGGTACGCGTGCTCCCCCACCGCCCGTCCCCCGTCGCCACCGGTCGGGTGGAAGGAGGCGTCGAACTCCCGGTAGCCATTGCTCGCAGCCCATTCAGTGAACGAAGGGCCCCGGCCGTCGGTGAACATCGTTACCTGGCTGGCGACGGTGTTGGTCAGCAGGTGTGCCGGCTGGCGTGAGGAGTGCGCGCCCTGGCCGCCGTCGCCGGGGTCCACAAGGTGCACGTCCAAACCGCGTCCGGCGGGCAGACGCCCGGCGAGCTCGGAGATCCGCTGGAGGATGCTCAGGCCTCGCGGTCCCATACCGACGACCGCCACTTGGAGGGCCGTCATCGCACCGCACCGTTCGCCGCCTCGGCGATCTCGCGGCCGTTCAGGCTGTCGAGGGCGGGGTCGTGCAGGCAGACCCAGTCCGCAGCCCCGACGAGCCGGGGAAAGCGCTGCGCCACCTGAGGGTCGTGACCAGGAATGATGTGGTCGTCACCGTCCGCCAGGGCCTCGATTGCGTCGTACCCCTCCAACATCGGCGTGAGGTGGTCCAGGATCGGGAAAGGGCTGCGCAGCCGGATGTTGGCCCACAGGTGACTGGCATCGCTCGCCAGCACCACCCAGCCCCGGGCGGTGGGGATCCGGACCACCTGAGTGCCCGGAGTGTGGCCGGGTACGGGGTGCACGGTCACGCCGGGAAGGATCTCGGCCTCCCCGCGGTGCAGTACCAGCTGGTCCTCGAACAACCCCTGGACAGCGGTCCGCACGTTGACGGGCTCGAAGGGCTTGCGCACGATGTGGTGACGCATCGCGGGCCCGGTGCAGAATCGGAGCTCCTCCTCCTGAAGATGAACGCGTGCGTGCGGGAAGCGGTCCAGGTTTCCCGCGTGGTCGTAGTGCATGTGCGTGATCACGACATCCGAGACGTCGTCCGCCGTGACGCCGAGGTCGGCCAGCGCGTCGACGGGGTCGCGGAAGAGGGTGCGTCCTCGACGCAGCGCCATCTCCTGGGGGAACCCGGTGTCGACCAGCAAGAAGTGCCGGTCGTTGCGGACCACCCAGAGGTAGAAGTCCATCGGCATGTCGGTGCCTCGGGTGAACTGGCCCTCGTCGACAAGGAAGTTGTCCCGTGCAGGCCGGTCGGCATGCGTGCCGAATCGGAGGGCCAGGACTTCGTACGTCGGTTGTTCTTTCTCGGCCATACCGCTCAAGCCCCCACGAGGTCGAGCGGCCGGCCAGTGACCGAGCCGGCGGCAGTTGCCTTCTCCTCGAAGAAGAACTTGGTCTCTCCGAAGGCCGGCACGAGTTGGTCGAACCACGTCGCCTCAGGGTCGAACTTCGCGTAGAAGGGACGGCGGACGAGGCCACCCTCCCGTGCCTGAAGGAACTGCAGAGCAAAGACCTTCTCGCCTCGGATCGTCGGTATGCCGTCGATAAGAACCTTGCCGGGAAACGCGCTCATCGACGGGCCGCGCACCGTGCGCGAGAGCCCGGAGACAGACCCGAAGGCGGTCCGGAAGATGTCGTACGCCTCCGCGAGAGGCAGCTCGAAGTACGCGCGGGCTCCGGTGTCGCGCTCGACGAACATGTAGTACGGAATGGCGCCCAGCTTCACTCCCTGAGTCCACAGCTCGTGCCAGGCACCCGGGTCGTCATTGATGTGCCGCAGCACGGGGGACTGCGTGCGGACTACGGCACCCGTCGCGGAAATACGCCGGAGGGCCTGCTGCGCGATGGCGGGGCGGAGCTCGGCCGGGTGGTTGTAGTGGCCCATCAGCGCGAGGTGCTTGCCGGCACCGACAACACGCTCGAACAGGCGCATCAGGTCATCGGCGTCCACGTCGCTGACGAAGCGCTGTGGCCAGTAGCCCACGGCCTTCGTACCGATCCTGATGTTCTGGACGTGAGCGAGCTCGGGCGACAGGAGCGGCTCAAGGTACCGCTCCAGGTTGGCCGTCCGCATGATCATGGGGTCGCCACCGGTGATCAGTACGTCGGTGACCTCGGGATGGCGCTTCAGATACGCGGCCAACCCCTCGGCGTCACGAGCCGCGAAGTGCAGGTCCTCCTCGCCGACGAACTGCGGCCACCGGAAACAGAACGTGCAGTACGCGTGGCACGTCTGGCCGGCGCTCGGGAAGAAGAGAACGGTTTCCGCGTATTTGTGCTGGATTCCAGGGACGACTTCTCCGTCCAGTTCCGGCACGTTGTGCGTGAGCTGGCCGGCCGGGTGCGGATTCATACGCGAGCGGACCACGTGGATCTGCTTCGCGAGTTGCTGCTTGTCACCCGAGCGCAGCAGGTCGCGCAGCGTGGCGTAGTCCTCGGGATCAAGCATCGACTGGTGCGGGAAGTTGAGACGGAAAATCGGGTCATCCGGTATTCGGTCCCAATCGATGAGTTCATCGAGTACGTATTGGTTTGTCCTGAAGGGGAGAACGTGCGACACAACATCGACCGCCTCGCGGAGGTCTTGCGGCATACGGTCCCAGTACGGTGTCCGCTGAATCGACGAGCGATTGTACGGCTTGTATTTGGCCGGGGTGGGGCTATTCATGTACATCCTCGATCGCAGGACAAAAGGGCATCGACGATCGCCGCGATACACGGGCGAAGAGCGAAGGCAGAGGCTCCCGCGCATTTCTGCTCCTCTGCTCGCTCAATCAGCACGCTACTCAGCGAGTGGAGCAGTGAGAAATAGACCACCCCACCAACTCATTCACCCCGTGCATGAATGGTTCCATGCATAGAGTGAATAAATCCGGTGCATGATGCATCAATAATTCAGCGCATGGCTAGGATCGGCAGTTGCTCAAGCAGGAACAGAAGGGATGGAGATTTCCGTTGAATGGTCAGCTCAGGGTCGGCATCGTGGGGATGGGACCGCGCGGACTCATCACACTGGAGCGGCTGTGCGCCAACGCATCGGCGGACCCGGACGCAGGACCCGTGACCGTGCATGCCATCGATCCGGCTCCGGCCGGAGCCGGCCGGATATGGCGGACGGATCAGTCCACACACCTGTTGATGAACACAGTCGCGGAGCAGATCACGGTGTTCACCGACGCGAGCGTCTCGTGCGCCGGCCCGGTGACCCCAGGGCCCAACCTGTACCAGTGGGCGACCCTGCTCAGCGTCATGGGCACAGCCGAGCAATATCCGGACGACGTCCTTGAACAGGTGCGGGAGTTGGGGCCGAACTCCTATCCCACGCGCGCTCTGTACGGCCACTACCTCCAGTGGGCTCTCCGCAGGACTGTCGAAACCGCGCCCCGTCGTGTGACGGTGACGATCCACCGAGACACCGCGGTCGAACTGGACGAGTGCGGTGCGCATCAGCTCCTACGACTCTCCGGCGGCGAGCTCCTGCTTCTGGACGCCGTGGTCCTGACGCAGGGGCACCTGCCCGCCGCGCCGTCCTCCGCTGGGACCGCGGCCTCCCAAAACAGTGCCCGCCGCATCGGACCGGGCAACCCCGCAGACATGGATCTCGCGGCGATTACGCCCGGAGAGCCCGTGGCGCTACGCGGTCTGGGGCTTACCTTCTTCGACTACCTGATCCTGTTCACGCAAGGCCGCGGCGGTGTGTTCACGGAGCGTGGGGACGGCCGGCTCGGCTATCGGCCCTCGGGCCGCGAGCCGCTCCTGTACGCGGGCTCCCGGCGCGGAATCCCTTACCGGGCACGCGGCGACAACCAGAAGGCCATGAGCGAACGTCACCAACCGGCGCTGCTCACCGCGTCGAAAATCCGCGCGCTGAGGGAACGCGCAAGCTCACACGGCGACGTCCACTTCCGTCGTGACGTGTGGCCGCTGATCGCCCGCGAGGTGGAGACCGTCTACTACCAGGCGCTGCTGCGCCGGCGAGGTATGCCGCAAGAGACCATCGCGGCCTTCCTGCGGGACTTCCTGCAGGTGCCCGCGGGCAGCCGCGAGGAGCACCGGCTACTGCGGCGCCACGACGTCAGAGAGCGAGATCGCTGGAGTTGGGAAGCCGTCGAGACTCCGTACGACAAGCAAGCCTTGCGTGGGCCCCAGGAGTTCGCCCACTGGCTCGTTGATCATCTGGAGCGTGACGCCGAGTTCGCCCGCGGCGGCAACATCGGCGATCCGGTCAAGTCGGCTCTCGATGCGCTGCGTGACCTGCGCAATGAGATACGGCAGGTCGTCGATCACGGCGGGATCACCGGGGTCTCCTATCGCGACGAACTCGACCGCTGGTATTCACCGTTCAACGCCAGTCTGTCCATCGGGCCGCCCAGGCGACGCATCGCCGAGATGGCCGCACTCATACGTGCCGGTGTGCTCAGGCCCCTTGGCCCCGGGATGCGTGTCTCCCCGCCGACAGCTTCCGGCGGCTTCCTCATCTCTTCATCCGTGGTGCCGGGACCCTCGATCGAGGTCACAACTGTCATCGAGGCACGCGTTCAGACCGCGGACGTCCGCCTGACCGTCGACCCGTTGCTCCGTGGGCTTCTCGACTCCGGCCGGGCGGTTCCGTACCGCATCCCCAATCCGGACGGGAGCCACTACGAGACAGGGGCGCTCGCGGTGACGCAGCGGCCGAGTCGTCTCCTGGACATGGGAGGACGAGCGCACCCCCGACGTTTTGCCCTCGGCATCCCTACGGAAGGCGTGCACTGGGCCACGGCCGCAGGCGTGCGACCGGGCGTCGACTCCGTCACGTTGGGCGACGCGGACGCGGTGGCCCGGGCACTGCTCGACTGCGGAGCGGCTGAGCCCGCCGCCCAGGTGACGGCACACGCCTCATGAGCACGCTCGCTCCTGCCGACCGTCGAAAACAGCCAGGTTCGGCAACCCGTGATCCGGCTGGTCTTTGTGCCGCTGTGCGCGTTGCGATGGTCACTGTCCTCACCTCGCTGCCTGTATTTCTGCCTGGTGCCGCCAACGGCCTGATCTCCGCCGAGTTCGGATGGAGTTCCATCCGCATGGGCGCCATTCTGGCGGCGTACTGGCTGGCATCCCTCGCAGGTGCGTTTGCCAGCAAACGGGCCGACTCGCCTCTGAACGGGGAACACACTCTGGCCATGGCGCTGTGCGCCACCTGTCTAGGGTTGCTCTCCGCCGCGCTGGTACCTGTGGTGGGCCTTTGGGTCAGCTCGATCCTCGGGGGTGCGGCCTACGGTTACACCCAGCCGCACACCAACGCCTTGCTCATGAGCCGCTGCGCACCCCGGCTGCGTGCGCTCGCCTTCGGGATGAAACAGGCAGCGGTGCCGGCCGCGACTCTGTTCGCCAGCATGGCGATGCCCGTGTTGGCCGGCCCTGCCGGCTGGCGACCGGTGTTTGCCGGTACGGCCGTGCTGAGCGGCACAGGCAGTGCTCTCCTGATACGGCGTGCCCCTTCGTACAAACGCATTCCCAAGAGGGCGGGAGATCGCGGTACCCCTCTGCGTAACGACGCCTTTTTGATGGCCCTCAGCTGCGCGGGCTTCTTCGGCGCGATGGTGGGCAACGGTCTGGGCGGCTTCCTGATGGTCGCGCTGACGGCCCGGGGGGCGTCGCTGGCGGCTGCCGGTGCGGTGGCAACCGCGGGCGCCGCGCTGAACATCGGCGTCCGCCTGGCCGCGGGCTGGCTGGTCGGTCGTTTGCCCCAGGTCGCGTGGCCGGCTCTGACGGGACTGTTCGTGGCCGGCGCGACAGGCACCGCGCTCCTGGCAAGCAATGCGTTCGCTATGAACGCCGTGGGGGCCCTCCTCGCGTACGGAGGCGGCTGGGGCTGGGCGGGGCTGCTGCACTACGTCATCGGTCTCCCCTATGACGGCAGGGAGCAACAGGCAACAGCCCATAGCCAAATGGGAGTCTCCCTGGGTGCCGCGATCGGTCCACTGCTGTGCGGGCTGCTGTTCAACACCCAACCCGTTGCTGCCTGGTGGGCCCTCACGGCAGCGGGCCTTGCCGCAGCGGGCTGCGTAGTCTCGGCTCGGACATTCGCCCCGAACTGATCTGGATGCGGCTCCAGGATCCGGTGTCCGCCAACATGGGTCGAGTGTTCCTGAAGGCGCGCCTGATCTGCGACAACTACGACATCCGCGAGAGTGAGACCGCCCGCGCATGGCTGCGTAGCATCGCGAACTCCGGACACTGGAGGTTGGTGCACCCTGCCCCGTGAGGCGCTGCCTGACCTGCCAGAGCTGTCCGCCGCGCGACACCTTCACGAGGACGACGTCCCCCGGACGGAGGATGGAGTCGACGTATGCCGAGGCGGTCTGGTTGTCGGCGACGAGGGCCACCTCGGGGACGCCGGCTGCTCCGGCGGCAGGGTGAGTGGCTTGGCCGCCACCGGTGTTGCCGACGACTACGAGAAGGTCGACGCCGTTCTCGGCATCCATCCGACCGCCCTCGCGCTGGGCCTCGCGGTCGGCCTCGATGACCGCGTCACTGGCCCTGCCGGCCGTCGGCGCATCGAAGCCTGGGGGGTCGAGGCATCCGACCCCAAGACGGACAGCGGCTACCGCGTGGTCGCACTCGATGACGACAGTCAACGTCGTGAAGCGCCATCGCGAACACAGGACGCGGGCCCCCCGCCTGGCACTCGGCCTGGGTCGACCGGCCATGTCTTTCACCCAGGAGACGGCTCCGCTCACGCAAGCACTTCCACGGCACCCCGTGGTGCAGCTCGGCATGCCCCGGCCATGAAAAACCCCAGGTCACGGCGGTGAGTCCTGGGGTGATTCCGAGCCGCCTTCGGGATTCGAACCCGAGACCTACGCATTACGAGATCGAGAGCGATCATGTTGCCCGGTGCCGCGTGGGACCGCATCATGACGTTCTACCTGATCAGCACAGGTGTATCCGGTTGAGCCATGCGGCCCCGTGCTGCACCGTCCAAAGGCGTCTGTCCACCGGCTGTCCACCGGGAGGCTGCCAGAGGCCAACCGACTCAATCTCCGTGAAAACGGATGCCCCAGGTCGTCCCGATCGAAACGACAAGCCCCGGTCACTGTTAGACCTCTACACGCCCCTCCCTGTAACGCCAGAAGTCGCAAAGGGCCGTCGCGCGTCACGTGACGGATGCAGCCGACCAGGGCAGCGCTGACCACACCGGCCACAAGGGAGACGCATGTCACTTCGATTCCAGGAGCTTTGAAGTCGACATTGCCCCCCTTGTCGCAGTTGACGGTCTGTTCCCCCCGATACGTTCACATGTGCATCACACAGGTGATGCACATGTGCTCAAGAGACCGAGGAATCATGACGATTCACATACCTGCGCCGGAAGGGCGCGGGCGGCCTTGGTCCGGGGGGAGCCTGCGCTACGTAGCGGGGAGCCTTGCCCTGGCCCTGTCCGTCACGCTGCTCGACGGCACCGTCGCGATGGCCACACCACGCCATGCACCAGCCGCACCGGCCAAGTCGGCCGTCACCCAAGCGGCAGACATCCCGTCCGCGCGCGTGGCCGCCCGCCTGTCGGGCAAGCGGGTGGAAGCGCTGTCGGAGCGCACGGAAACCTCCACGACCTGGGTCAACAAGGACGGCTCACTCACCACCGAGCTGACCGCCGGCCCAGTCCGTTTCCAGGACGAGACCACCGGTGACTGGCGTGACGTCGACCTCAACCTCATCAGTTCGGCTGACGGCGGAGTGGAGCCGAAGGCTCACCCTCACGGTCTGAAACTGGCGGGCAAGGCCGGCACCCCGGCCACGTCCCTGAAGGCCGCGCAGGCGACCAAAGCCACCGATCTCGTGACCCTCGGCGAGGGCGGTGAGCAGATCACCCTGCAGTGGAAGGGCGGCCTGCCCACCCCACAGCTGGACGGCACGCGCGCCGAGTACGTCAACGCCATCCCGGGCGCGGACGTGGTGGTCGAGGCGACGCGCACGGGGTTCGAGCAATTCGTCGAGATCAAAAAGAAGCCCGCGACGGACGACTACACCTACACGCTGCCGCTGAAGGCCAAGGGCCTGAAGGCCGAACAGCAGGCCGACGGCAGTGTCGTATTCACGGACAAGAAGAACAAGAAGACCGCGGTGATGCCCGCGCCGGTGATGTGGGACGCCACCGTCGATGAGGTCTCCGGTGAGCACACCCGCCGTGTGCCCGTGGCGATGAAGGTCGTGAGGAAGGGGGCGACCATCGACCTGGTCGTCACGCCCGACGCGAAGTTCCTTGCCGATCCGGACACCAAGTACCCGGTTACCGTCGACCCGTCCACGTCGGCACTGTCGAACGTCTTCGACACCTACGTCCAGCAGGGCGAGACCCGCGACTGGTCAACGGACGTCGAGCTGGACCTGGGCAACCCGGGCACCAAGAACGCCGATGGCACCCCGCGCACGGCACGGTCGTTCATCTCATGGAACACGTCGCCGATCTCCGACGCGCTGGTGGTGGACGCGAAGCTCAGCCTGTGGAACTTCCACTCCGGCAACTACACCGGGTCTTCGTGCCCCACCCAGCCGTGGGAGGTATGGTCCACCGGGGCCGCGTCGACCTCGTCACGGTGGACGGCCCAGCCGTCGTGGACCGCGAAGAAGGCCACGTCCTCGGAGACTCGCGGCAATTCGTCCTGCTCAACCCAGCCGGACGGCTGGATCAACGCCGACGTCACGACGATGGTGCAGGAATGGGCCTCCGCGAAGGCATCCCGTTCCCACATGGGCCTGCGCGCATCCGACGAGAACGTCACCGGTCAGTGGAAGCGGGTCAACTCCGCCAACGCCGCGACCAACCCGCCCAAGCTGGTCGTCACATACAACTACCGGCCGCGTACCGGGACCAAGCAGGAAGCCGGCCCGCCGTACTTCTCCTACGGCGGCGCATACACCGTCAACACCCTCACCCCGACGCTGCGCGACACCTTCGTCGATGCCGACGGTGACAAGGTCAACGGCACCTTCCAGATCTTCGACAACGCCACCAACACGCAGGTCGGCGACGTCATCGTCTCGAAGTACGTGCCCTCCGGGCAGACGGCGACCGTGACAGTGCCGTCCGGGGTGCTGACCGACGCAAAGACGTACAAGTTCCGCACCAGCCCCTACGACGGCACCAACTACAACAACGGCTGGTCGGCCTGGAAGACCTTCACGGTCGACACCAAGGCCCCCGCCCCGCCCGCCAAGGTCACTTCGACCGACTACCCGACGGGCAAGTGGGTCAAGGGCGCGGGACAGGCCGGCACCTTCACCGTCACCCCGCCCGCCTCCGACCACAACTGGCTGGAGTGGTCTCTGGACGGCGTCACCTGGACCAAGGTGGCCACCGGTGGCGCCACCGGTGACAAGGCCATCTCCCTCACCCCGGCCGACAACGGGCCCCAGGCCCTGTTGGTGCGCGCCGTCGACAAGGCCGACAACCGGTCCCCCGTGGTCGAGTACACCTTCAACGCCGGTGCCGGCGGATTCCTACGCCCGGCCGCCGGTGAGCAGACCGCACGGCGCTTGGTCTTGGAGACGGAGACCGACGGCACTAAGTACGACGCCGTGTCATTCTCCTGGCGCCGCTCGGCGGCCGACGACTGGCAGCGCATTCCCGCGGCCGACGTCAGCCGCGACGGCACCGCGCTCCCCGCCTGGCCCGTGACGCTGACCAACGGCAAGAACGCGCCGCTGAGCTGGAACGCGTCCGGGACCGTCACCCGCGACGGCACCATCGAGGTCAAGGCCGACTTCACGGGCCCCGCGTCGGCGGTCGGCAGCACCGACCCGATCTCCGTCGTGGTGAACCGCAACGCCGACGGCGCCGCGAGCGAGGACATCGGTCCCGGTGAGGTGAACCTGCTCACCGGTGACTTCGCCCTCGCCCAGGAGGACGCCTCCTTCTTCGACCTCGCCGTCACCCGCACCGCCTTTTCCCGTCGCCCCGGCGCCGGCGCGGAGCGGGACGAGCAGGCTCCGATCTTCGGTCCCCAGTGGGTGTCCGGTTTCGAGGCCCAGCTGAGCGAGTCGGAGTACACCCACCTGGAGCGGATCTCCGACACCGCCGTCAGCGTGGTGCTGGCCGACGACAGCCCCATCCACTTCACGGCCAACGCGGCAAAGACCGGTTGGGTCCCGGAACCGGGCGCCGAGGAGATGGTCCTCAAGGGCAGCGTCAGTGACACCTTCACACTCTCGGACAGCTCCGGCACGGTCACGGAGTTCAAGCGGACCGGCGGGCAGTCGTCCGTCTGGCAGGTCAGCAGTACGCTGGTCGACGGCCTTTCCCACTCGACCACCTCGGTCATGTCGGAGAACGTGACCGTGGAGGGCAAGGTCGTGGCCCGTCCCACCCGGATCATCGCGCCCACCTCCGCGGTCACCGCGTCGGTCTGCGCGGCCGAACCGTCGACCAAGGGCTGCCGCCTGCTGGAGTACGTCTACGCCACCGGCACGACGGCTACCTCGTCGACGCTCGGTGACATCGCCGGGCAGGTGCGCGAGATCCGTCTGTGGTCGACCGAGCCCGGAGCGGCGGCGGCTACGCCGAAGACCGTCCACACCTACCGGTACGACGCCGCCGGGCGGCTCCGCCAGGCCTGGAACCCGCAGATCACGCCGTCCCTCGTGACCGGATATGGCTATGACTCGGCGGGCCGCATCACCGCGCTCACCCCGCCCGGCGAACTGCCCTGGACCTTCACCTACGGCAAGGCCGGCAACGACCCGGCAGCCGGCGAGGGAATGCTCCTGAAGGCCACGCGCGCCGCGCTGAAGGAGGGCACGCCGGACACGGTCGAGAGTCAGGCGACCACCAGCGTTGTCTATGACGTCCCGCTGTCCGGGGCGTCCGCGCCGTACCAGATGAACGCGGACGCGGTACGCGCCTGGGGGCAGCAGGACATCCCCTCCGACGCCGCTGCCGTTTTCCCCGCCGACGCCGTACCCGCCTCACACTCCGGCTCGGCGCTGACGGCATCCGACTACCGGCGCGCCACCATCCAGTACCTCAACGCCTCGGGGCAGCGGACCAACCTCGCCGAACCGGGCGGCCGGATCGACAGCGTCGACTACGACCGGCACGGCAACACCGTACGCGAGCTGTCCGCCGGCAACCGGGAGACGGCCCTCGGCGTGACCGCGGACGCCAAGGCCGCACTGGCCGACCTTGGCCTGGCCGACCGGCCCGCCGCAGAACGCGCCGAACTGCTGTCCACCCGCTCGGTGTACGACGAGACCGGCACGCAGGAACGGGAGAAGTTCGGGCCGCTCGGCCGTGTCGAACTCGCCAAGGACCTGAAGTCGGGAGCCACCACCCTGGTGGTGGCGGGCACCTCCGTCATTGCCCGCAGCTGGACCAGCAAGCGCTACGACGAGGGCCGTCCTGCCGGTGACACCGCCCTCACCAGCAACCAGATCACCAGCACCACCGAAGGCGCGCAGGTCCGCGAGCACCCGGCCGTCATGGCCGACGCCCAGCTGACCACCGTCGCCTACGACTGGGCCAAGGGCCTGCCCACTCGAGTGGTCCAGGACCCGGCCGGCCTCGCCATCACCACCACCACCCAGTACGACGAGCAGGGCCGGGTGATCAAGCAGGGCGCCCCGGGCACCTCGGGCACCGACGCCGGAACGCAGGTCACCGCCTACTGGTCGGCCACCGGCACCGGCGCCTGCGCCGGCCGTCCCGAATGGGCCGACCTGGTGTGTACCGCCGGGCCGGCCGGCAGCATCACCGGCGGCGGCACCAACCCGGCCGACCTGCCCGTGATGACCGCCGAGTACGACCGCTGGGGCAACACGGCGAAGACCACCGAGAAGTCCGGGACCTCGACCCGGACCATCACCCGCGGCTACGACGCCGCGGGCCGGCCCACCACCGTGCAGTTCACCGGCGGTGTCGGGGCGGGCGTCCCCACCACCACGACCGGCTACGACGCGGCCACGGGCCGCGCAACCAACACCACATCCCCGACCGGAGGCACCCTCACCCGCGTCTACGACAAGCTCGGCCGGGAGATCTCTTACACCGACGCGGACGGAGCCACCACCCTCACCTCTTACGACCTGCTGGACCGCCCGGTCAAGGTGAGTGACAGCGTGCCCAGCACCGTCACCTACGCCTACGACACCACCGCGGAGGCCCGCGGCCTGCCCACCAAGGTCACGGACTCGGTCGCCGGTGCCTTCTCCGCCACCTACGACGCCGACGGCGCCGTGGCCACCGAGAAGCTGCCTGGCGGTTACACGCTCAAGGCGGTCAAGGACGCCGCGGGTACCGCAGTCGCCCGCACCTACACGCGGGACAGCGACGGAACCACCGTCTACGACGACTCGGTCACCACGACCATCCACGGCCAGACCGCCTCGCACTCGGGGTGGTCGCACCAGGAGTACGGTTACGACGCCACAGGGCGTCTGACCCGTGTCGAGGACACCAGCGACAACGTCTGTACCCTGCGCGCCTACACGCTCGACAAGCGCTCCAACCGCACCGGCACGGCCGCGACCGCGACCGCTCCGGGAGCGGACTGCCCGACCAGCGCGGGAACCGCCACGACCCGGTCCTACGACACTGCGGACCGGATCGCCGAGACGGGGTACACCTACGACGCCTTCGGCCGCAACACCGCGCTGCCCGGCTCCACGCTGACGTACTACGTCAACGACCTGATCCGCCAGCAGACCGCCGGCAGCCGGCGCCAGACCTGGCAGCTGGACGCGGCGCTGCGCTTCCGCTCGGCGGCCGTGGAGACCAACACCTCGGGCACCTGGGCCCAAACGTCCGCCAAGGTCAACCACTACGCGGACGCGTCCGACAGCCCGCGCTGGATCGAGGAGGACACCCAGGGGGCAGTGACCCGCAATGTCGCCTCCGCCAGTGGTACGTTCAGCGCCACCACAGGGAAAACGGGCGGCACGGTCCTGCAACTGTCCAACGTCCACGGCGACGTCGCGCTGCAGCTGCCGCTCGACGCGAGTGTCGCGCCGACCGTGGTCGACACCGACGAGAACGGTGCCTCCCGGACGGGTAAGACCGCGCCTCGCTACGGGTGGTTCGGCCGCAACCAGCGCTCCGGCGAGACCCTCACCGGACTCGTCCTGATGGGTGCTCGCCTGTACGACCCTGCCTCGGCGCGCTTCCTGCAGACCGACCCGGTCTTCGGCGGCAATTGCAACGCCTACGACTTCGTGTGCGCAGACCCGGTCAACGGCACCGACCTGGACGGCCGCTGCGGCGCCTGGGGCAACCCCTTCAAGGCATGCGACAAGTGGCGCATCCTTATGTGGTCACGCTCTCCCGGGAGCCACTGGAAAACCATCCGCGAGGGCAGCACTTCCGCCGTCCGGGCCAATGGAAAGAGGTACGGCAAGTTCGGCCTGCGGCACATCAAGGACAGGCACGTCGGAAAGGGCAAGCAGTCAGCCTGGCATTCTAGCTCCACTATGATGAGCGACCTGAAGAAGACGCTCATATCCGGCAAGTGGCGAAACGAATGGGGCGGCGTCTACGACGGCTCGTGGAAGGTCACGTACTCGTATTGGACCGGCTGCGGATGCCGGAAGAAGAAGAAGTACACGGTCACCGTGTTCTACCGCACCACGGCGGCGCCTGACGGGAAGCCGCTCGGCGTGACCACCGCCTACATCAACAGAACCGGCTGACACGCCATGGGCCGCGGTGGCAGAGGGGCTCGTGCTCTCCGCCACCGCGGCCTCCTTCACGGAAGGTCTCCCGACATGCAGCAGCCACCGGACTCCCCCGAAGCTCTCCTGCGCTCCACCACGGAGGCCCTCGCCCGGCGCCTGACCCAGCGCAACACGCCGGTCCCGGCCCTCACCTCGGTGCTCGAACTTATCGACAACGACGAGGCGGAACTGGCGCTGGACGAACTGGTCCGCGTCGTCGAATACTTCCGTATTCCCGTCTCACGGGCGGAATACGATCAGCTCGTCACGGCGGCGACGCATCTGGATTCCATGGACTCGCTCCTGGAGACCGGCGTCGCCCGATTCATCACCGCGTAAGCCGCTGATCCCGCGTAGGACCGCGTCCTGTGTGGTGAAGCCTGGAAAGTCGCTCCTATCAGCACAGGGCGGCCGCGATCGCGGACCTGCCGTCCTTGCCGATGATCAGGTGCTCGGCGATCAACTCACGCATGGCGTGGGAGACGTGGGTGTTCAGCCGGTCCCTGACCAGCCTGATTGGCACTTTGACGAGCTGGTGGACGTCGTCGACCAGCTCGATGAAGTCGCGCTCGCCCATGGTGCGACACTCGGCCCTGCCCGCAGGATGGGTGCGCGGGCAGTGGCAGAGCCGGGTGCGGG
This sequence comes from Streptomyces sp. NPDC007084, assembly GCF_040703595.1. Classification (NCBI taxonomy): domain Bacteria; kingdom Bacillati; phylum Actinomycetota; class Actinomycetes; order Kitasatosporales; family Streptomycetaceae; genus Streptomyces; species Streptomyces sp. NPDC007084. The sequence goes on from NZ_JBEYFY010000054.1 coordinate 34,765, forward strand.
AGCCGGACCGCTACGCGGATCAGCCCGGCCGCCGCCAGGCGTCCCGTACGGCGGCCGGTTACCGGTCATCTGCGGAGTCACTCCGCGTCGGCCCAAAGTGCGTCCCATGGTCGGCCTGCGAGTGAAGCCTGTCTCGTCTCGAAGCAGATGTACCCTCCGCGGGCCGCCCGGGCTCTGTCACCTCGGTCAGGTCGCTTGTCCTCCGCACGGTGACGGCCTTCTCGTCGCGTTCGGCGACTCGCCGTGCGGGGGCCGAACCGGTGCAACAGCCGTGTGCCGCCGGAGACGCTGTAGAAGACGCGGGACTCTCTGCCGGTCAGCGTGGCCGCCCTCGCCGCCGTCCACAACTGGTTCTGCTCACGTGAGGCAGGCGACGGCGGCGGCAAGCACGACGAGTACGGCCAGGACGGGGCCGAGCGGCAGGCCGTGCTCGCGCCGTGTGCTCGCTTCATGGGGGCGCAGGTCAGGCTGGCAGTGTAGGGCTGTGGCTTCTTCGACCATGCGGACGTGCGAGGGCCGCAGGCGCAGCCGTCGTTCGATCCGGGGCTCGCCTATCCCGGTCAGCTGCCAGATGCTGCCGTCGTGTGTGTATTTCGGCTGTTCCTTCGCGGTTGCGCCGGGCTGCTTGCAGTTGGTCCAAGGGGTCGTGCCGTGTCTTCCAGGCCCCGGTCAGCCATAGTCCTGTGCTATCGGCGGCGACGCTCCAGTTGAGCGCGGTGGCCGTGGGGCTGATCCAGACGAGCGTGGCCAGCGTGAGGAGGGTGTCCCAGGCGAACCCTTCCCTGGCCGAGGTGCGGGCGAATGCGCCGGAGGCGACGGCCATGACCGCGGCCAGGGCCACGCCAGCTGCCCGGGACGCCAGGCCGGGGCCCCAACTGCGGGAGCTGTCCGTGACTGTCAATGTAGTGGCGAGGCGGTTCGTCAGGAGCTGCTGCTCCGATGGGACGCCGGTCGCAGTGGCCGCGGTGACAGGCTCGTCGGATCCCTGCCTCGTGCGGGTGCGTGGCGGGCGGGCCGGGCCGGTGGTGCGCAGCACGACGGGGTGGGCGTCCGCGTCGGTGGTGACCAGGAGCAACTCGCTGCCGTCGTACGGGGCGCCGAACAGGACTGCTTCGTGCAGGCGTGTGTCGAGGTGGGGCCGTCTTTCCCTGCCTGGAGTCTCGAGGTCGCGAACCTCGGGGTCGCTCGCTTCGCGCACGGCAGATGTGAAGAAGCAGGTGAACAGAGGAGTTCTGCCCGAGGTGTCGTCGGCCGCGTGGAGCCAGGTCTGTCCCTCGGCGTCGACGCGTTCCAGAACCCGCAGAGTCGGCACCGGGTCGCGGCGCAGTGCTGTGGCCCGGCGCCGCGCCAGGGCTCCCGTTGCCAGCAGGGAGATGCCGGGCAGGCTGGCAGCCAGGGTCAGCATCTGCCATTCGAATGCGTCGTAGGGTTCGGCCGCCAGGCGCTGCCACGTCCGTCTTCCAGGACGGCCACCGTGCTGCCGATGCGGTAGTCCTCCGGGTAGTAGGCGTTGACGGTGAGGCGCCGTGCGTCGTCGGTGCGGACACGGAGCGACGCCTCCTGTCGGCTGACCACCTCGGCCGTGATGGGTCTGGCCCGGTTCGCGTGCTGCTCACCCGCCCTGATTCCGCGAAGCCCCTGAGCGATCGCCCCGGTGGCGACCACGCACAGCAGCAGCCCGGCAGCGATCGGAACCACAGAAGCCTGGTCTGGTACTCCAGGACCGTGGAGATCCCGATATCGATCACGTGCGGACCGTCGTCCGGTGCCCAGAACGTTCGACGGTTTGATGTCGCCGCGGACGAGGCCCGCGCGGTGGACGGAGTCCACCGCCTCGGCCGGCCGGCCCGGCCCCCAGGCCGCATACCGCCGCTTCCGCCAGCGCGCCGTCGCGGGTAACGAGCGAGCCGAGATCGGGGGCGGAGATGTATGCCAGCGCCATGAGCCCCAAATGGCAGTCGTCCTCGGCGGAATCTGAGCGGGACTGCACCATCGCTGCACGGCTGTCCACCGCTTGTCCACCGGAGACCCCTGATGCAAGGTGGAGCTAACCCATCCCAGAAACAAAAGGCCAGTTCAGAGGCTTATCGTTGGGCTCTCGTCACGGAATCAAACCTCTGACCTACGCATTACGATGCACAGACCGCAGATGCCCGATTCGCCCGAATCTCAAGGTCAAAGAAAGACAGAAGCCCCAGGTCAAAAACCTGACCTGGGGTTCACCCTGGAGCCGCCTTCGGGATTCGAACCCGAGACCTACGCATTACGAGGGCCTGCAAGATCATCCCGAATCGTTTCGGGGAGTGCCACTGGATCCCGTCTTCGCTGATCAGAGCATTGCGGCCCGAATCAACGTGACGTCCAGTCCAACGTGTGCTGCCCCGTCCGCTCACGCAGCGCTCACGCAGCTACGCCGCTGCAGAGTTACGATCCCTGCCTTCCTCACCCTCATCATCAGCGTCGGTCTTCCGTGCGGGGCGCTGTTCGCTGTTCTGGCGCCAAGCGGAGTAGAGGATTGCCACGGCGGAAGCGACTCCGACGATCTGATGAGACGGAAGCCCAACGACGATCAAAGTGACCGCTGCTGTGACGATCGTGGAGAAGGCGCAGAGGTCTGCAGTGCGCTGACGCATCAGGTTCCCTTCACGTACTGGAGTTTCAGCAACGTGGGCAGCCTGCTGGTGTGCGCCACCGGTCCGGAAGTTTGATCTTTTGATCGGGCAGATCAAATGCGATACTGAGCCGATCAAATGGGAGGGAGGGCCGTGTGGGGAGCACGCAAGGACGGGGGCGACCGTGGAAGCCGCCTGTCGAAGACCTGAGCGGGCCGATGGCCGAGGTCGTCCTGCTGCTCCGCGAGTTGATCGACGGAAGCGGTCTGGGATTGCGCGGACTCACTGAGAAGCTGAAGGCCGAGCATCACGAAGGGCTACCGCCGCCCGGATACGAAACGCTCTCGAAACGGCTTAGAGGCGTAGGACTGCAAAACGAGCCACACCTGATCTACAGCATCGTCTCCGCATGCGCGGGCAACGGCCGCAGAGAGGAACTGGCGTCGCAAGTAACCCAACTCCTCGCCAGCGCCCGCGCTGTTCCCCCGCCGAAGAGCACAGGTCAGAAGCAGAAGTCGGCAACTGATCGGCAGCTGATCGCCGCACTAAGTGATCTAGAAAAGCTCCGAAAGAAGCTGGACCGGGTACAAGGCAAGGCCGATCGAGCCGAGAGAGAGCTCCTGAAGGTACGCAAGCTGCTAGCAGCAGCTACCGCAGCCGCAGCCGCAGCCGCAGCCGCAGCCGCAGCGAAATCTCCAACACCCCCGAGCCCTGCTGCAGGCTCGACTGCCCCTCGGGCAGAGGCTCGACCGTGGACCCGAGTCGCTCCTCCTCCGCGTGCAACTACTACAGAGGGTGGGTCTCCCACAGCGTCGTCCCGGGTACTCAACCTCAGCGTGGAGGATGTCGTCGCGCATCTGGACTCCGTCCCGAATCTCCGAGAGCGAACGGCCGTATCACTGCGGGCGGCCTTCGACAGCGTGCTGGACGGAGAACGGACGGGCCGCTACGACCTGAACACCCTGGGAATGAGCGAGAAAACCTATCTGGGTAGCAGGGTCGGACACTTCCTATGGGAAGCCTGGGGCCTCAAAGGAGGCAAGCACGCCGACATCACGAGCGTGCCACTGAAGTTCACCTGGACAAACACATGGGTCCTGGCTCCCGAGCACATCGGCCACGTGTGCCTACTGGTGCGAGCCAGCGACACACAATCACGCTGGGACCTTGGGGTGCTGAAGGTCGTCCCCGAGCACTTGAACCAAGGGCGTAACCGAGACGGCAAGCAGACCCTGTCAGCTGCCGGCAGGAGCGCCATCCATTGGGTCTTCAAGGACGCCCCCCTGCCGGAGAACTTGCTGCTTCATCTCGACCAACAGTCCCTGGCGCAGGTGCTCTCATCTGAGGACGACGACGTTGCGAGCTCTGGCCAGGCTCGCACAAACGACCTTTTTCGGGTCGTGCAGGGACGCCTTGTTGGTAGCGCTGCGGTACGCACAGTGGCGATGCAGCCTGACGCCCCCAAACGAGTACGCGATGCCCGTCGCCACCTGCGCAGAGAAGGCATCCTCATCCTGGGTCATCAGCTCAATCACGCCCAGATCGCCAAGGCCCTCGGGCTGCCACGTCCCCTCAAGGACCAGTGGGTCAGCATCAGAGTCGTCCGTCAGCGCCCGGACCACGGTGATGCACGTTTCGTGGAGCTTGATGGGACGAGATGGATGGTCGCTGGTCCAGATGACCTTGTCGAGAACGGCCCAAACCTGTCCTGATCAGTGCCACAGGGGTGGCGCCATCGTCCCCGAAGCGCGGCGCTGTCGTCATACTCGTGGCCGCTTGCTGAGCCAGTGGGCGTCCAGCCAAAACTTCTGTTCCGGGCTCAGCTGCAAGGTCAAAGACTGGCCGTGCAGCTGCGCGTAGCACGGGTAGCCGTCAAGACTCGAGGCGACATCGAGCGTTTCAGAGGACGTGTCTACTGCGATGCGACCAAGGTCGAAGAGCCTATGGATGTCACGGCGCAGGAGCAGCCCACCGTGCTCATGGTGCTCGCCGCTCTCGGCATAGCTGTAGAGGTGAGCCGCTTCCAGGGCGTCCGCCGGCGTGGGCCCTGTGAAGGCACACACCTCGCCGTGCTCTCGCAACAGCCGTTTACGGAACTCCTCTTGGCCAACACGTGTTCGCACAAGCGACTGCCTGTGACCCCCCGCTACGGCCAGGCGAGCGGCTGCGGCTATGTCCTTGACGGTGCTGGCCTGACCGGTGGCGTCGAGCAGTGCCTGCCGTAGCCGCTTCCATCGCGCAGGGCGCATGCTCAGCTGCGACTTGGGAGCATCACAGAGGGCCCGGAGCTCGGAGCCCGAGAGCAGACCGCGCCCGTTCATCCATCTCTTGCCGTGCGCAGACCGGTAGGTGGTCACCGGCTTGGTCATCTGGCGCGGGGTGGAGAAGAGGTGACCGCACTTGCCGCAGCGGTAGGCAGGCTTCTCCCGTTGACGCCGTTTGATGTCAGCCTTGCCACACCGAGGACAGGAGTACAGCATCTTCTCGGCCGATGCAGTGTCGATCGCCTCTATCACCGAAACGCCGATGAGCTCCTTCCTGTCCCACAGGGCTATGACGTCCCCCACCGCCACACGGGCATAGTTCTGAACGGTGCTGTCCCAGCTGTAGTGCAGAGACACGCTGTCGTCATAGCCGTCGTTTCCGGCATGCTCCCGGCTGTCACCCAGCGCCAGCATCAACCACGCAGCAGCCACGTTCTCGGTGCTGAAGTCGGCTCGCAGATCGACCAGTTCGTAGTCGTGACTGATGCCTATCTCGGCCTCGGGAATCATGCATCAATCATGCCCGAGGGACCAGCGGCGTACAGCCCGGATGGCGTCTTCTCAGCGGACCACGCTGGACGTCGTTGCCCGATCTCGCTCCTCCGTTCTACGAAGCCGCGGATGGTGAGTGTCAGATCAAGGCACCGATAGATCGAATCCGGACAGATTCGATCAACTCTACGTAACGGCTTGCGACTTCACTGAAATGCGTTCGATGCTGCTGGGGCTCGAAGCAGCAGAAGATGTCCGGCTATGGCGTCGTGCCATGGCGGCTTCTGACTCGCGAGCCTGGAGACCCCGTGGACATCCATGTCCCGCGGGCCAGTTCGGCATGTCTGCCTCAACTGGCACGCCTTTGTGAGCCACCTCGGCTCTCGCCTCTCCCCTCATGTACGGGGGCACGCCCCCTTCCCCTGGTCCTGGCGGAACCTGCCGGATCCGACAGGGAGGCGCCGTGACCAACCCTCCGTTCGAGCCGAGCGTTACCCAGCAGACCGCTCTCGTGGACCACTTGGTCAACGCGGTGGTCAGCGATGCGACTGGCGAGGCCCAAGGGGACGTCTGCCTGGGCGAGCCTCCAAGTGCTCGGTACTTCATGGAGAGCCTCGGCCCGCACACCGTCGAACCTGGCGGAGCCGCCCCGCGGTACGGCCGAACGACCCCGGACAGTCTCGGGTTCGAGTTCGAGGCCAGCAACGCCAGCTCCATCAGCGTTAAGGCGCGGGCATCGTTCTACTACGCGGCACTTCCGACCCGATCGCAGCAGCTGGAGTGGGCCGGTGAGCGCGAGGAGCCGTACAGACTGGCCCCTCTGTTCAAGCGACTGACCGTGACCGTCGGTCCCGTGGACGTCGTTCTGGGACAGGAGGCCGGCCTGCGTCAGACCTTGGAAGCTGAGTTCCGGCATGCCTTCCAAGACGCCGTGAAGGTTGCCCTCCAAGACCCTCGGATCGACCGTCGTGTCGGGAACGACCGCCGAGAGCGGCTGGTTCCTCCTGCCGCGATGGCAGACGACGGGACCTTCGAACAGTGGCTGGCCCGGGAGGTGGGTGGGGACCCCGTAGCACCGTCTCCCGCCGCGCACGTCGTCATCACGTCGAGGCTGGTCGCGTCCGGACGGCTCCGCGTGACCGTCACTCTGCAGAACCTCGCCACCGACCCCGTCGTGACAGTCCAGGGACGGGGCAGCAACGCCGGCCGTACCCGTCGCGACGAGGCGAGGGACAACGCCCTGTTCCGCGCAGAGCTGGAGATCCAGGGTGACCATCTCCTCCCCATCGTGATGGACCTCGGTGCCGACGCCTATCGCTACTCCGGGGAGCTCGGGGCGTACGCGAACAACTGCGGTGTCGAGCCCCGGTGGCACGAAGGCAGGCTGGTGGCCGTACGCAGCGTGCCCGTTCCTCAGCACGACACCCATCGGGCCGTGGCCAGAACCGATGAGCGCTGGAGTTACGCGACGCTTTCGACCGACCCGCTGCCCGTTCTCGACGAGCTCGCTGACGAGATGGAGGCGTACCTGGGGGCGCCTGCCTGGAGCACCGAGGATCTTCAGGGCAGGCCCGAGCTGGCCCAGCGTAAAGAGGCAGACCGAAGGGCCGCGGCCCTAGAGGTTGCCCGCTTCCGTGACGGTGTCGCCTGGCTTCGGAGAGACAGGCGTCTCCTGACAGCATTCCAGCTGGCCAACGAGTCCATGGTGGAGCTCAACAAGCGGCGGAAGCGACCCAGCCGGGGCTGGCGGCTCTTCCAACTGGTCGCCATCGTCAGCCAGCTCAGTTCCCTGGCCTGGCGCGAGCATCCCGAGGACCTCTTCGCACCCGGCCTCTGGGGCGACGAACACGACGTGGATCCGACCGAGGCGGCGACCGTCGTCTGGTACCCCACCGGCGGCGGCAAGACCGAGGCGTATCTCGGCTTGGTACTGGTGTGCATGTTCTACGACCGTGCGCGAGGAAAGGCGCTCGGAGTCTCGGCATGGTGCCGTTTCCCTCTGCGGTTGCTGACCTTGCAGCAGACACAGCGCCAGCTCGACGTGATCGCCGCCGCTGAGACGGTCCGTGACAAGCACGCCGACCTGCTCAGGCAGGTTGGCGGTGATCCCGGCTGGCCCTTCTTCATCGGCTTCTACGCCGGTGGTGGCAACACCCCCAACTCGCTGATCACGGACCGCATGATCGACCGCCTTCGCTCAAGCGAGGAGGAACGGCATGCGTACCGCCTTGTCCATGACTGTCCTTACTGCGGTGAGCGGTCAGTCCGCATCCCGGCGCCCGACCCACAGCGACTCAGGCTCCAACACGTCTGCGGCAACGAGGCGTGCGGGAAGGTTCTGCCGATCCTCGTCGTCGACACCGAGATCTACCGGTACCTACCGACCGTCGTGGTCGGGACCCTGGACAAGCTCGCCAACGTAGGGCTGTCAGACAAGTTCGGCGCCCTCCTCGGCGACGTGGACTGCTGGTGCCCTCCCCACGGCTTCGGTCGGGGCGGTAAGTGCCACGAACGTCATGCGCCGGGTCACCCGAAGACCCCGCTCCGACCCCTGGGAGAGCCTCTTTACGACCCCTCCCCGTCACTGGAGATCATCGACGAGCTCCACATGGTCAACGAAGAGCTCGGAGCTTTTTCCGGCCACTACGAGGGCCTCTTGGCCGAGGTGCAGCGCACTCTGTCGTCCCGACAGCGTGCCGACGGTCGGGGTGTCCGGATGAAGGTGGTCGCCACCACCGCCACCATCCGGGGCGAGGACCGCCAGAGCGAGCACCTCTTCGGTCTCAGGTCAGTAGTGGTTCCACTGCCAGGGCCCAACCTCGACGAGAGCTTCTACTGGCGCCTCGACCGGAGCCTCCCGCTCCGTCGCTTCGTCGGAGTCATGCCGACACGCGGCACGGCGGAGATGACGCTGGTCAGGATCCTGACGTCCGCCCACCGGGCACTGTGGAAACTCGACCGGCGCGAGGATCTGCCCCCCGTCCTGGCGAGTTGGCCGGAGGACGAGCTCCGCGCAGTCGTCGACCTTTACCGGACGAGCCTCACGTACGCCACCACTCTGGTCGACTTCGGCCGTATCCGTCGCTCGCTGGACACCCAGGTAAACGAGGCCCTGCGCAGGGAGGGCTTTCCGGATCTCAGGGTGGCCGAACTCAAGGGCGAAACGCGCCTGGACCAGGTACGCGGCGTCCTCGATGACCTGGGAAGCACCAACGGCAACACGGGCATGGTCGTCGCCACCAGCATGGTCAGCCATGGAGTCGACGTAGACCGCTTGAACCTCATGCTGTTCAACGGCATGCCCCGGTCCATGGCGGAGTACATCCAAGCGTCGTCGAGGGTGGGCCGCGCCTACCACGGCCTCGTCTTCATGCTCTTCAACCCTGTGAGGGAGAGAGACCGGTCGCACTACCGCTATCACGGCAAGTTCCACGAGTACCTCGACCGCATGGTCGAGCCGGTGGCCATCAACCGCTGGAGCAGGTTCGCGGTCCGCAAGACCCTGCCGGGGATACTGATGGGGCAACTTCTCCAGATCGCGAACCGTGACTGGTGGCGGGCGGGTAACGCCCCTGGCCACCTGCACGACCTCTCGAAGATGCAGGCCGCCCTCCGTACTCCCTCGGGCGGGGGTCTGGAAGGGGTCCAGCTCACCGAGCTGCTGGAGGTGCTGCACTCCGTCTTCCAGTCGGAACGCCCGGAGGGTCAGGAACTCCGCACCGACCTCGAGGACATGGTGGAGCACGCCCTGGCAAGCCTCCGCTCCGCCGGTGCCTCCGCCGGCCTCACGGGCGGGAACAACCGGGGATACCGCGCGACTGGCGACTACCTGGGCCTCGAGTACCGGCCCATGACGAGCCTCCGCGACGTCTCCGAGGGCATCCCGTTCCACGTCGTGTCCGACAGCAGGAGGTCGTGATGGCGTTCAATCCCAGGAACGATGACATGGCCCGGGACCGGGGCCAGGTCCTCTACCGTTACCGCCCCGGCCAGACCTTCGACCACCGCGGCGGCTACACGGCCCAGGTGGTGCAGTTCGGGCGTGACGAGGAGTTCGACGGTCCCTCGCTCGATCGCGATCACCTGGTACAGGAGGCGATGCGGTTCGTGCGCAGATGGCGGGCCTCGGGCCGCGCACTCTCCGCTGGAGCTGACCGGGCGCCGGAGTTCCCCGGGGACGAGGATCGGCTTGCCGATCGCCACTACGAGGTCGTGGTCCCGGGCAAGGTCTTCTGCCGCATCTGGCCTCGGGTGGTGCGCTGCTCGAGCGGGGGGTGTGGACACGTCTGGACGGCGAATGACCCACGCCCCGGAACGGACGACTGGCCGCCAGCCTGCCCCACCTGTGGCAACGCGGTGGGAAATCGGCAGCTTCAGTTCGTCTTCGCGCATAAGTGTGGCGAGATGTCGCCCATGTACCCGCCGAGCAAGTGTCCCAGGGGGCACACCCGGTTCAGGCTGGACGACCGCGCGAGTCGGTTCCGTGACTTCCGGTGGGAGTGCATGACCTGTGGCTTTCCACTGTCAGTGCAGTGGAGTTGCAGCAACTCCTCGTGCAGCTACCCGGACAAGTTCATGCACCCCCTGCTCCACACCGCGGGCACGGCGCACGTCGGGCAGGGGTTGACGCTCGTGAACGTGACCACTGCAGAAGAGGCCACCCGGCAGAGCAACCCCCTGTACACGGCTGCCGTGCTTGGTTGGTGGCTCGGTGAGATCACCGAGGACGAGTTCCGGCGGCTCACGGACGGGCACACGGTGGACGTCCCCGACGAGGTCGTCGAGAGCATCCGTGCGATGGAGGAGGCCGGCCTGAACGATCAGGCACGCGCACTCCGGGCACGCTTCATGCCGGTCGAGGTGGACCACCTGCGGGACAGCGTGAGCAAAGCCCTCGGGCTGGACACCGAGAGCGACGACGCCCGCGGGCTTGCAGCGGAACTGCACACCTATCGTCGGGTCCTGAACCTGGAGCGCCTGGGTATCCCCCGGCTGCAGCGGGAAGCCCGCAACCCCGAGCGCCGCGCCCTGTACGAGCGGTACCCCGGCGTACTGGGGGCCGCCGGACTCGGTCAGGAGACATGCCTGATCAGTGATCTCCCGATCACCTACCTCGCGATCGGATACAGCCGGACGGGCTTCAGCCCCGAGGAGGCCGACCTGGTGCCCTATCGGGGACGTGCCGCACGAGGCGCACCCGAGAAGACCCTCCTCTACGCCCACCCCACAGAAGCGGAGGCTCTCCTGTTCCCCGTGGACCGGGAACGGGTGAGCCGGTGGCTGGTCCGCAACGGGCTCGTGAGCCGCAGCACGCTGGACGACGCCGGAGGCGTTACGAAGTGGCTGGTGCACCAGCTGGGCCCCAGTGACGGTCAGGCCCTCTCCCACGAGACCCGACCGGAACCCGGGCACCCTGATCTCCCTGTTCACGACCTGTTCGGCCTGCTTCACTCCCTGTCCCACCAGCTGCTCCGGGCTCTGGCGGTCGACAGCGGCTACAGCGAGACGAGCCTGTCCGAGTACCTCTTCCCGTACGACCTTGCATTCGCCATTTACCCCAACGGCGGGAGCGACTTCAGCCTCGGTGCGATGCGGACGGTACTCGAACAGAACCTGGACGCGGTCGTCAGCCGTGCAGTCGACAACGACGCGTGTCTGTACGACCCGAACTGCATGATCACCAACGAGGGCGCGGATCACGGCTGTCTCCAACTCCCCGAGACCGCCTGCCAGTCCTGGAACCGGAACCTCTCCCGTTGGCATCTGTTCGGATCTCCCGACGGTTCCAGGGTCGGGTACTGGGATCCGACGCTGTAAATCACCGGTGGTGGGGGGGAACTGAATTGGCACCCTCCTCCACCACTTTCCGAACGTGCGCGAATTCCCTAACCAACCGTCAGTCATGGACGATTCGGAGTCTCCGTGAAGCCCGAGCTGGATCTCTTGGACGTCATCTCCGACGCGCGTGCCCGTGTAGGTGCGCACCCGGCTTGGCAGTCCGGGCCGGAAAGGATCTACGACCTGCTCCGCACGGCGACCAAGTTGCGAGCCATGGAGATCGCCTCAGGAGACGAGTCCGATCTGCCGTGGGAAAGCGTGCTCGCCCAACTCGTCGCATGGCACCACGACTTCCCGCTCAGCACGGGTCCGTGCACTGAGTCCGCTGCTGGCGAGATCACGGCGCTGGCTGCCGCAGCCCAACACTGGGACCGATTGGAGACCGGTGTCCGAACTGACGCCTACCAGGTACGCCTGACTGGAGGGGGCTTCCGTGTGCGTCACAGCTGGAACCCCGCTGTCGAGGTCGCCGATGCGTTCCTCGAAGCAGCCTCGGTTCCGACGCAGTTGCCGAAACTGTCCGAGACAGAACGCCGGTGGATCTCCACGAGGAGCGCCGGCTCTCGGAAGGGGCCGCCAGGGGACGTGTTGGAGGCTGCGGTCAACCGCGCCACTGTGACCATCGAGGCTTACCGGAAGGCGGTGCCCGAGGGCCAGGTTCCTGACACCTTCCCCCTCGGCGAGGGGATGACAGCCGGAGACATGGCCGGCGTCCTGGCGGTAATCATGGGGCTCGCCTCACTGTGCGAGGAGACAGCGCACCGGCTCTCAAGACTGGAGTCAACGCTCGCTCACATGCCGATCCCACGGCTGATGGCCCTCCTCGCGGACATGTGCCCAACCGTGTCCGAGGCTCATCAGGCCCTGGCAGTGGAGAGGCTCACCTACCGCACCGGACGTTCGTGCAGGACGTCCCCGCTAGGGTGTGTCCGCAATGTCGGTGGGGAGCCAGAGTCGTAGGCAGGCGATGGTGACCAGGGCTTTGTAGTGGCGGGCTCGTTTGTCGTAGCGGG
>NZ_JBEYFY010000055.1:0-46982 GCF_040703595.1 Streptomyces sp. NPDC007084
GACGACGCGGAGCGTCGGCAACCGACGACAACGCCGCAGATGTGCGTGCCCTGCCCCGCGACCCGCCACATGATCCAAACGACACGCCCTAGGGCATGTCGTAACGGCGAAAGGTGACCGGGCGGCCCGGCGACGCCCTGCCGCTCCACGCCTACACTGGACCAGGTGGTCCATTCCCGGGAGGTGGCGGTGTGCGCGGCGAGCTGACGGCCAAGGGGAAGGCGACGCGGGACCGGATCGTCGAGGGCGCCGCGGCGGTGCTGCGGGAGCGGGGGGTCGTGGCGGCCACCCTGGACGACGTCATGGCGCGGACCCGCACCAGCAAGAGCCAGCTCTTCCACTACTTCCCGGCGGGCAAGGACGAACTCCTCGTCGCCGTGGCCCGGTTCGAGGCGGACCAGGTCCTGGAGGATCAGGAGCCCTTCCTGAGCCACCTGGACTCGTGGGAAGCCTGGAGCCAGTGGCGCGACGTGGTCGTCAAGCGCTACGAGGACCAGGGCGACCAGTGTCCGCTCGGGTCGCTGTTCCTCCAGATCGGGCGCTCCACGCCGGGGACGCGGGCGATCGTGATCGAGTTGCTGCGACGCTGGCAGGAGCGGCTCGCGGCGGGCATCCGGGCCCTTCAGGCATCCGGCAGCCTGCCCGCCGGGCTCGATGTGGACCGGCGGGCCGCGTCGCTGCTGGCCGCGATCCAGGGAGGGGTGTCCATCCTGCTGAGCACGGGCCAGTCCACTCACCTGCGCGCCGCCCTCGACCAGGGGATCGCCGACCTCAGGAACGCGGGCCACGCCACCGGGTGACCCGCGTGGCGGCACCGGCGTACCCAGGGCCGGTCCCCGGCGGTTGACGGGGCCCTTGGCCGACCCCGGTCCCGGTGTGTACGGTCCTCGGCTGTCGCCGACGCGAGCCTCCCCGACGCAAGCCGCCCGGCGTGCAGACGGCCGCCCGGCCGCACCGCGCCCCGACTCGCCCGCCCGCCGGCCGGACAAGGTCAGGCGGCGATGACCGCCGCCGTGGTGCGTCCGCCGTCGACGTCGAGCACGATGCCGTGCACGAAGGCGGACTCGTCGGCGGCCAGGTACACCGCGGCGTTCGCGATGTCCTCGGGGGTGCCCATCCGGTTGGCCGGAGTGCCCTTCATCATGACCTCGGCGGGGTGCTCCTCGCCGGGGACCGGCGCCAGCACCACGCCCGGCGAGATGGCGTTCACGCGGACGCCGTGCGGCCCGAACTCGGCGGCCCAGGCCCGGGTCAGCGTCTCCACCGCGCCCTTGGTCGAGCTGTAGAGCGCGCTGATCGGAATGCCGAGCCGCGCGATCCAGGAGCCCAGGTTGATGATCGACCCGCCGCCGGCCTCCACCATGGCGGGCGCGACGGCCGCCGTCAGGAAGAAGGGGGCCTTCACGTTCACCGCGTAGACCTGGTCGAAGGTCTGCTCGTCGGCCGTGGCCGTGGTGTTGGCGGGGTAGATCCCGGCGTTGTTGACCAGGACGTCGATCCGGCCGCCCAGCACCCGGGTCGCCTCGTCGGCCAGGGCCCGCGAGGCCGCGGCGCTGCCGTCCAGGTCGGCCCGTACGAAGTCGGCCCGGCCGCCGCGTGCGCGGATACCGTCGACGACCTCCCCGCCCCGTTCGGCGCTGCGGCCGGAGACCACGACATGCGCGCCCTGGGCGGCGAAGGCCTCCGCGATCGCCCGTCCGATGTTGCTGGTCGCTCCGGTGACCAGCGCGGTCCTGCCCTCAAGCCGTGTCGACATGATCCACTCCGTTGCGTTCGTTCTGCACCGTGAACCCGGACGGCCGAACGGCATACCGCCTTCGTCCGAACGGGGCCCTGACCCGCAGGGCGCAGGCGCCAACGTACGACCGAGAAAATGGACCGGCAAGTCCAGAAAGTGGGGGCGCGGGCAGACCTGGAATCGGGCGGCACGACGGCCGCGGGGGACTGGACCGGGCCCTCTGCCGGACGGATGTCTCGGCCGGGGCCGTGACCCGGTGGCCCCGCTCCGGAGCCAGGTCCGTGACGCAGGGTGGTGACCCCGGTGCCCCGCTCCGGATGCGGGGCGTGCCGACCCTCCCTAGCGTGACTCGCGTAACACCCCCAACCAAGGAGTGATCATGGGCAAGAGTTCCATGGACAAGGCCAAGGGCAAGGCCAAGGAAATGGTCGGCAAGGCCACCGGCAACGACCGGATGGAGACCGAGGGCAAGACCGACCAGGCCAAGGGCAACGTCCGCGACGTAGCGGAGAAGGCCCAGAACAAGGCCGCCGGCGCCCGCGACTCACTCCGCGACGAGCGATAGTCGGCTCCACGCGCGCACGCGCACGCAAGGGCGTCCCTCGACCAGGATCGAGGGGCGCCCTTCCGCGTGACCGATGACCGCCGCCGCGAACCCGACGCGACGGGGCGGACCGGGTGGACCGGGCGGATCGGTATGAGGTCTGGCCGGCAGGCACGAGGTCCGCCCGATATCAGGTCCGGCCGGTACCCGGTCCGAGGACATCCGGAAAACCCTCGGCGGCGATGTCGAGAACCCGTGCCCCGCTCCGTCCCCGGGGTGAACGCGACCACAATGGGTCGCATCCGTACCGAGGAGAGCACCATGGCCAAGTACCTGCTGCTGAAGCACTACCGAGGCGCTCCGGCCCCCGTGAACAACGTGCCGATGTCCGAGTGGACCGAGGAGGAGATCTCGGCCCACCTGCGGTACATGAACGAGTTCGCCGCCCGGCTGGAGAAGTCGGGGGAGTACGTCGACTCCCAGGCGCTCTCCCCCGAGGGGACGTTCGTCCGCTACGACGGTGAGGGCCGCCCGCCGGTCACCGACGGCCCCTTCGCCGAGACCAAGGACCTGATCGCCGGCTGGATGGTGATCGACGTCGACTCCCACGAACGCGCCGTCGAACTGGCCGGTGAACTGTCGGCGGCCCCGGGCGCGGGCGGCAGGCCGATCCACGAGTGGCTGGAGCTGCGCCCCTTCTACGGCGTGCGGCCCACCACCACGGAGTGACCCGGGGGATGGACGAACACCTGCTCCGGAGCCTCACCCCGGCCGTGCTCGGGGTCCTTGTCCGCCGCGGAGCCGACTTCGCGGCGGCCGAGGACGCCGTACAGGACGCGCTGATCGAGGCGGTCCGGGTCTGGCCGGCCGATTCGCCCCGGGATCCGAAGGGGTGGCTGGTCACCGTCGCCTGGCGCAAGTTCCTCGACGCCACCCGGGCGGACACCGCCCGGCGCCGCCGCGAGGAGAGCGCCGCGGAGGAACCGGCGCCCGGGCCCGCACCCGCCCTGGACGACACCCTCCAGCTCTACTTCCTGTGCGCGCACCCCTTGCTGACGCCGTCCTCGGCCGTCGCGCTGACCCTGCGGGCCGTCGGCGGCCTGACCACGCGGGAGATCGCCCGGGCCTACCTGGTACCCGAGGCGACCATGGCGCAGCGCATCAGCCGGGCCAAACGCACCGTCTCCGGAGCGCGGTTCGACCGGCCCGGTGACGTCGCCACCGTGCTGAGGGTCCTCTACCTGGTCTTCAACGAGGGCTACTCCGGGGATGTGGACCTCGTCGCCGAGGCCATCCGCCTCACCCGGCGGCTCGCGGCCGTCATCGACCATCCCGAGGTGGCGGGGCTGCTCGCCCTGATGCTGCTGCACCATGCCCGGCGCGCCGCCCGGACCACGCCCGACGGCAGCCTCGTACCCCTTGCCGAGCAGGACCGCGGCCGGTGGGACACGAGGATGATCGCCGAGGGCGTCGGCATTCTTCAGGCGGCCCTCGCTGGGGACCGCCTGGGGGAGTACCAGGCGCAGGCCGCCATCGCCGCGCTGCACGCGGACGCGCCGAGGGCCGATCAGACGGACTGGGTGCAGATCGTCGAGTGGTACGACGAACTCGTCCGGCTCACCGACAGCCCCGTCGTCCGCCTCAACCGCGCGGTGGCCGTCGGAGAGGCCGACGGCCCGCGTGCCGGCCTGGCCGCGCTCGCGGAGCTGGACGGCAGCCTGCCCCGCCACACCGCTGTCGCCGCCTATCTCCATGAGCGCGACGGCGACAGGCGAACGGCGGCACGTCTCTACGCGGAGGCGGCCGGGCAGGCGCCCAGCCTCGCCGAGCGGGACCACCTCATACGCCAGGCGGCCCGCCTCAACGCCGACAGGACCTAGGACAACGGAAGGTCGCGGACCCTCACGTCCTGACGGGCGCGGTCATGAAGAGGGCGCGGTCACGCGTGGGGTGAGTTCACCGGTGAGGGCGCGGTCACGTGTGCGGTGAGTTCACCAGTAGTGCCGGCGTCCGCCGACCTCGCGGCCCAGCGCTCCCAGGATCCAGAGCAGGGCTCCGACGGCCACCAGGATGACGCCGATGGTCCAGAGGATCCCGATTCCGGCCACGAGGCCGACGACGAGCAGAATGACTCCAAGGATGATCATGGCGTCCTCCGATGACGGGGCGTCGTCCGGGGGCGCCCCGATCTGCCACCCGAGTGCCCGCACCGTGGCGAGGCAAACACACCGGGTTCGCGGCGGATTCGGCAGAGTGCGTCGCTCGACGCGGCGGGCTCGGCCGGCCGGGTCAGCCGGTGGGACGCCAGGCGGCCACGGCGGCCTGCACGGTGGCGTGGGAGGCGAACACCTGGTCGAGGCCGACCATGCGGAAGATCCGGCTGACGGGACCGGGGACGGCGGCCAGCGCTATGCCCGCGTCTGTGGCCAGGGCGTGGTTGCGGGCCGCGATGAGCACCGTGATGCCCGTGGAGTCGCAGAAGGTGATGCCCCCGAGATCAAGGACGAGCTGCCCGCCCGGAGGCAGCTCCAGCCCGGCCAGTTGGGCGCGGACCCGGTCGGCGCTGTGGAAGTCGAGTTCCCCGGAGAGTTCGATCACCGCCCCCGAGGGGGTGGTGCGCGTGTGGAGGCTCAGATGCTGGGTCACTGCTGCTCTCCACGGGGGGATCGAGGCACATGGATGGCGAGGACGGCGGTGTCGTCGTCCACGCCGGTGCCGAAGGTGTCGAGCAGTTCCCGGACCGCGTCGATGGCGGCCGACGCGGTGGTGGGCGCGAGTTCACGGGCGAAGTCGAGAAGGGCGTCGTCGCCGTAGCGGCCGTCGGCGGCGCCGCCGGTGTGGGCCTCGGTGAGTCCGTCGGTGTGCAGCAGCAGGGTGTCGCCGGGGGCCAGGTGCACCGCCGTGGTGGCGATGTGCACGTCCGTCAGCGCGCCGATGAGCTGCCCGCCGGGAGTGGGCAGGATGTCGGCCGTGCCGTCGGCGCGCATCAGCAGCGCGGGAGGATGCCCGCCACCCGCCAGGGTGATCCGGAACCCGCCGCGCTCGCGGTCGGGGGTGAGCAGCCCGAACACGACGGTGCAGAAACGGGGATCGGTGCCGTTGTACTCGTGGTTGAGGACGGTGTTGAGGTTGTCCAGGACGGTCGCCGGGTCCGGGTTGTACACGGCGGCGGCCCGCAGGGTGTAGCGCGCCAGGGAGGTGACGGCCGCCGCCGCGGCCCCCTTGCCGCACACGTCCCCCATGAACAGGCCCCAGGTGCCCTCGGCCAGCGGGAACAGATCGTAGAAGTCGCCGCCGACCTGGTCGACGGAGGCGATGTGGTAGTGCGCCGAGACCTCCAGGCCGGGCACGTTCGCGAGGGCCGGCGGCAGCAGCGTCCGCTGGAGGGTGGTGGCCAGGTTCTGCAGCCGTTCGCGCTCCTGCTCGGCCTCCTGACGGGCCCGCAGCAGTTCGGTCTCGTAGGCGCGGCGGTCGCGGGCGTCGAAGAGCGTGGTCCGGATCAGCAGGGGCTGTCCGTCGCTGCCCGACTTCACGGTCGAGGTGACGAGGACCGGCAGCCGGGACCCGTCGGCCGCCTTGAGCTCCAGGGCGATGCCGCTGACCTCGCCCTGCATGCGCAGCAGGGGTGCGAAGTGGGTCTCGTGGTAGATCCGGCCGCCGACGGTGAGCAGGTCGGAGAAGTGCATACGGCCCAGCAGCTCGTCCCGGCGGTAGCCGAGCCAGTTCAGCAGGGTCGTGTTGACCTTCGCGATCAGGCCGTCCAACTGGGTGGAGAGATAGCCGCAGGGCGCGTTCTCGTACAGGTCCTCGGCGCTGTCCTCCAGGAGGGCGGAGAACTGGGCCCGCTCGTCCACCGTGTCGCCGTCCGTGCCGCACTGGTCGCGGCTTCCGGGCGGCCGGCCCGCCGCGCTGTACTCGTCGTGGTCACCGGGGGGCTTGCACATGGTCCGGCAGCCCCTTCACGAACGCGGTGATCGCCGCGGCGGTCTCCTCGGGGGCGGCGAGCTGCGGGCAGTGCCCGGTCGCGTTCAGCGTGACGAGCCGGCTGCCCGGGATGCGGGCATGCACGAAGTCGCCCACCTCGGGTGGCGCGATCGCGTCGCTGGAGCACTGGGCCACCAGCGTGGGCACCGTCACTCCGGAGAGGTCCGCGCGGTTGTCGGACAGGAAGGTGACCCGCGCGAAGAGGCGGGCGATGGCCGGGTCGGTGCGGCAGAAGCTGTTGGTCAGCTCCTCACCCAGCTCCGGCCGGTCGGGATTGCCCATGATCACCGGCGCCATCGCCCCGGACCAGCCCAGGTAGTTGGCCTCCAGCGATTCGAGCAGTTCCTCGATGTCCGCCGCGCTGAACCCGCCGCGATAGCCGGTCGCCGGGTCGTCGACGAAACACGGCGACGGCGCGAGGAGCACCAGTCCCGCGAAGGCCTTGGGGTCCCGGGCCGCCGCGAGCACCCCCATCATCGCGCTCACGGAATGCCCGACGAACGTCACCGGCCCGAGATCCAGCTCCCGGCACAGCTCCAGTACGTCGTCCACATAGCCGTCCAGCGTCGCGTACCGCTCCGGGCTCCACGCGGACAGGTCCGAGTTCCCCGCGCCCACGTGGTCGAAGAGGACCACCGTGAAGTCACGCTCCAGGGCCGGCGTCACCAGGCGCCACATGTTCTGGTCGCACCCGAAGCCGTGGGCCAGCATCACCACCGGGGCACCGGCCCTGCCGGTCACCGTCACATGGTTCCTGCGCCGCGCGTTCATGGGCCGATCCTCTTCATGGGCGATCCTCGCTGTCTCGTACCGGTCGCCCGCCTGCCGCGAGGGCTGCTCCGGGGGTACCGGATCAGTCAGAGCGCGCTCGGTGCGGGAGCCACACCGAGCGAGATGTCGGCGGTGACGCGTTTGCCGACCGCCGTTCGTTCGATGCTGAAGCTCTGCGCGAGCGCGGTGACGATCTCCAGGCCGTGCTGGCCGATGCGCGCCGGGTCCGCGGTCTTGGCGGCCGGCAGAAGCGGGTTGCTGTCCCACAGTTCGACCCGCAGCACGGAGTCCGTCACCAGCAGCCGCAGCCGCGCCGGACCCGGCGCGTGCTTGCGGGCGTTGGTGACCAGCTCGCTGACGATGAGCTGCACGACCTCCACCACGGCCGACACGACCGGGATGCCCTGGGTGTCCCTCACCTTGGACAGGAAGGCGACCGCCACCTGCCGGGCCTGGGCGATCCGGGTGCCGTCGCCGTCCAGTTCGAGTGAGGTTTCCAGCGCAGGGCTCTCGCCCGCCCTTCCACCGCCGGCCACGCCTGATGATTCGTCCATCTGTGCCCGCTTCCGTCTCCCGCCGACTACCCCCGCAGGCGCCGCGTACGCTCGTCCCGGCACGTTACCTGTCCCACAGCCGCCCCGACGGCCGAGTCCCGAGGCCGGACTCCCACGCGAACGCCGGCGTCTGAACCCCGGCAACGGCGAAGGCGCCCACCCCGCGGGGTGAACGCCTCGGCTTCCGTACGTACCGGACGGGCATCGCGCGCCCGCCGCGGGTCACTGGGTGCTGAGCATCCCCGTACGCAGCTTGGCCAGCGTGCGGTTGAGCAGCCGGGAGACGTGCATCTGGGAGACGCCGAGGTGCTCGCCGATCTGGGCCTGGGTGAGTTCGTCCACGAACCGCATGTGGATGATGCGGCGCTCGCGGTCGTCCAGACCGGCGATCATCGGGGCCAGCGCGTTGAAGTCCTCGACCAGTTCGAGGGCGTTGTCGTCGGCGCCGATGAAGTCCGCGAGGGCGGCCTCACCGTCGTTGCTGGAGCTGATCGTGGCGTCGAGGGAGGAAGAGGTGTAGCCGTTGGAGGCGAGGCGCGCCTCGTTGACCTCCTCCTCGCTCAGGCACATCAGCTCGGACAGCTCCTTGACCGTGGGCGTCCGGCCGAGCCGGCTGCGCAGTTCCTCGGTGGCCTTCGCGAGCTGGATCCGCGCCTCCTGAAGACGCCGCGGGACATGCACCGCCCACGAGGTGTCGCGGAAGAAACGCTTGATCTCACCGACGATGTAGGGGACGGCGAACGAGGTGAACTCGACCTCACGGGTCAGCTCGAACCGGTCGATCGCCTTGATGAGGCCGATCGTCCCCACCTGGACGATGTCCTCCATCTCGTCGTGACTGCGGCTGCGGAACCGCGCCGCCGCGAAACGCACGAGTGTGATGTTCATCTCGATGAGGGTGTTGCGTGCGTACTGGTACTCGGGCGTGCCCTCTTCCAGGACGGCGAGCTGGTCGAAGAACAGCCTCGACAGCTCGCGGGCGTCCTTCGGAGTGACCCGCGACGGGTCGGTCACCTCCGGAAGCGTCGCCGTTCGTGCTTCCGTCGTCTCGGTCACCGTCATGTCAGATCCCCTCCCTACTGCGCCAGCCCCCGTGCCGCCGGCCGCTGGAGGCCGACGCAAGAGGCGCGTACCCCGGCTTCGGCCGTCCACACCAGAAAATTCGAACGAAGAGTCGTGGAGGGAGTATTCGCGCTCCCCGGCCACGTGGGCACCGACACCGTACCGCTCGCCGATGCCCACGCGACCCAGCCCCGCGGCGGACCAGGACAACCGGTCCCCGGCCGCGCCCGTCAGTTCTCGGTGCGCGGCAGCCGGGTCGCCGTCTCCAGGTAGAAGGCGTCGATGCTCTGCACGGCCTGCTCGAACTCCACCAGGTTGACGGGCTTGGTCACATACGCGTTGGCGTGGCTGTTGTAGGCGCCGGTGACGTCGTCCGGGGCGGAGGACGTGGTGAGGACGACCACAGGGATGGTCTGCAGCTCCTCGTCCGTCTTCAGCACCTGGAGCAGCTCCCGGCCGTTCATCCGGGGCATGTTGAGGTCGAGCACGATGAGGTCGGGCCGCACGGTCGACGGGTCGCGCAGGTGCTCCAGCGCGGCGACCCCGTCGGTGACCTGGACCAGATTGCGGGCGCCGCGCTCGGAGAGGGCCTCCTCGATGAGCATGGCGTCGGCGACGTCGTCCTCGACGAGCAGGACGTCGAAGGGTCGAGTGGGGGTGGTCATCATCGGTTGCTCCGTGGGTGCTTCGGTGGAGTGGTGGAAGAGTCCCGGCCAGCGGCGTCGGGCGCCCTGGCGCGTCATGTCGCACGCCTCGCCGATCTGCGGGTAACCGGCGCCCGCGCGGGCGGCGTCCACGGCCGCTTCACGCTGGAGGCGTTCGGCGGCCCGCTGGAGATGCGTCAGTACGTGCAGACGGGTCAGGGCGCGCGTGGGATCATCGGCGGTCGGCGGAGGCGGGGGGTCTTCCATGAGCTGGTGGGCGATGCGCCGCGCAAGTTCGTCGACCGCGGCGTCCGCGACTGCGGCTGTCTCCTGCGGGCTGGACGGCACAACGAAATTCTTGCCAGGCATACCCGGCACACTAGGCCCCGGACCGCCCCCACGACAACAACCGTTGTCGACCTCCCTCTAGAGTGTGCGCTGCGCCGCTTTCAGGGCGGCCGTCACAACGGAGGAGTCAGAGGATGACCGGCGACGAGAGGCTGCCGCACGAGCGGGGGCTGTCCACCTGGACGACCCGGCGGTGGCTTCGTGTGGGAGTGGCGGTCGCGCTGACCGTCCTCGGCCTGCTCGGGGCGACCGGGGCCTGGGTCCTCGGACGTACGGCGTCCATCAGTGACGATCTCGTGGACGTGAAGTCGCCCGCCCTGACCAGCTCGATCCGCCTGGAGTCGGCCCTGCTCAACCAGGAGACGGGCATCCGCGGTTACGGGCTCACCGGCACCCCGGACTTCCTCGCCCCCTACCGCCAGGGACTCGCCGACGAGAAGACCTACACCGCCCGGCTCAAGGAACTGCTCCGGGGCGACGCCCCCGCACTGCGCGACCTGAAGAACGTCGAGGACCACATCAGGATGTGGCAGGTGCGGAACGCGCGCCCCATCGCCGCCTCACCGGCCGGGGCGCCGTCACCCCAGGCCACCGAGCGGGCCGCCGAGGGCAAGAAGGACTTCGACCGGCTCAGGTCGGCCATGACCGCCCAGCAGAACCGGCTCCGCGACGAGCGCACCCGGTCGCGGGACGACCTCGCCTTCACGATGCGCCTGCGGAACTGGGTGTTCGCCACCATCGCCGTCCTCATCGTCGCCCTCGCCGGGATCGTCTTCGAGGCACTGCGCCGTGGCATCACCCTGCCGCTCGGACAGCTCGGGGCGGACGCCCGCACGATCGCCGACGGCGACTTCGGCCATCCCATCACCCCGACCGGCCCCGCCGACCTGCGACGGCTGGGCGGCGAGATCGAGTCCATGCGCCGACGGCTCGTACGCGAACTCGACTTCAGCGAGCAGGCCCGGCTGCGCCTCGACGCCCAGTCCGCCGACCTCAAGCGCTCCAACGCCGAGCTGGAGCAGTTCGCCTACGTCGCCTCGCACGACCTCCAGGAACCGCTGCGCAAGGTGTCCAGCTTCACCCAGC
The DNA here is from genome assembly GCF_040703595.1 of Streptomyces sp. NPDC007084. NCBI lineage: Bacteria > Bacillati > Actinomycetota > Actinomycetes > Kitasatosporales > Streptomycetaceae > Streptomyces > Streptomyces sp. NPDC007084. Next base: position 10,732 of record NZ_JBEYFY010000055.1, read on the forward strand.
TCCTCCAGCGGCGTTATGGCGGACAGCTCGACGACCGCGCCGACCAGTACATCGACTTCGCCGTCGACGGCGCGAACCGCATGCAGACCCTCATCAACGACCTGCTCGACTTCTCCCGGGTCGGACGCGTCCACCGTCAGCTGCAGGACGTCGACCTCAACGCCGTGATGAAGCGCGCCCTGTCGGCGCTCAGCGTCAGCGTCGAGGAGTCGGGCGCGGTCGTCACCCGCGACGAACTGCCCACCCTGGTCGCCGACCCGACCCAGATGAGCATGCTGTGGCAGAACCTGATCGGCAACGCCGTCAAGTTCCGCCGCCCCGGCGAGACCCCGGCGATCCACGTCTCCGCCGAACAGGACGGCGACCTCTGGCGGTTCTCGGTCACCGACAACGGCATCGGCATCGACCCCGAGTACGCCGAGCAGGTCTTCGTGATCTTCCAGCGGCTGCACACCAAGGACACCTACCAGGGCAGTGGCATCGGCCTCGCGATGTGCAAGAAGATCGTCGAGTTCCACGGCGGCACCATCTTCGTCGACCCCGGCTACCGGGACGGCACCCGCATCACGTTCACCCTCGCGAGTGAGCCCCCGGCGGTGAGCCTCGCCCCCGCCGAGCCCGCGGAGACCGGCTCCGGCACGGCACCGACGAACTGACCCCGGTACCACCGACGGGACGCGCGGCGTCCAGCAGACGCTGTACGCCGGGGGAGCGGGGGCCGAGACGAAGGCGCCGCTCCCGGCGGCTCCAGCAGTCGAGAGCGTTCAGCAGCGCCGAATCGGCGAACGTGACGTGCCGGGTGTCGACGCTGAGGTGGACATAGCCCAGCGCGGCGGCCGAGGCGAGCAGCGCCCGGAGCGGCAGGGTGCTGTGGTGATCGATCTCGCCCTGCAACTCGATCCGCAGGGCCTGGCCGATGGTGGTGCAGGAACGGATGATTATGTCGCCGGGCGCGCCGGCGCCCGGCTCCCTCGCACAGCCGGCGACAGCGCCGGTGACGGCGACGCCGGTGTTCGGATCGGTGGGATCGGTCAGTATCGGAAGAACGCTCGCGGTACTCACGCCAAGATCAACAGCCGGGCCCGCTTCCGGGGTGCGGGTGATCACCCGGGTGTACGGAAGATCCGCCCCACTGGGGAAAAGCCGTCCCTCACCCGGGTGGTGTCCGGCATGGGGTGGCCGGATAGGGCGTCCGGGGCGGAGGTGGTCGGACAGGCCGTCCGGGATGGGCCTGGTCGGACAGGGCGTCCGGCGTGGGAGCGGGGCTGGACGGGGCGTCCGGGATGGGGGTGGCTGGATGTTGGACGACCTGGCGGGTGCCGGACCGGCGAGCGTGGCTGTGACTGTGGCCGTGGCCGTGGCCGTGGCCGTGGTCGCGGCTGTGGTCGCGGCTGCGACTCGGGGCCCGGAGCGGGTCCGGGTTCCGGGTTCGGGTTCGGCTCCGCTCCAGCGTGCCCGGGGCGACTCGTGGCCGTCCGGTGCGAGCCGAGGCTCCTCCAATGGGCGCCGAAGTCCCTTCCTCGCGAGCCGAAGCTCCTCCGGCGCGGGGCGAGGTTCCTTCGGTGCGGGCCGAAGTTCCCCCCGTGCCACCGCCACTGAGGACCCGTCGTGTGGGTACCCGCCGCGGCATGACCGTCTACGGATTACACGCCTCGCACGAACAGATCCCGCCCGCCGACCTCCTCGACGCCGTCGTGCGAGCGGAGGGCGCGGGCTTCACCGCCGCCATGTGCTCCGACCACTTCTCGCCGTGGAGCGTCCGCCAGGGCGAGTCCGGCTTCGCCTGGTCGTGGCTCGGCGCGGCGCTCCAGGCCACCGAACAGACACCGTTCGGCGTGGTCAACGCGCCGGGCCAGCGCTATCACCCGGCCATCGTCGCCCAGGCGATCGCCGGCCTCGCCTCCATGTACCCGGGCAGGTTCTGGGCCGCGCTCGGCAGCGGAGAGGCCTCCAACGAGCACATCACCGGCGCCCGTTGGCCCCGTAAGGAGCTGCGCAACGCACGGCTGCGCGAATGCGTCGACATCATCCGCGCGCTGCTGAACGGCGAGGAGGTCAGCCACAACGGGCTGGTGACCGTGGACCGGGCCCGGCTGTGGACCCTGCCGTCCGCCGTGCCGCCGCTGCTCGGCGCCGCGTGCAGTACGGCCACCGCCGCCTGGTGCGCCGAGTGGGCGGACGGCCTCATCACGGTCAACGCCCCGCGCGAGAAGCTGCGCGAGATCGCCGACGCCTACCGGGACGCGGGCGGGCGCGGCCCCCTGAACCTGCAGGTCCATCTGAGCTGGGCGCCCGACGAGGACGAGGCCCTGGCCCTGGCCCACGACCAGTGGCGCACCAACGTCCACTCCCCGCCGGTCAGTTGGGACCTGGACTCGGCGGAACTCTTCGACATCGTCAGCGAGCACGTCACGCCCGAACAGGTGGCCCGCACGGTCAACGTCTCCTCCGACCTCGGGCAGCACACCGCCTGGCTCCAGGAGTACGCCGATCTCGGCTTCGACGCCGTGATGCTGCACCACGTGGGCCGCGAACAGGGGCCGTTCATCGACGCGTTCGGCGCCGAGGTCCTGCCGCAGCTCGCGGTCACCCGCCCCCTGCCCGCCACGGCGAAGGAGTACCGATGCGTCTGACCCGCACCTCCGACCTGTGGTGGAAGAACGCGGTGGTCTACTGCCTGGACGTCGAGACGTACCAGGACGGGAACGGCGACGGCATCGGTGACTTCGCCGGTCTCACCCAGCGCATCGACCACCTGGTGCGCCTCGGGGTCACCTGCCTGTGGCTGATGCCCTTCTATCCGACGCGGGAACGCGACGACGGCTACGACATCACCGACTTCTACGGTGTCGACCCCCGCCTCGGCACCCTAGGCGACTTCACCGAGTTCGTCCGCACCGCCAAGGACCGGGGCATCCGGGTGATCGCCGACCTGGTCGTCAACCACACCTCCGAGGAGCACCCCTGGTTCAAGGACGCGCGCTCCGCCCGGGACTCCGCCCACCGCGACTGGTACGTCTGGCAGGACGAGCCCCCCGAGGACGGGCCCAAGGGCGTGGTCTTCCCCGACGCCGAGGACAGCCTGTGGGAGTACGACGAGGGCAGCGGCCAGTACTACCTGCACCGCTTCTACAAGCAGCAGCCCGACCTGAACGTCGCCAACCCCGACGTGCGCGACGAGATAGCCCGCGTGATGGGGTTCTGGACCCAGCTCGGCCTGTCCGGGTTCCGCGTCGACGCGGTGCCGTTCCTGCTGGAGACCGACGGGCAGGACGACGCCGGGGAGCTGCCCGATCCGCACGCCTACCTCGCCGACCTGCGCGCCTTTCTCGGCCGCCGCAACGGTGAGTCGGTCCTGCTGGGCGAGGTGAACCTGCCGTACGGCGACCTCGCGCGCTTCTTCGGCGACCCCGACTCCGACCGCGGCGACGAACTCACCATGTGCTTCGACTTCGTCGGCATGCAGCAGATGTACCTCTCGATGGCGCGCGAGGACGCGAGGCCGCTGGCCGGCTCGCTGCGGGAACGCCCCGCCGCGCCGCGGGACGCCCACTGGGCCACGTTCGTGCGCAACCACGACGAACTCACCCTCGACAAGCTGACCGAGGCAGAACGCGCCGAGGTGTTCGCGGCGTTCGGACCGGACAAGGACATGCAGCTCTACGACCGGGGGCTGCGGCGCAGGCTGCCTCCCATGGTCGACGGCGACCGGCGCCGCGTCGAACTCGCCTACAGCCTGCTCTTCACCCTGCCGGGCACGCCCGTCCTCTTCTACGGCGAGGAGATCGGCATGGGGGAGAACCTCGCAGCCGAGGGTCGGCAGGCCGTCCGTACACCCATGCAGTGGACCCCGCAGCCGGGCGCCGGCTTCTCGACCGCCGCCCCCGACGCCTTCCCCAACCCGCTGGCCGACGGGGAGTTCACTCCTCAAGAGGTCAACGTCTACGACCAGAGCCGCGACCCCGGCTCCCTGCTGAGCCGTGTCCGGCTGTTCGTCGAGCGCTACCGCGAGACTCCCGAACTGGCCTGGGGTGAGTACCGCGTCCTCGACGCCGGTGAGCGAGCCGTTCTGGCCCACTTGAGCCACACCACCGACGGCAGCGTCCTGGTCCTCCACAACTTCGCCGGCCGCCCCGTCACGGCCCGCCTCCGCCTCCCCGACGCCACCCCCGGCACGAGGTTCACCGACCTCCTCGACGAACACCACACCGCCCTCACCATCCCCGCCGACGGCGTCCTGCCCGTACAACTCCCGGCCTACGGCTACCGCTGGCTGCGCAGGGGGACACCGGCGGACGACGCGGAAAGGGTGGCGGGTAGCTGAGGGGGCCGCCCCGCGCACGGGTTGCGCCGGTCAGGTCAGGAGGAGGGGGGCGGCGGCCCGGGGTCGGAGCCGCCGCGCAGAACGCAGAACTCGTTCCCTTCGGGGTCGAAAGGACCGCCCAGCCCGACCCGTCGGGATTCCGGTGACCCACGACGAAGCGGGCACCGAGGCCGAGCAGGCGCCCTACCTCCCGCCGGAACGCCACCGACCCGGGTCTCACCCACGGGGCTGACCGACGGGTTCCGCGTCCGGATTCGGGGTCTCTGTCTCGTGGCGCCGAGTCCCGACAATCACGCTGAGGTCGGGGGCGAGGCGCAGTTCGGTTGCTCGAAGGGCGGGGTGTTCGAGCCAGTAAAGGCGCGAGTGGTCCAGCGCGCCGTTGAAGCGAGGCGGCCACGTCGGGCTCGGGGTGAAGTCGTCGATGACGACGGTGCCGCCGGTGGTGAGCAGACGGGCGGGGTCCGCCGTGCCGTCCCCCTTGGCCTGGCCCCCGCCGTCGAGCACGAGCAGGTCGTAGGGGCCGGACTCCTCGACGCGCCGCCAGTCGCCGAGCAGGACCTCGACGTCCTCGCGGTCCCGGAAGACGTCGGCGGCGATACGGGCTCGCGCCGGGTCGCGTTCCACGCTGATCAGCCGGGTGCCGGGCGCGGCGCCCGACGCCAGCCATGCGAGACCGACCCCGCAGCCGGTACCCGTCTCGGCGATGCCGGCGGAAGCTCCGGCGGCCAACGTCTGGAGCAGGCGGCCCTGTTCGGGCCGACAGGAGTACGCGAACCCGTGCGTCCGCGCGGCATCGACGGCCCTCCGGACCAACTCGGGGAGGTGGCCGCCCGCCTCGTACGCGGCGGTTCCCTGAAGTGACATCTCGCCCGGCCGGTAGCTCAGCCGCTTCGACGTGGGCCCAGTAGGCAGAACTCGTTGCCCTCCGGGTCCGTCAGGACGATCCACGGCTCCTCGCCGGTCTGGCCGATGTCGGCGTGGCGGGCGCCGTGGGCCAGGAGGCGGGCCACCTCCGCCTCCTGGTCGTCCGGGCGGAAGTCGAGATGCAGCCGGTTCTTCACCGTCTTGTTTCCGGCGTCGCGGCCGAAGAGCAGCCCCGGCAGGCGATCTGGCGCCGGGCGGATCTCGAACTCCTCGGGGGACGAGTCGACCACGACCCAGCCCAGAGCATCAGCCCACCACTGCCCCAACACAGCCGGATCCATCGAGTCGACAACTACCTGCTCCCATTCCAAGGTCATACGCCGAGCCTAGGCCCTGTCGTCAAAATCCCCGCCTGTCTGCCTGCCGACGGCCGAACGACGGGGATTTGACGACAGGACCTGGACCCGACAGCGTCTCAGACGCGGCCACGATCCCGCAGGCCACACAGGCGACTTGACGGACGTGCCCCCTGGTGCGCGCGAACCCTGGACAGGTCGTCCCCGCCGTGCTGTCATGCATGTCGGCGACACTCTTTCCAACGTTGTAGAAGACCGCGGCGCCCCACCCTCCACACCGGCGCCGCCCAACCGCACCTGGATGATCCGACGTTGCCCGCCCACCGGGGACAGCGTTGTCGCACTGCCAGTCGACCCCTCTCGGAAGGCAGATCACCCGCATGTCCCTGAGCAGACGCCAGCTCCTCGCGATGGGCTCCCTCTCCCTCGGAACCTCCGCCCTCGGGGTCCCCTTCGCCCCCTTCGCGGGAACCGCGGCAGCGGCCCCTCCCACCGCCGCCCCCGCGCCCCCACGGCCGAGTCTCCTCGCCGAGACGCGGACGCCCGACGTGTTCCGGAAGCTGCCTCCCGGCAGCGTGACCGCCCGCGGCTGGCTCGCCGGTCAACTGCGCCTGCAACTCGACGGGTTGTGCGGAAGATACGAGAGCTTCTCGCACTTCCTCGACTTCTCGACCACCGGCTGGACGCACCCGGAGCACGACGCGTGGGAGGAAGTCCCGTACTGGCTCCGCGGATACATACCGCTGGCCATCGCCACCCGCGACCCGAACGCCCTGACCCGCTCACGCGAGTGGGTGGACGCGATCCTCGCCACCCGGCAGAGCGACGGCTTCTTCGGCCCCCGCGCCCTGCGCACCTCGCTCAACGGAGGTCCCGACTTCTGGCCCTTCCTCCCCCTGCTCCAAGCGCTGCGCACCTTCGAGGAGTACACCGGCGACCAGCGCATCGTCCCGTTCCTCACCGGGTTCCTCCGCTTCATGAACGCCCAGGGCCCCGGCGCCTTCAACACGAGCTGGGTCTCCTACCGTTGGGGCGACGGCCTCGACATCGCCGTCTGGCTCTACCGCCGGACCGGCGAGGCGTTCCTGCTCGACCTGGCCGCGAAGATGCACACCCACGGCGCCGACTGGACCGGCGCGACCCCCAGCCCGCACAACGTGAACATCGCCCAGGGTTTCCGCGAGCCCGCCCAGTACGCCCAGCTCAACGGCTCGGCCGACCTCACCGCGGCCACCTACCGGGCGTACGACGCGGTGATGAACGTATACGGGCGTTTCCCCGGCGGCGGCATGGCCGGCGACGAGAACTACCGGCCCGGGTTCACCGACCCCCGGCAGGGCTTCGAGACCTGCGGCATCGTCGAGTTCATGGCCAGCCACGAACTGCTGACGCGCATCACCGGCGACCCGCTCTGGGCGGACCGCTGCGAAGACCTGGCCTTCAACATGCTCCCCGCCTCGCTCGACCCCGACGGCAGGTCGATCCACTACATCACCAGCGGCAACAGCATCGACCTCGACAACCGCCCCAAGACGCAGGGCCAGTTCCAGAACGGCTTCGCCATGCAGGCCTTCCAGGCCGGCGTCGACCAGTACCGGTGCTGTCCCCACAACTACGGCATGGGCTGGCCCTACTTCACCGAGGAGCTCTGGCTCACCACCGCCGACGGAGGACTCGCCGCCGCCCTGTACGCCCCGAACAGCGTCCGGACCACGGTCGCCGGCGCAACGACCGTCACCATCACCGAGGACACCGGCTACCCCTTCGACGACACGGTAACCCTCACCCTCTCGACGCCCCAACCCGTCCACTTCCCGCTCCAGTTGCGCATCCCCGGCTGGTGCAAGGGGCCCCAACTCACCGTCAACGGCTCCGTGTTCGCGGCCCCCGACGGCCCGGCCTGGGCGCGCGTCGACCGTACCTGGCGCGACGGCGACACGGTCCGACTGCGGCTGCCCCAGCAGGCCCGGCTCCGCCGCTGGCCCGGACAGCGCGACGCCGTCAGCGTCGAACGAGGCCCGCTCACCTACTCGTTGAAGATCGGCGAGCGCTACGACCGCTACGCGGGTGACGCGACGTTCCCCGCCTACGAGGTGCACGCCACCACTCCGTGGAACTACGGCCTGCTCCCCGACACCACCCTCACACCCACGCGGGCCACCGCCACCGTCCCGGACCAGCCCTTCACCCCCGCCGCGACACCCCTGTACCTGACGGCCCAGGCCCGGAAGATCCAGGAGTGGGTAGCGGACAGCGAACACGTCATCGCCCCGCTCCAGACCGCCCCTGCGCGCAGCACCGCCGCCGTGGAGACGGTCACCCTGATCCCCATGGGCGCGGCCCGACTGCGCATCACGTCCTTCCCGACAGCCACCCCCGACGGCCACCCCTGGACACCGGAGCCCCCGTTCCGCCGTATCGCGAACAAGAACAGCGGCAAGGTCCTGGCCGTCGACGGGATGTCGACCGCCAACAGCGCACGCGTCGTCCAGTTCGACAACACCGGAACGGGCGACCACGCCTGGCAGCTCGTCGACAAGGGCGCGGGCTGGTATCTGATCCGGAACGGCCACAGCGGCAAGGTGCTCGGTGTGGACCACATGTCCACGGCCAACAGCGCACAGGTGGTCCAGTACGACGACAACGGCACCGCCGACCACCTGTGGTCCCTCGTCGCGGACACCGGCGGCTGGTACCGCATCCGCAACAAGAACAGCGGCAAGGTCCTGGGCGTCGACCTCATGTCCACGGCCAACAGCGCACAGGTGGTCCAGTACGACGACAACGGCACGGCCGACCATCTGTGGCGCTTCTTGTGAGGGACTGGGGCCGGTGACCCGGATGAGTGAACCGGGTGACCGATTGCGGCGGGGCCGGGGACGCGAAGAGAGAGGCCGCCCACATCGGGCGGCCTCTCTTCCAGCGCTTCACGGATGTGCCTCAGCGCCGACTCGTACACGCTGGTCCCGCCGCTCACGCCCCTGGTACTGGTGTTTCACCGGTCGTACGCGGTCTCACGCGTCCGGTGGAACGGGTACATGTGCGGAAGGTCAGCCGCGGCGCAGCATCATGACGACGGCGACGATGACGATGACGAGGACGACGGTACCCAGTCCTATGTACACGGCTTTCTCTTTCCTTCGGAAAAGCGGCACCCATCGGTGTCGCAGACATCCGAGTGCCCCCGTCGGGGACTTTCAGGCAGCCCCGTTCGTTCTGTTTGCCTCGTCATGACGATTCCGCCGTGACCGCAGAGCGTCCTGCGTCGCTGGAGGGGAGAGGACCCGCTGTTGCGGGTGGCGGGGTCACTTGGTCGCGAGGTGCCCTAGCGGGTGTCCGTCGGTGAGGGCGCCTCGGGCGTTGTTCCAGTCCGTGTGGTCGACTCCGGTGATGTGCCGCAGGTAGGCGAGGGTGACCTGCTGGACGAGGGCGACACGGTCCGGGTTTTCATCGGTGGTCTCGGCCGACTGGTACCCGGAGATGCCGCCGAGGAAGTGCTCGCCGCCGCGGACGGTCAAGAGGCTCCTGTCGCCGCGGCTGAGGGTATAGGGGTCAGTGGTCCAGGAGGGGCCCCGGGTGGTGAGCGGGAGGTCGTCCTTGTCCCCGGCGACGACGAGGCCGGGAGCGGTGATGTGAGAGAAGTCCTGATCGCGCAACCAGGGAAGGTTGTCGTGAGCGAAGGCGGTCAGTTCGGCACCGCCCGCTCCCGCGGTGGCCAGTTGGACGCTGGCCATGACCCGGGCGTCGGACAGGTCCTCCGCGACGCCCGTGTCCGGGTCGGTGACCCGCAGCCCCACCAGGATGCCGGCGGTCTGGCCGCCGAAGGAGTGCCCGGCAGCAACGACGCGGCCGTGGTCGACGCGGCCTTCCAACCCCGGCACACTCGCCTCCAAAGTGGTGAGTTCGTCGAGCGCGCGTCGCATGTCCTGGACGCGGTAGCGCCATATACGGGGCCGACGGGGGTCGTCGGCGGGGAGGCCGAGCCGCTTGGAGTCCAGGTGCGTGGCCTGGACGACGACGAAGCCGCCGGCGGCCCAGTGGTCGACCAGCGGGGCGTAGCCGTCCAGGTCGGAGCCGAAGCCGTGGGCGAAGAGCACGACGGGCAGGCGTGTGCCGGTGGTGGGAGCGGTGACGCGGACGTGCAGGTCCGTGCCGCGCCGCCGTGCCCTCAGCACGAGTGGTTTGACGGACACCGTCGCGGTGCCGGCCGGATCGGTAAGGCCGGTGACGGGGTGGATGGTCATGCGGGTGTCCGCCTTTCCAGGAGAGGGCGGCCGGGACGGGCTCGGCCAGGTCGACGCCGATCTCCGCCGGCGCTGAAGACCCTCGCCGATGGATATTCCGACTGCTCGTGTTCACTCGATGCCGGTAAGGGGGCGAACGGGATCATTCGCCCGTCGGCGAGCGCATGGACTACCGTAAAACTTGACGTTGACGTGAAGGGCAACAGGTGTGACGCGGAACACCCGCAAAGGGGTAGGTATGCGGATCGGGGAACTCGCCCGGCGCACGGGAGTGACCACCCGCGCTCTGCGGTACTACGAGGAACAGAACCTCCTCACCGCCGAGCGCGGCAGGAGCGGACAGCGCCACTACGCGGAGACCGCCGTCGACCGAATCCACCTCATCCGCGAGCTGTACGCCGCTGGACTGAGCAGCAAGACCATCGCCGAGCTGACACCCTGCGTCATCGATGGCAAGGCCACCCCCGAACTCCTTCGGCGCTTGGCCGCAGAGCGCGACCGGCTCGACCGTCGCCTCGCGGATCTCGCCCAGACGCGGGACAGGCTCGACTCCGTCATCGACGGCGCCTCGTCCAATATGCGTACAGGCGCTCCCTGCCCACGGGACGCGAACGCGTAGACCGGAGCCATACCCGTCGGAAAAGGACTGGTTGATGACAGGCGGACCAACGGATCCATGAATCCCCGTACTTACAGGGCTCAGGGCCGCGCGGATCCCGTCTCCGGAAGGCCGGAGGCGGGATCCGCTTTTTCAGCGGCCGGGTGGTGCGACGTTCAGTGGTCGGGCACGGTGATGGTGACGGTGGTGCCGGCCTTCGCCTGGGTGCCGGGTGCGGGGGACTGGGCGGTCACCTTGAGAGAGTCGTCGCCGATGGTGGAGTCGTCAGTAAAGGCCATCCCGTAGTCGAGATCGGCGAGTTGGTTGCGCGCCTCGGCGACGGTGAGGCCCGTGAGATCGGGGACGGTGCCCTCCGCGGCGGTCGGGCTGGACTGCTGGTCGGAGGTCGCGGAGGGAGTGGCGGAGGGAGCGGCCGTGGACCGCGGCGGTGATGTCGGAGCGTTGTCGTCGTCCGTGCTGTGGCAGGCGGTGAGGGGACCGACCGCCAGGAGCAGACCGGCGAGGGGGAGGGCGGCGCGGCGGAGCGGGTGAGGGACGCGGTGGTGCATGACGGACTCCCCGTTGGTGAGGCGCCCCGGACATTCGGGGCGTGCAGGGCATCAGGGTGACCGACCTCTCGCGCGCGGCGCCATACGCATCGAGACGTAGCCGTCGGCGGCCCGCCGTCGTGCCCTACCCCTCCGGCAGCTCGACGATCACCAGAGTGCCGTGGCTTCCGGGACGTACGGTGTGGGCGGTTTCGGCCGGGACGACGAACAACTCGCCCGCCCCCACCGACACTTGCGTGCCGGCCACCTCCAACTCCATCCGGCCGTCGAGAACGAGCAACGCCTCGGCGGTTCGGTGGCGGTCCTCCGCGACCGGCTGCCCGTCCATCCGCAGCACCTTCACCAAGGCAGGCCCCACCGCCCCCAGTACGCGCGAACTCCACGCCTCCGGCAGACCGGACGCCGTCTCCACAAGGTCGAACGCCTTCATGGCACACCCCTCTCGCGGCCCCGGCCGATGAGGCCTCTCCGGGTCCGCGCAACAAGATCAATGGATGTCCTTGACGCTACTGGCGCGAAAGCTCCGACTGGTCGACCGGTGGGCAAAATCTGTCGCCGGACGACGAAGTGCCGGTGGGCGCGCTGCTCGCGTCCACCGGCTCGTCATGGGCGGCGCGCGGGGCACCTACGAGGCGCACAGCATCAACGTCGTGTTCCAGGGCCGTAAGCCCGGAAGCACCGCGAGCGGCCCGATCGGCGTCAAGATGCCGGCCTGCGCGTTGGTCAACTCAGGGTGAGAGCCGGTAGGCGCATGGTGAAATAAGCGCAAATCATAATTAATCGCCCATCTCCACCCATCCGCCACCGAACCCGCCTCGGATAAGAGGTGTGATCGAGCTGAGCCGGTAGTCCGGACCCCGCCTCGGGGACGTGTCCCCGGCCAGCCTCGATCGGCACCCATGAAAGGGCTCCCGATGAGTCCTCATCCCGAGGAGGTACCGATCATGGCCACCCGGAGCATGATCAGCATGGCCGCCGCGGCAGCCGCGGCGATCGCACTGCCCGTGTCCGTCGGGCTACTCGCCCCGGCCGCGCACGCGGACGACGGAGGAACGTTCGGGCCCGCGTGCTCGTCGGTTCCCAAAGACGGGTCCGGCAGCCTGCAAGGTATGGCCCAGGACCCGGTAGCCACGGCCGCGTCGCACAACCCGGCGCTGTCGACACTGGTGACGGCGGTGAAGAAGGCCGGCCTGGTCGACACGCTCAACAACGCCAAGGACATCACCGTCTTCGCCCCGACCAACGACGCCTTCAACAAGATCCCGAAGGCGGACCTGGCCAAGGTGCTCGCCAACAAGGACCAGCTCACCAAGATCCTCACCTACCACGTGGTCGGCGAGAAGGTCGCGCCGAACCAGCTCACCATGGGTTCCTTCAAGACCCTGGAGGGCGCCAAGCTCACGACCAACGGATCGGACGGAAAGTACAAGGTCAACGGCACCGCGAACATCGTCTGCGGCAACATCAAGACCTCCAACGCGACGGTGTACCTCATCGACAGCGTCCTCATGCCGCCCAAGTAGGGCCGACGCCGTTCGACGGGGGACCGTCCGGGCCGGGGCCCTTGGGGATACACGGCCTCGACCCGGACCTTCCTGACCTCGCCCCGCCGCCCTGCCACTCGCGAGGGTGACGGTGACCTGGGAGCGACCGTGACCTATGCCGGGCGGCTCTGGAGGCCAAGCCCGTCGCCGGAAGCGGCGCTGTTGTCCGAGCCGGAACTGGATCCGGAACTGGAGTCGGAGTCGGCGCCGTAGCCGTCGGCGGCTCCCGAACGGGCCGACCGCGCACGCCGTACGAGCGACACGGCGGCCTTCTCCCACTCCGGATGCGAGAAGGTGAACCCGGCCTCGCGCAACCGGCCCGGCACCACCCGGCGGCTCTTGAAGAGCAACTCGGTGTCCGAACGCATCGCGAACGCGCCCAGCTCGGCCATCCAGCGCGTCGCCGGAAGCCCGACCGGGACGCGCCAGGCGGTGCGCAGCGCCCGCATGAAGTCCCGGTGCGGAAGGGGACCGGGGGAGGAGAGGTTCACCGGTCCTTCGAGATCCTCCCGGTCGATCAGGAACTCCACCGCCCGGACGAAGTCCTCGTCGTGGATCCAGGAGACGTACTGCGCGCCGCCCGCCACCGGACCGCCCAGCCCGAGCCCGGTCAGCCGGGACAGCACGTCGAACACACCGCCCCGGTCGGGGCTCATGACCATCGCCGAGCGCAGAATCACCTTACGGGTGGCGGGCGTTGCCGCCTCCGCCTGCGCCCGCTCCCAGTTCCGCGCGATCTCGACGCTGTACGCCCAGTAGTCGGGCACCCCGGGCTCCGCCCCGCCGATCACACCGGTCGCCTCGTCGTTCGCCGCGTCGAACCGGTGGGCGTAGACCGTCGCCGTACTCATCTGGAGCCAGACCCGCGGCGGCCGCGCGGCGGCGGCGATCGCCTCGCCGACCACCCGCGCCGAGTCGACCCGGGAATCCATCATGGCCCGCAGGTTCTCGGGGGTGTAACGGCAGGAGACGCTGCGTCCCGCCAGGTTGATCACGGCGTCGCAGCCGTCGATCGCGGCGGCCCAGGGGCCGAGCGTGGCCCCGTCCCAGCCGGTCTCGCGCGCTCGCCGCGGACTGCGGGTCAGCACCGTCACGTCGTGACCGGCCGCCGTCAGCGCACGGTCGAGAATCGCGCCCACCTGTCCGGTTCCCCCGGGCAGCACTACCTTCATGGATCCCCCTCGTTTCGTGGATCCAGATTAGCCCCTCTTTTTGAACGTGTTCAACTGGATCGGAACGGCAGCCCCACGACCGGGATGACGGCAGCCCCCAGGCAGGGATGACCGCAGCCCCACGACAGGTATGGCGACAGTCCCAGGTGATGATCCCGAATTCGGGGTACACGCCTCGCCATGGCACCGAAGACCGAACGCGTCATGTTCCTGCGGGCCGTGCGACAGTTGCACCGGGTCCGTGCCTTCTACGTGATGGGCATCCTGCTGTGGACCGCCTCCACCCTCTGGACGGCCTGGCAGTCACCCGGAACCCGGCAGATGTGGGTCTCCGCCCTGCTCCTCGCCGTTTTCACCGGCCTGCTCCTAACGGCGACCCTGTCCCTGCGGCGCCTGCACCCGCCGACGACGGGCGACCCCGCCCATCACGCCGCCCCACGCAAGGCGACGGCCCCGCGCAAGGCGCACGCCTGAACGACCCGGCAGGGACCGATGGGGGCGGGCGGATCGCTCGGTACGGCGGGTCAGCCGACACGGCAAGTCGGCCGGCACGTGGGCGAGTCGTCCGGCCCCCGGCCGGCTCCCGGCGCGGACCAGCCGCGTGTCGCGTCACCGCACCTGCGGCACCCTGAACCTGCGTCGGTATTCGGTGGGCGTCGTGTTCAGCCGGCGCCGAAAGGCCCGCACCAGCGTGTCCGTCGTACCGAACCCGCAGGCCGACGCGATGCGTTCGAGAGTGGCGTCGGAGGATTCGAGTTCGTGGCGTGCCTTCTCGACACGGACGGACTCGATGTACGCGTGCGGGGTCGTGCCCAGTTCGGTCTTGAAGAGCCGGGTGAGATGACGATCGCTGACATGGGCGAACGCGGCGAGATCCACGACGGTGAGCGGCTCGCCGATGTTGCGCAGGATGTGATGGCGCAGGTCCTCGATCCGGCGGGTCGTGGAGATCTGCTCCAGCGGGACACTGAACTGGCTCTGCCCTGACGGCCGTTTGAGGTACATGACCAGTTGCCGGGCGACGCGCAGGGCGACGGCCTCGCCGAGGTCTTCGGCGACCAGGGCCAGCGACAGATCGAGGCAGGCGCTGATCCCGGCGCCGGTCCACACGTCGCCCTGTCGGATGAAGATCGGGTCGGCGTCCACCTCGACGGCCGGGTGGTCGGCGGCCAGTTGGGACGCGGTCGACCAGTGTGTGGTGGCCCGCTTGCCGTCGAGAAGACCCGCCGCGGCGAGAAGATGGGCGCCGACACAGACGGACGTGACGCGATGGGCGCGGCCCGCGAGGGACTTCACCCAGCTCACCAGGCCCGGATCGACAAGGGCCCGGACGCCGCGATCACCGTCCACCTCCACGGAGCCGGGCACGATGAGGGTGTCGATGCTCTTGGTGGCGGCCTCGCCGAAGGTGAGGTCCGGAAGGAGGCGGACGCCCGCCGAGGTGGTGACCGGGTCCATGCTCTCGGCGGCGAGAACGACCTGATAGCCGCTCGCTTCCTCCGTCTCGCGCCGGGCCAGGGAGAAGACCTCGGGCGGTCCGGTCACGTCGAGCAGGTCGACGCCCTCGAAGAGAACGATGACGACAAGGCGTTCGGCGGCATGCGGCACAAGTCCCCCTGATCGGCGCCCGGCACGCCCGGCCGGGCATGTCGGTTTCTGCATGTTAGACGTCATTGCGGACACGAACGCGCGGCCATAGCGTTCCAGAGGCACCCAACGCATCGCCGAGGCCGCCCTGTCCACCGGAACCACCGACCCGCAACCGGGCCTCACCGGCACCGGATTGCACCGGATTGCACCGGATTGCACCGGACCTCGACGCAACCACCGAACGACCGAAGGCGGTACACCCATGTCAAGAACGACGCTGCGCGAGCTGAACGGCTTCGACCGGAACCCCGCGAAGCTCGCCGGCTCCACCCTGATCCTCATCGACTTCCAGAACACCTACACCCAGGGCGTGATGGAACTCGACGGCTGGGAGGCCTCGCTCGACGCCGCGGCCCAACTCCTGGCCCGGGCCCGCCAGGAAGGCGCCAACATCGTGCACGTCGTCAACGACGGCGGCGAGGGCACCCCGTACGACATCCGGGCCGAGATCGGCCGCATCCACCCCCGGGTCGCCCCGGCCGACGGTGAGCCGGTGGTCGTCAAGCGGGTCCCGAACGCGTTCGTGGACACGGACCTCGCGACGCACATCCCGGAGGGCCAGGACGTGGTCATCGCCGGCTGGATGACGCACATGTGCGTGGCGTTCACCGCGCAGGGCGCGTTCCTGCGCGGCAACCGCCCCACGGTCGTCGCCGACGCCACTGCCACCCGCTCGCTCCCCGTGACCGGCGTCGACCTCGACGCCCGCCAGGTGCACTACGGCGCCCTCGCCACCATCGCCGACCTGTACGGCGTCGTCGTCCCGTCCCACAAGGAGCTGGTCTGAGGGCGACGCTGAGGGTGAGGGGAATGCCGAGGGTGGGCGGTATGCCGAGGGCGGGCAGGACGGCCGGGCGGAGGGGAGCGCCCGCGCCGAGCGCCGCCGCCGCGGTCACGGCGACTGCCACCGCCACTGCCCAGGGCGTGAGTTCCGCACCCCGTTCCCCTCGAATCCGCTGACCCCATCGGCTCCTCCCGCGCGCCACGCCGCAGGAGGAGCCGGAGCGCGTCCGGTCCCCCGCCCCAACAACCGCCCCCGCCGCACCCCTTGACGCACGCCTGATTCCGGACGAAGAATTTCGGTCATCCGTTTGACAACGTTGTCTTACCGAAAGGCGCCCAGCGTGCCCGATGTATCCCCGTATGTCGATCGCCGTCGTTTCGTCCAGCTTCTCGGTGCCGCCGCGGTCGCGGCGACCGTCCCTGTCACCTTCGGCAGCGGTGCGGCGAGCGCTCAGGGACGCCCGGCCGCGGCGCCCGGCACCATCGCGGACACCTACTACCGCGTCCTGCTGAACCACACGCACTGGTCCGAGACGCAGTGGGACGAGGCGCGCGGCTACTACACCGACAAGGACTTCGGGTTCGCCGTGGTCCTTGGCAATGCCGTCCTGCTCACCCACGGCCCCTACGACAGCGACCGCGCCGGGATCGACGCGAAGACGCTCAAGTCCCGCACGATCGCCACAATCCGGCACTTCGCCGCGTCGAACCGGCTCACCGGCGGCACCCAGTGGGGCCGCACCCTCTTCTTCGACACCACCTTCCAGCTCTACTTCGTGCTGGCGGCACGGCTGTTGTGGGACGAACTCGACGCGGCCACGCGCGCCGACGTCGACACCATCGCCCGCGAACAGGCCGCCTACACAACGGCCTTGGGAACCGGCGACGACCCGAACTCCGGAAGCTGGACCCCGCACGGCCTGCTCGGCGGCCACGAGGGCGACACCAAGCTGGAGGAGATGGGCGTCTACGCCCAGTCCCTCGCCCCCGGACTGGCCTGGGCCCCGGACGACCCCCGGCACGCCGACTGGGAGAAGTCCTTCGGGGCCTGGTCGCGTAACGAGGCCGGGCTGCCTCAGGCGGACCTCGCCAACCCCGCCCGTGTCGACGGCGTCCCGGTGTCCGGCAACACCGCCCGCAACCTGTACGACACCTTCATCGTCGAGAACCACGGTTCCTTCGGCCCGCACTACCAGGAAGAGCTGTGGCGCACCTCCGGCCGCAACGCCGCCCACTTCATCACCGCCGGGCGCCCGCTGCCCCAGGTGCTCACCAACCAGCCGAACGCGGACGAACTGTGGCGCACGCTGCTCGGGGTGATGAGCGACGCCGGTGAGCCGCTGATGCCGATGGTCAACGACCGTGAGCACCTCTACGGCCGTGACGTCATCCCGCTCGCCTTCCTCGCCCAGGTGGCCGGCGACCGTGCCGCCGCCCGGGCCGAACTGGCCCTCGCGGAGCGGCTGGAGGCCTACCAGAAGTATCCGCCGGAGTACCGCCTCGCCAAGTTCTCCGGCGAGCCGAAGTACGAACCGGAGGCCCGCGCCGAGGTGGCCATCAGCTACCTCCTGCACCTGTGGGCCGCAGGCCAGGGCCGGACGGTTCGGCCGCTGTCCTCGGAGGAACTGTTCGAACTCGCCTCGGGGGTCAACGACTTCGGAGCCGCGCCCGGGCTGGTGTCCCACCAGTCGGCCGGCGCCTGGGCGGGCGCCGTGACCAAGCCGGGCTTCGTGAAGTTCGCCTGGCAGCCGGTCCACGACGACTGGCTGTTCAAGCTCAGCGGCGCCAACCCCATGTTCCTGCCCGGCACCGCCGCACAGGTGACCGGCCGTCGGGTACGCGCGTACAGCGGACCGCGCGACGGATTCGACGGCAGCGCCACCATGCTGCGGCTCGGCGCAGGGCAGGCGGGTCTGACCACCCTGCCCTCGGGCGCCGTCGTCTACGCCACGACCGGCGTCGCGGCCGGGGAGGGGCACCTGGAGGTCCACAACCTCACCATGCCGGGCATCCCGGGCCTGACCGGCTCACGCACCTACCGCTTCGCGGAGGGCACCGCCACCGTGACCGCCCAGGACGCCCGCCCTGCCGCCGCCGCCACGCGCGTGGACGAGGTCGCCTTCGCCAGGACCGAGGTCAGACACCTGCGCATGACCGGCGTCCTGCCCGACCCGGCCTACGGCTACTCCCTGTACGCCTTCGAGATCCGCGACGGCTCGGACAGCGCCGACCTCGCCCGGAACGGGACCGCGACCGCGTCCTCGTACGACCCGGGGAAGGAACCGGCGCTCGCGGTGGACGGCGACGCCACCACCCGCTGGGCGGTGTCGAGAGCCGACCGGCCCCGCGCGGACAGCTGGCTCGCCGTCGATCTCGGCGCGCCTCACCCGGTTGACCGCGTCACGCTCCGCTGGGAGGCCGCCGCCGGACGCGCCTACACCGTGCAGGGCTCGGCCGACGGCCGGCAGTGGACCGACCTCGCCTCCTGGCCCGAGCCCGACGTCTCCAGCAAGGGCGGCTGGATCGACGTCGACGGCCGCGCCGGGCTCGTCGTACGGGGCCCGAAGCAGCCGATCGCGGTGTACGGCGACACCGTCGTGCTGGCCGACGGCCCGGCGACTCCCCTGCTCGCCGAGGGGTATCCCGGGATATCCGCCGACGCCCTCCGTGACCTCGCCCGCCGCGACGCGCCCCGGACCCAGGACGACGGCGTCCGCGCCGCTCTCACCGAGGACCACCTCAGCCTCTTCAACCTGACCGGCCGGCAGATCTCGACCCGGGTCGACATCCCCCAACCCGCCACGCGCGCCGTCCTGTTCGAGGGAGACCAGACCCTCACCGCCCAAGGCACCGCCTACGAGGCCCGCCTTGACGCCGCCACCGCCGAACTGCTGCCTCCGCGCGTGGTGTTGAGCCCTGTCGCGGGAACGAAACTGCCCGTCGGGCTACGCGCGGAGGTCGTGGACGCCGCCACCGTGCGGCTCACCGGCCCGTCCTGCGCCGTGCGGGTGGCCGGCCAGAGCCGCACCGAGGTGGCCGTGGTCCGCGCGGGCCGCACCACCACCGTCACCCTGCGGGGCGCCACGCCCTATCCGCTGGACGACCTCGCCCTGGGCCGCACCGTGTTCCCGACCAGCCCGCTTCCACCGGGCATGTCGGCCCCGTCGGCCGCCGTCGACGGTGACCCGCACACCGCCTGGACGCCCGGTCCCGGCGGCCGCATGGTGGTCGACCTCGGCGCCGAGCACCCCGTACGGGAGATCCGCGCGGAGTGGACCGGCGGTCGCGTCCCGGGACTCACGGCGGAACTCAGCGCGGACGGTCTCACCTATACGCAGGCAGGCCGGCTCACCGGGGTCGGCCGAAGCCGCCGGCTCGCCACCGACGGCACCGCCCGCTATGTGGCCCTGGCGACCGACGCCGGCCGGCCGGGGGAGGCCCGGTTGATCAGCCTCACCGTGCGCTGACCCGACGCCGGCGCCGATGTTGATGCCGGTGCCTTGGGTGCCGGGCGGGCTTCCTGGTTCGCGCGGGCCCGTGGAACACGTAGACCGCGAGGGACGCGTAGGCCGCGAGGGACGCGTAGAGGGAGTGGGACACGTAGAGGGAGCGGGGCGTAGTCACGGGGCCGCGACCGGGTGCTCACCGGGCCTGCCCGGCACCGTACGGGACGGGGCCGCGCGGACTACGAGGGCTGCCACAGTTCGATGCGGTTGCCCTCGGGGTCCGTGACCCAGCCGAACCGGCCGACCCCTTCCATGTCCTGCGTCTCCTGGGCCACGTCGGCACCCTGGGCGCGCAGTTGGGCCAGCATCGCGTCCAGGTCGCGGACCCGGAAGTTCAGCATGGTCTGCTGCGTGCGGGACCCGAAGTAGTCGGTCTCGGCCTCGAAGGGCGCGAACACCGTAGGCCCGGCCTCCTGCCGCCACAGGCCGTTCCCGTCCGTGTCCAGACCCAGGTTGTCCCGGTACCAGGCGCCGAGGGCCGCCGGGTCGGCGGACCGCAGGAAGTACCCACCGATTCCAAGCACATGTTCCATGCCGCAATCCTGCCAGCACGGGCCCACCGCGGGGGCCCGCACCACACCGGGGACCTCCGCGCTGTCCCCTCCACCGGCGGCTCGGCACCGCGAGACGCGCGGCGAAACGGCCGTCCCGCCCTGGCGGCCGGGGGTGCCGTTTCGGGCGCCCCGGAAGACCAGTACGGCTCGACCTGCGTGAACAGCGCTGCGCGGAGCCATACTTGACGATGTGGAGACGCGTGCCATACGCGTTCGGTTCAGGGGAGGCAATGTCCGTGAGTGGTGTCAGCAGGGGGCTCACCAAGGTCGAAGTGAAGCTCCGCTGGGATCCCAGCCCGTTTGGAGAGCCACCCCGCCATCTCGACATCATGGCGGCGACCTATTCCGCCGACGCCCCGCACGGACGTCCCGTGTACGTCGTCCACACCGAGAGCCGGTCGCCGGACGGCACCATCAACATGAGCCGGCACAGCGAGACCGGCCAGGGGCTCGGTTTCGTGGAGGTGATGGTGCTGGAACTCGACCGGCTCGCCTCCTCGTACCAGCGGGTCGTGGTGGGTGTGGCCATCCACCAGAACCAGGGCGCCCTGACCTTCGGCGACATGACGCGCGCCGGGGTTCTGGTCGTCGAGGACTACACGGAGCTGCTGGAGATCGACTTCGCGCGGGTCGCCGCGTCGACCGCCACGACGGTGGTGGAGTTCACCCGGGACACGACCGGGACCTGGGCCCTCCGGGAGATGGTCCGCGGCTTCGACGGATCGCCGACGGCGTTCGCCGCGCAGATGGGCGACATCCGGCCGTCCTGAACCGGCGCCGGTCTCAGAGCGCCTGCGCCGGCCAGTCCAGCAGGCGCGCGCCGATCGTCGCCGTCTGGAGCATGTAGCGGTCCGCGGGGTCGGCCGGGTTGGCGCCGGTGAGCTTGTGGATGCGCTCCAGGCGGTACGTCAGCGCCCGCACGCTCAGCGCCAGCCGGCGGGCCGCCTCGGCGGCGACGCAGCCGGAGTCGAAGTACGCGCCGAGCGTGTCCAGGAGCGGCTGGGCACCGCCGCGTGCCGTGGTGAGCGGGCCGAGGGCGTCGAGGACCAGGTCGGCCATCGCCTGCCGGTCGCGGGTCAGCACCGGGTAGACGAGGAGGTCGGCGGCGCGCAGCACCGGGTCCTCGATGCCCAGCCGCTCGCCCAGTTCCAGGGCGTTGAGAGCTTCCTCGTAGGAGTGGACGACGCCTCCGGCCCCGGGCTGCGGCCGGCCGATGCCGACCCGGCCGCCGTCGGTGGCGGCGTGCGCCTGCTTCGCGAAGTAGGTGAGGATGTCGTCGTGCCGGCCGGGGGCGATGCACAGCAGCCGCCCGTCCTTGGTGGTGATGAGGATGTCGCGGTCGCCGAAGCGGCCGATCAGCGCGTACTCGACCTGGCGGGGCGTCGGGTCGCCCTCCTCGTAGGCCGTGGAGCCCTCCGCGACGGCGACCGCGTGATCCTGCGACAGGCGCAGGCCGAAGCGCTCGGCACGTTCGGCGAGGCGGCCCAGGTCGCTGCGCCCGTAGAGCAGGTCGTCGATGAACTCGCGGCGCGCCGCCTCCTCCTGGCGGACGGCCTGCCGCTGGGCGCGTTCGTAGCCCTCGGCGAAGGCGTCCACCGCCTGCTGCACGGCGGCGAGCGCGGTGTCGGCGGAGCCGGGGGAGTGCGGCCAGGCGGCACGCGCCGCCGTGAGGTGTTCGCTCACCAGGCCGCGCAGCGGGTGGCCGGCGTCCGCGGCCCGCTCGCCGAGGGCGCGCCGGGACTCGATCTCCTCCCGGGTGAGGCGCCGGCCGGTGGCCGAGACGTCGGCCAGGATCTCCGCGTACCCCTGCAGATAGTCCGCAGGACCCTCCTGGTCGGTCATGCCGTCCCCCTGATCTCTTGACGCGCCGGTGCCGAGCCCCGGCCGCTCACCGGCATGCAAAACCTAACGAACACTGCCGGGATTCGGCAATGCGCCGGTGGGAGCCGGGCGGGCAGCATGACATCCGGGGAGCACTGCGAAGGGTTCTGGTGCCGGACACCGGCAGACGGTGTCCGGCACCGGAACCGAAGCCGCGCACGCGATCGCTCCCGCCCGTCCCTGCCCGCGGCGCGTATCCGGTCGACAGGAGCCGACATGACGTATTTCATCGCACCGCTCGTCGCTGCCCTCTTCTTCGTCGTGGTCAGCACCGCGTTCCTGATCCGCCGGGACCGACGCGAGATGGCCCGCCACTGGTCGCGTCCGCGCGAATGCGACTGACCGGAATCCACCTCTAGTCCGTCAAGTACGCCCTGAGGACGTCGGCCTCGTCGCGAAGCCGGACGGCCGCGTCGTGCCGGCCGTGGGCGTCGTACAGTTCGGCTTCGCCGGTGCGCTCCTCGATCGGTCCCCTAAAAGCCGTTGTGCGCACACCTTTTCACGCCTTCCGCGAGGGTGGGCCCTGCGGCAGAGGGTGAGGGTGGCGCCGGCCGGTGCGCGGGAAAACGGGTTGTGCCGGGCGGTGCGAACGGCTTGGTTCGTGCCCGTGACCGACCTCGTTGATCTCATACGTCCTGACCGTTACCCCCTCTCGTCCCGCTACGACCCGGCGTGGCTGCTCGAACTCGACATGGGACCGAACCCGTTGTGGCTGCTGGAGGACCTGGCCCGCGATCTCGAACTCCGGCCCGGGACGCGGGTTCTCGACCTCGGGTCCGGCAAGGGCGCCACATCGGTGTTCCTGGCACGGGAGTTCGGCGCCGAGGTGGTCGCGGCGGACTGGTGGACCGCCGCCGAGGACGCGGCAACCGTCTTCTCCGAGGCGGGAGTCGGCGACCAGGTGACGGCCGTACGGGCCGAGGCGCACGCCCTGCCGTTCGCGGAGGAGAGCTTCGACGCCGTCGTCAGCGTGGACGCGTTCGAGTACTTCGGCACGGCGGACGGCTATCTCCCCTACCTGCTGCGTTTCCTCCGCCCCGGCGGGCAACTCGGCGTGGCGACCCCGGCCATGACGCGCGAGATCCGCGAACTCGGGGCCATCCCACCGCACATCAAGAAGGTGGTCGGCTGGGAGGCGATCGCCTGGCACACGCCGGAGTGGTGGCGCTTCCAGTGGGAAATCACCGAGCTGGTCGAGGTCACCTCGGCGCGCTTGCAGGAGGACGCCTGGCGGGACTGGCTGTTGTGGTCCCGGGCCGCCATGGAGCGCCGGCCGCAGGGACCGAGCGCGAACGAGGCCGTCATCGAGATGCTCGCCGAGGACGCCGGGGACCTCCTGTCCTTCGCCCTGGTCACCGCCCGGAAACGCTGACCGGCGGCCCGCACCCGGAAGCCCGCAAGCGGCTGCAAGAAATCGATGAAAGAACGCAGGAAGCCAACGAGAAGCTGGAAAGACGCGTCCGATCTCTTGTAGGCGCGCCCCGTCACGCCCTACTGTCACCGCACCGGCACGGCCCTCCCTCCTCGTTCGTCCGTCCCGAGAGAAACGAGATTCTGATGTCGCGGAACAGCACCAACGGGGCTGCGGAGCGGGTCCGCAGCCGTGCGCGAAGACCGGCCAGGACCGCCGCCGTGGCCGCGGCGGCAGCCGGACTCGTCCTCGTCCTCGGCTCCCCGGCGCCGGCGGCCGGCGGTCACGCCGGAAGCGCGGGCGCTCCCGCCGTGACCCGGGCCGGCCTCGACCCCGCCCTCGTCGCGGGGCGCGGCGCGGCGGTGGACTTCGTGGAGCAGGAGGCGGAGAACGCGACGACGAACGGTACGGTCATCGGCCCCGACCGCACTGCCTACACCCTGCCCTCCGAGGCATCCGGCCGGACCGCCGTGCGCCTGAAGCCGGGCCAGTACGTCGAGTTCAGGCTGCCGCGCGCCGCCAACGCGCTCACCGTGCGCTACAGCATCCCCGACGCACCCCGGGGCGGCGGCATCACGGCACCGCTCGACGTCTCCGTCGACGGCAGACACCGCTCCACGATGACCCTCACCTCGCAGTACTCCTGGCTGTACAACCAGTACCCGTTCAGCAACGACCCCCAGGCCGACCTGCTGCACCCCGACTGGTGGATCACCGAGTGCGGCTGCGTGCCCGCCGACACTACCCCGGCACCCACCGTCGACAAGCCGTTCCGGCCCAGCCACTTCTACGACGAACAGCGACTCCTGCTCGGCAAGCGCTACGAGGCCGGCGACACCGTCCGCCTCACCGCGCCCAAGGGCAGCGCCGCCGCCTGGACCGTGATCGACCTGCTCGACACCCAGCTCGTCGCCGCCCCGCACATCGAACCGCGTGCGGCGAACGTGCTCGCGTTCGGCGCCGACCCCACCGGCCGGCGTGACGCGGGCGACGCGTTCGACCGGGCCATCGCGTACGCCAAGAAGCGGCACCTCAAGGTGTACCTGCCGCCGGGCACGTACCAGGTCAACCGGCACATCGTCGTGGACGACGTGACGATCGTCGGCGCGGGCAACTGGTACACCGTCGTCAAGGGACACCAGGTCACCCTCGGCACCCCGGCCCCCGACGGCTCGGTCCACACCGGCGTCGGCTTCTACGGCAAGGACGCGGCGGACGGCGGCAGCCACAACGTCCACCTGTCCGGCTTCGCCGTCGAGGGCGACGTCCGCGAACGCGTCGACACCGACCAGGGCAACGCCATCGGCGGAGCGCTCAGCGACTCCACGATCGACGGCCTCTACCTGCACCACACCAAGGTCGGCATGTGGTTCGACGGCCCGATGACCCGGCTGCGCGTCACCCGCAACGTGATCGCCGACCAGATCGCCGACGGCCTCAACTTCCATACCGGCGTGACGGATTCGACGGTGTCGGACACCTTCGTCCGCAACAGCGGTGACGACGGCCTCGCCATGTGGTCGGAGAAGACCGGCAACGCGCGCAACGTCTTCTCCCACAACACCGTGCAGACCCCCGTCCTCGCCAACGGCATTGCCCTCTACGGCGGCACCGACAACACGGTCACCGGCAACCTCATCGCCGACCCCGTCAGAGAGGGCAGCGCCATCCAGGTCGGCTCCCGCTTCGGCGCCGAGCCGTTCACCGGACACCTGTGGATCACGGACAACACCACCGTCCGCTCAGGCCCGTTCGAGCTCAACTGGAAGATCGGTCTCGGCGCCATCTGGTTCTACGCCCTGGAACGCGACATCGACGCCGACATCCAGGTCACCGGCGACCACTTCCTCGACAACACCTACAACGCGGTGATGCTGGTCTCCGACTTCCCGGTCAAGGACACGTACGCGATCCGGGGCGTCCGCTTCAAGGACATTCGGGTGGACGGCACCGGCACGTCCGTGCTCAGCGCCCGTTCCGCCGGCTCGGCGTCCTTCGAGAACGTGGACGCCCGTAACGTCGGCGCGGTCGGCATCAACAACTGCGGCTCCTTCAACTTCCCCTCCACGGGCTCCGAGTTCGCGGTGCGGGACCTCGGCGGCAACGACGGAGGCGGCACGACGGGACCCTGGATGGCGTCCTGGGAACTCCCGAACACCATCACCTGCGACGACCGTCCCCCGGTGGTCGCACCGCCGGCCCCGACTCCGTGGCCGTAGCGAATCGTCTCCGGCCCACCGGGTGAACTCCGCCCGCCGCGCGACGGACGACTGAGTCACGACAGCGTGGTCCCGGCCGGCTCTCCGGCCGGGACCACAGCGGCGCGAGTCGCTGAGACAGGCGGTCAGGAGAGCCGGAACAGGCCCATGCGCGCGTTGTGTTCACGCTGCAACCGGGCCACGATGCGCGCCGGACCCAGTACGCCCCGCTGGAGCCGTCGGGCCGCCTCGATGTGGTCCGCGGTCCACACGAGCCTGATGGCGGTCGAGGAACGCCGGCTCCGCTCGTCGCCGAGATCCCGCTCGACCGCGCCGATGAGCCGCTCGTCGGCGCCGGTGTCCTTGCCCTCGGCGTCCGGCACCTCGCCGACGCCTGTCAGCGCCCTCGCCGTCGCCTCGTACCAGGCGGCCAGCAGGTCGCCCGCGCGGTCGATCTCCGCGCGCGCGGCCGTACGGTCGGCGGCCGAGGGCGACTCCTCCCGCTCCCACAGGTCCAGTACGGCGTCGGCGGTCAGCCGGAGCACGGCCACGGCGGTCACCAGGGTGGTGACGTCGGTCAGCGACAGGTGCTTGGTGCCCCGTTCCGCGAGAAACCCCCGGAAGGCGTCGTCCAGCCGCCGGGCCGCCCCCGCCGCGCGAGACCGCTCCTCGTCCGGAACGGGCGCGGTCCGCACGAGACCGTCGCAGCGCGTCACGCCGTAGTCGAGCGCACCGCGCAGATACCGCGCACTCTCGGAGAAGCCCTCCGCCAGCGCGTGACCGAGGACGGACGCGGCACCGCGCGGCCAGAACAGCAGCCCCACGACCACGCTCACCGCACATCCGATCGCGACGTCCTCGATCCGTACGATGCCCACGGTCCAGCCCGTGGGTTCCAGCAGGTTGAACAGGATCAGGATCGAGACGGTGAACCCGGCCTGCCCGGCCGCGAAGGAGATCGCCGCCGGGGCGAATCCCGTGAACAGGACGGCGACGGGCAGCAGCACCCACAGCAGCGTGGTGTTCGACCCGATGAGATAGATCAGCCCGCCGCCGACGACGATACCGACGGTGGTCCCGGCGATCGCCCGCAGCGAGTTCTGCCCGGTCAGCACAGCACTGGAGCGCAGCACGGCCAGCGTGCCGAACGCGACCCAGAAACTGTGCTGCACCCCCGACAGCTCCGCCACGAGCACCGCGAGCGCGAGCGAGATCGCGCCCCGGACACTGTTGTGCAGCCACACCGAGTGCCGCTCGGCGTGCGCCCCCGCCCGCTGCTGCGCCGACACCAGAGACGAGTCGGCGCCGTCGGGGCGCCGGCCGGTGATCTTCTGCCACAGCGTGCGCCGGCGCGCGGCCAGGATCAGATCGACGTTCCGCGCGATCGCGGACACGGCGAAGCTCATCTCCTGAGCGCGAAAGCTCGGCTCCAGCGAACTCACGAACCCGGTCGCGGTGCGCTCGCCCCGGCCGTCGGCGGGGATCGGCTCGGCCTGACCGCCGTCCGTGGTCTTCGGGCGGAACGCGGTCACGGCGCTCTCCATCGTGGACCGGGCCTGGACGAGGCGCTCCTGCAACGGGGCCAGCCGACCCCGGTCACCGTCGTCCGGGCCGCCCAGCGGCTCCGCGCTCGCCTTCAGCAGATCCGAGGCGGCCGTCTTCACCCCGCACACGATCGCGTCCGTGGGGCCCGTCGTCTCTCCCACCGGGGCGCGGTCCAGGATCGTCGCGAGCAGCAGCACCTCGTCGACGAGCCGGATCAGCACACGGGTCGACGTGGACAGCCCGGTGGGGCGGTAAGGGGTCGCGAAGAACGTGTCCCGCAGCGATGCCACCGCGTCGCGCGTCTCGTCCGAGATCGTGCCGAGCGCCGTCCGGTCCGCCGTGCCGAATCCGCGCAGCACACAGTCCGCCTCGGCCCGCAGTTGCGCGGCGAGCGCGCCGCACGCGCCGGCGGTGGCGGTCCGCAGGGGCTCACGCACCGGAGCCGGCCACAGGAACCGGATGGCGAACTGGGAGGCCACGCCCGCCAGGCCCCAGCCCGCGAGCCGGTCCGGAATGGCGCCCGCCGGGCCGGGCAGCGTGGCGGACAGGATGAAGCTGACGAGCAGCGAGGTGGAGGCCCCGGCCAGCGCCGAACTGACCACACCGGAGAACAGCACCAGGAAGGCCACGACAGCGGTGGACAGCGTGGACAGCCACACCTCGCGGGACACCAGCGTGCCGAGCGAGATCAGCACCGCCCCCGTCACGACCAGCGCGGCCTGCTCGGCGACCCGGTCCCGCATCGGCCCCCCGAACTCCACGAACAGCAGCATCGCGATCGACCCGAACGCGGCGAAGAGCGGGACGACGGGGCTGTCCGTGATCGCCCGGGTGAGGGCGAAGAGCCCCGGGGCGACGATCGCGGCTCTGACCGACCTCCGGAGCGCGGTGTAACCCGCGTCGCGCCGCAGCAGGGACCGCACGATGTTCACAGCAGATGCCTCCCCAGGCACGTTCGGCTTCGTAGGACCAGGGCGTCACTAGGACGTCACTCTGACAGCTCGTTCGATCAACGGACGCAAGACGCGGTACCCCGGCGGTCACGTAATCCGAGCGGTCACGCAAACCGTGCATCCGAGCGGTCAAGCCAGCCGTGCGGTCAAGCCAGCCGTGCGGTCACGCGATCCGAGCGGTCAGGTGACCGGAGGGAGGCAGGCAACGGGCGCGGAAGGCCGGAACACTCGGCGGCCGGCCGTGCGAACCCGCATCATGGCCCGGTGGACTACGAGCCGTACCGAGGTGAGCTGGTGGCGT
The DNA here is from genome assembly GCF_040703595.1 of Streptomyces sp. NPDC007084. Classification (NCBI taxonomy): domain Bacteria; kingdom Bacillati; phylum Actinomycetota; class Actinomycetes; order Kitasatosporales; family Streptomycetaceae; genus Streptomyces; species Streptomyces sp. NPDC007084. The sequence continues at coordinate 39,185 of NZ_JBEYFY010000055.1, forward strand.
ACTGCTACCGGATGACGGGCTCGTTCCACGACGCCGAGGACCTGGTGCAGGAGACCCTGCTGCGCGCCTGGAAGGCACGTGAGCGTTACGACCCGACGCGCGCGTCCGTGCGGACCTGGCTGTACCGGATCGCGACGAACGTATGCCTGACCGCGCTGGAGGGACGTGCCCGGCGCCCGCTGCCCTCCGGGCTGGGCGGACCGAGCGACGATCCCGGGGCGCCGCTCACCCCGGCGTCGGACATCCCCTGGCTTGAGCCGTTCCCCGACAACCGGTTCGACATCGGCGTGCGCACCGACATGCGGCTCGCGCTGGTGGCGGCGGTGCAGGTGCTGCCGCCACGGCAGCGGGCCGTGCTCGTGCTCCGGGAGGTTCTGGACTTCAGCGCCGCCGAGGTGGCCGCCCAGTTGGGTACCACGGTGGCCGCCGTCAACAGCGCCTTGCAGCGGGCCCGGGCCGCACTCGCCGACGCGGGCGACCTGGGCGAGGTAACCGAACCGGACGATCCGGAACTGCACGCCGTCGTCCAGCGGTACATGCGGGCGTTCGAGGCGGCCGACGTTCCGGCGCTGGTGCGTCTGCTGACCGACGCGGTCGTGCTGGAGATGCCGCCGGTGCCGCTGTGGTACCGCGGCAGCCACGACTACGGCCGGTTCATCCGGAGGGTCTTCGACCTGCGGGGGACGGGATGGGCGATGCGAGCGCTCACCGCCAACGGACAGCCCGCACTGGCCGCGTACGCGCCGCCCGGGCCCGGGCACGGACCGGACGGCACCCTGGCGCTGCACACCCTCCAGGTTCTCAGGCTCGCCGGCGGCCGGATCGCGCACAACGTCGTCTTCGCCGACCCGGCGGTGTTCGAGGCCTTCGGCCTGCCCCGGCAAATCTCCCGGGACGAATCCCGCCGGGCGCGATGAGTCCGGCCGGTGCCGCCGGTATGTACCGGTGAGCATCGACCGAAGGGACGACAACCATCGTGAGTGTCATCGTCATCGAGTTCATCACCCTGGACGGGATCGTGTCCGACCCGGACGGTTCCGGGGGCACCCCGGCCGGCGGCTGGGCGTTCCGGCACGGGCCCGAGACGGTCGCCGGGGACAAGTTCCGGCTCGGCCCCGTCCTGGACGACGGGGTCATGCTGCTGGGGCACCGGACCTGGCGGCTGTTCTCGCGGCTCTGGCCCGGCCGCGACGACCCGTTCTCCGCACGGATGAACGCCGTGCCCAAAATCGTCGCCTCCCGCACCCTGACCGACGCCTCCGCCTGGGCCAACTCCCGCGTCCTGGAGGGAGATCTGGCCGACGCCGTCAAACAGGAGCGGCGCGACGTGATCGTGACCGGCAGCCTGAGCGTCGTCCGTACGCTCAGGGCGGCGGACCTGGTGGACGAGTACCGGCTCCTCACCTTCCCCACGATCCTCGGCACCGGGGAACGGCTCTTCCCCGCCGGCGGTCCGCCCGAGTACCTGGAGTGCCTGTCGGCCGAGCGGGCGGGCGCCGCCGTGCTCACGCGATACGGGAGGCCAGGCTCCGTGTAAGTACGGGAGGCCGGGCCCCGCGACACGGGCGGACAGGGCGCTACAGGGGACCGGAGCGGCGTCACCCGCCCCGGTCCCGTGCCCGGCGTGCCGGCCGGTCGGTCCCTCTACGGCTCGGTGCCCCAGACGAGCGCGCCCGCCACATAGACGGTCACCTTCGAGGCGTCCGCGTACGAGGAGTTGGCGCCGTGGCTGTAGTCGTCCGACTCGTCGAAGTTCGACCAGTCGGATTTGGCCAGGCGCAACTGGAGATCACCGCTGTCGGCTCCGGCCGCCAGCGAACCCGAGGTGAAGCCCACCTCCAGGTAGTGGTCGGCGCCCGTACGGTTCGGCGACACCGCGCCCACCGAGGTCTTCACCGTCGAGCAGCCGAGCTGCGCCCAGTCGCAGAAGGTCTGGTAACCGGCCGAGGACGACTCTCCGGTGAACCAGTAGCGGATGGTCACCTTGGACAGATCGGCCGTGCCGGAACCGCCGTTGACCAGCCTGAGGCCGGGCCTGATCTGGTTGTCGCCGGTGGACGAGTCGTTGTTCTTGTACTGGGCCTTGAGACCCGGTGTCCCACCCCCGCCGCCCGAGGACGCCTTGGTGGTGGCGGACACGGCCGCCGAGGCGGCCGACACATTGCCCGCCGCGTCCTTGGCCCGCACCGTGTACCGGTAGGTCGTGGACGCGGAGAGACCGCTGTCGGTGTAGGAAGTGGTGGTCGAACTGCCGACCTTCGTCCCGTCGCGATAGATGTCGTATCCCGTGACGGCGGTGTTGTCCGTGGAAGCTGTCCAGCTCAGGGCCACACTGCTGCTCGTGGTTGAGCCGACGGTGAGGCCGCCGGGAACGGTCGGGGCCTGCGTGTCGCCGCCACCGCCACCCGATCCGCCCACCGGCGGGCTGGCGTTGGCGAGCAGCTGGCGGAACTGCGCGGAGAACCAGTGCCCGGCGAGCGGGGAGTTGGGCAGCGCGCCGGTGAGGTTGTTGCCGTTGCGCCCGTTCCCCGTGTAGGTGGGATCGCACATCCGGTCGAAGCTCTTGCCCTCGTCGTTGTCGACGGCCTGGCTGGCCCCGTCGGACTCACCCGGCGGCTTGGCCCACACATAGGCGTCGATTCCCGTGTCGGGCGCGGTGGTCGGACGCTCACCGAGGCCGGCCCCGCTCTGGTTGCACCAGTTGCCCGCGTGGATGCGCCGGTCGACGCGGCCACCGTCCACGTACGCGTCGACGCTCGTCGCCGGACCGGGACCCGTCGGCCGCGCCGGACCGCCCCAGCCGTTGCGCGAGGTGTCGATGAGCATGCCGATACCGGCGTCGAAGCCCTGCCCGACCAGCGCGGTGCGCAGACCCTGCGCGTACGAACTCTCGTCGTTGTACTGGTTCCAGTCGATCCACTTGGACTGGCGCACCGTCTGGCCGTTCACGGTGTCCGTCACCTTGACGTAAGGCTCTTTGGTGGCCGAGTAGTTGGCGGTGTTGACGATGAAGCCCGTCACGTCGTTCACGGTGGCGCCGTTGGAGGTGGCGGCCTTCTTGAACTCCTGGGCCGACGGCACGAGATTGCTGTCCCAGCCGAGCCAGCCGTGGTGGCCGGCGTCGATGTAGTTGTAGGTGTTGGGCAGCGCGCCGAGCTTGTGCAGGGCGTAGCCGACGCCTTTCTCGTAGTTGCCGTTGGCCTTCATCGTGGCGCACTCGGGAGTGGAACCGGCGGTGCCTCCGGCGTTGGTCACCAGGTTGGGCAGCGAGTCGGGCTCGATCAGGTTGACGATCCGCAGACTCGCGTAGGCCGGATCGGCGAGGATCGCGGCGATCGGGTCGATGTAGTCGCTCTGGTACGTGGCGAGTTGGTCGGGGCCGAGTTCGCCGTTGGAGGCGAGCGCGGCGCAGTCCCGCCCCGGCAGGTCGTAGATCACCAGTTGGACGAGGTTGGCGCCCTGGGCCTTCGCCGCGTCGAGATGCGCTTTCAGGCCGCGGGCGCCGGGAGTGCCCTGGATCGCGGCCATCCGGTCCAGCCAGACGAACGTCGGCTGGTTCGACACCGCCGAACCACCCGGCTCGGCAGCCGCCTTGGCCGACCAGTCGGGGTTCACATACGCCTTCGCGCCGACGTACGGGTTGTCGAGTTTCGCGGCGGCCGTCGCGGTGGCCGGCAGGGCGGCCACCGACAGAGCGCCGAGCAGAGCGCCGGCGGCCAGAACAGCGGTCCGCTTGGGGCCACTTCGGCGCATGGGGGAGTGGGGTCTACGGGAGATCATCGGTCAACTCCGGGGGAGAACGGACAGGTACGGACGGTGCGGGTGCGGGTGCGTGCTGGTGCGGGTTCGCGGACGCCCCGTGCGGAAGAGCGCAGGACAGGCGGGGCGGGCGAGGGCGAGCGGGCAGGACGAGGACGCGACCGTGTGCGTCGCGCGGGGTGGAGCCGAAAGGGCTGCCGGACAGGAGCGCACCACGGCGGCGGTCCGGGCCCGGGCCCGGGCCCGGCGTTTCGTCGTCGTGCGCTGACGCGGTGCCCGGTCGCCGAGATGACGGCGGGGACAGGGGCACCGAACGTGGGAGCGCTCCCAAAGTGCGGCGCCTCGACCGTGGATGTCAACACCCCTGCGAATAATGGGCTCCTGACATCCTGTCGGATTTGCGCGATCATGGTTGCGGGTGAGCGGCCCCGGGTGGGCGCGGTCCAGGTGGGGGCGGGTGCGGAGGTGGTGGCGGGGGCTTCGCGGCTCACGCGCCGTTGTTCCGCCGAGCCGAGCCACCGAGGCGATCATTGCGTGAAGTATTGACGCGGACACGCTTAGTGGCTTCCATGTGCGCAGTCCGGCTTCGACGAGCCGGCCGTCGGGAGCGGGACACTCCTGCCGGTCCTCGGGAGCCGTCAGGCCGGATGCCCGGCCGCACTTGCCTGGCGGCGGGGGCTCACCTGTGCCGAACCCGTTCGTCTCGTACGCGCTCCTCCCGTACCCGCTCATCCGCCTGCCTGTTCGGAGACGTGCGCCCATTGATGGGAGCGCTCCCACCCGAAAGGACCCCCACCATGCGTCACCCACCCGCAGCTCGTGTCCGGCGCGCCCTGGTCGCGTTCGTCGCGGCAACCCTCGCCGCGTTCGTCCCCCTCACGGTCGCCGGACCCGCACAGGCTGCCGCCGCGCCCTCCTCCCCGTCGAGCGCGGCGGCAGCCGCCGGTGCCGGGTACTGGCACACCGACGGCCGACGCATCCTCGACGCGCAGAACCAGCCGGTGCGCATGGCCGGCGTCAACTGGTTCGGCTTCGAGACCGCCAACTACGTCACGCACGGCCTCTGGTCACGCGACTACAAGTCGATGATCGACCAGATGAAGACCCTGGGCTACAACACCATCCGGCTGCCCTACAGCGACGACATCTTCAAGGGCACCCAGCCCAACGGCATCACCTACGCCAACGGCCTGAACACCGACTTGCAGGGCCTCAACTCGCTCCAGGTGATGGACAAGATCGTCGACTACGCGGGCTCGATCGGCCTCAAGGTCGTACTCGACCGCCATCGCCCCGACTCCGGCGCCCAGTCGGCACTCTGGTACACCTCCGCGGTCCCCGAGACGACCTGGATCTCCGACCTCAAGGCGCTCGCGGCCCGCTATCAGGGCAACACCGCGGTGATCGGCATCGACCTGCACAACGAGCCGCACGACCCGGCCTGTTGGGGCTGCGGCGACACGAGTGTCGACTGGCGGCTCGCCGCCGAGCGGGCCGGCAACGCGGTCCTGTCCGTCAACCCCAGCCTGCTGATCTTCGTGGAGGGCGTGCAGACGGTCAACGGCCAGAGCAACTGGTGGGGCGGCAACCTCGCTGGCGTCGCCTCCGCGCCGGTGCGGCTGAGTGTCGCCAACCGCCTCGTCTACTCGGCCCACGACTACGCCACCAGCGTCGCCCAGCAACCGTGGTTCAACGACCCGTCGTTCCCGGCCAACATGCCGGCCATCTGGGACAAGAACTGGGGCTACATCTTCAAGCAGAACATCGCCCCGGTGTGGCTCGGTGAGTTCGGCACCACACTTCAGTCGACCGTGGACCAGAAGTGGCTCGCGGCCCTTGTCGACTACCTGCGCCCCACCGGCACGTACGGGGCCGACAGCTTCAACTGGACCTTCTGGTCCTGGAATCCGGACTCCGGTGACACCGGCGGCATTCTCAAGGACGACTGGCAGACCGTGGACACCGTCAAGGACGGCTACCTCGCCGCCATCAAGGCACCGGGCTTCGCCGCGGGCGGGGGAGGGGGCGGCGGAGACACGACCGCGCCCTCGACGCCGGCCGGACTGACCGTGACGGCCACGACCGCGTCGAGCGTGTCGCTGTCCTGGACCGCGTCCACCGACGACAAGGGGGTGGCCGGCTACGACGTCTACCGCGGCACCGGCAGGGTCGGCCAGGTCACCAGCACGACCTTCACGGACACCGGCCTGACCGCCGGAACCCGCTACGACTACACCGTGCGGGCCCGCGACGCGGCCGGCAACGTCTCTCCCGCCTCCACGTCCGTCACCGCGACGACCACCGGAACCGGGGGCGGCTCCGCCGGCTGCAAGGCCACCTACAAGGTGAGCAGCGACTGGGGCAGCGGATTCAACGCCGACGTCACCGTCACCAACACGGGTTCCTCACCCACCAGGTCGTGGCAGGTCACCTGGGACTGGCCGGGCAACCAGACCGTCTCCGGCATGTGGAACGCCTCCTACAGCCAGGTGGGCCGGACGGTCACCGCGACGAACGCCGACCACAACGGCGCGATCGCGCCCGGCGCTTCGACGGGCTTCGGCTTCGGCGCCGCACCGGGCGGCGCGGGCGCACCGGTGCTGAACTGCCGGGCTGGTTAAGGGCGTTGTGGGGAGCGGGCCGACGGGCGGCGTGTCACGTGCCGCAGCCGCGAGGCGTGACCGGACGCGTAGTCTTCCGGCGCACACCGGCCCGCTCCCTTACGCGCCACCCGCCGGAGACGCAGACGGAGACGGAGACGGAGGGGGACCGGAGCCGGCGAAGGCCCGAAGGCCTGAAGCCCCGAAGGCCCGGAGCCCGTCCCGAAGGTCCGGCGACCTGCCGGTCACGCGCTCCGCGACTTGCGTGCGGCAGCCGTCTTCTTCGCGGTCTTCTTGGCGGGCTGCTTCTCGGCCGTCTTCTTGGCGCCCTCGGCGGAGGTGGTCTTGGCCGCGCTCTTCTTCTTGGGCAGGTCGTGGACCGTCGCTTCCTCGCCCCGGGACTCGCGGGCCTTCGCCACGGACTCCTGGAGCGCGGCCATCAGGTCGACGACCTTCCCGGCGGGCTTCGTCTCCGGCGGCGCCTCGGGGGGCTCGGCCCCCTCCCGCTTGGCCTTGATCAGTTCGGCGACGGCGTCGTTGTAGTGGTCGACGAACTCGGGCCCGTCCAGGTCGTCGCGTGTCATGCGTTCGATGAGCTGTTCGGCTCCGGCGATCTCGTCGTCGGTGAGTTCCACCGGGTCGGGAACCAGGGAGGAGGGGTCGCGGACCTCGTCGGGCCAGCGCATGGAGTGCAGCACGATCACGTTGTCCCGGACCCTGAGCAGCCCCAGCCGCTCGCGCCCCGACCACGCGTACTTGGCGACGGCGACCTTCGCCGAGCGTTCCAGGGCCTGGCGGAGCAGCTTGTACGGCTTGGCCGCGGCCTGTCCGGCGGGCTGGAGGTAGTAGCCGTCACCGATCTGGATCGGGTCGATGGAGTCCACCGGGACGAACGCCTCGATCTCGATGGCCTTCGCCGTGGGCAGCGGCATCTCCCGAAGCTCCTCGTCGAGTACGGGGATGATGGTGTCCTTGCCCCACTGGTAGCCCTTGCCGATCTCGGACTGTGCCACCTCGCGGTCCTCGAGTTCGCAGACCTTCCGCACCCGGACGCGGGACATGTCCTCCAGATGGACTTGGTGCAGGTGGATGGAGTGGTCCTCGGTCGCGCTGACCACCTGGATCGGCACGCTGACCAGGCCGAACGAGATGGCGCCGGACCAGACGGTGCGGGGCATGCGAAACCTCCACGACAGGATGGACGAGAGGCCCAGCCGTGCTGGGGGCAGGCGTCACCAGTGTCCACCGATCCGCCGCGGTCAGCGACTCCGTGGCGATGATCGACCGGGGGCGTCGGGGACCCGGGCGAAGTCGGTGAGGAGGGCGGCGGTGAGCCGGTTCCAGGCCTAGGGCGTGTCGTTTGGATCAGGTGGCGCCGGAGTGCGGCGCCTTGTCGGCTGGGCCGAGCGGGGCAGGGTGCGTGCAGCTGCAAGGCGGAG